>NZ_JBQCEE010000087.1:0-17785 GCF_051960575.1 Jatrophihabitans sp.
ATCATCGCCCGGGCAGGGGCCGCTCGTCCCCGCAGACCCGCACACCCTCCCCGGTGCGGCGAGGAGCGCCGTGACCGCCGCGGGGGACGAGCGACCGGCTCAGAAGGGCTTGCGCACCAGCAGCTCGACGTTGCGGTCGGTCGCCGCGCCGCGCTTGCCGTCCTCGCTCGCCGTGGGCACCTCGTTCTGCCAGTCGTTCGCGCCGAGCTCGCGCGACAGCGCCGCCAGCTCGAGCGGCGTCGTCGGGTTGCTCGGCCCCGCGGTCGGGGCGGCGTGGTCGAGCAAAGTGCCGAAGATAGACAGCGTCGCGTCGCCGTTGTCGACGATCTCGAGCACGCGCGACTGCTGCGGCCAGTCGATGTGGGCGGCCGTGTTGACCTCCCAGAACCCGCCGCCGACGGCGGCCGACGCCGGCCGGGCGTAGGGGACGACCGTGTTGCGGTGGGTGTGCCCGTTGACCCACAGCACCACGTTCGGGAAGCGCAGCAGCAGCGCCGCCACGTCGGTGCCCTGCTTCGTGCCGACGCCGAGCGGGTTGGTCATCGTTTCGACGGTGTGGTGGCTGAAGATCACGATGAGCTGGTCGGCGCCGCCGCCGGCCACCCAGTTGCCGCTGGTGTCGAGGTAGCGCGAGCTGTGTGCGACGAGCTCGCCCTGCAGCCAGCTGAACTGGTCGGACGTCAGCGAGCCCTCGTCGTAGCCGAGGCGGTTGCACGTGTCGAGCGAGACGAAGTGCACGCCGCCCTTGTCGAACGAGTAGTACGCGGTGTCGTTGTCGAGGTTGCTCTGGGTGTAGCCGTGGCCGACCGGCGTGGTCGTCGTCCTGAAGTACTCGGCGACCATCTCGCGGTGCAGCAGCTGCCGCCGGTTCGGGTCGGCGGTGACGAGCTTCGCGGGGCCCAGGGTGAGCAGCGTGGTCAGCGCGGCGACGTCGCCGTTCGCGGCGGCGGCGGCGAGGGCCTGGGGGTCGAGACCGAGCGGGAAGTCGGTGACCTTGAGCGCGCCGAGCGCGATCGCGTTCAGCACCCCGACGGACGGGAAGTTGCCCTGGATCAGCCCGTCGTGGTTGCCGAAGGTCACGAACCAGGGCATCGCGAGGCCGGTGGCCTGGAACGGCGCACGGCACCGGTCGAGCAGGCCCGGCACGGTCGGGAAGCCGTACTTGGTGTGCGGGTCGTCCGGCGACCCGAGCGTCGGCGTGCCGTCCGGGTGCCAGTAGTAGGTGCTGCGGTCGTCCTTGCCGCCGACGCCCTCCCACTTCGCGTAGTTCCCCGAGTCGGGACGCACCGGCTGGTGCCCGTCCAGCAGGTCGATGTGCCAGCGCACCTCGTTGTACTGCGTGTTGTCGGCGTTGTCGCCCGTGCTGATGAGGAAGTCGAGGGGGCGCGCGGTGACCGGCGCGCCGCCGGCGAACCGGTTCATCGACTGCACCATCGCCTCGGCGACGTGCAGCGACAACATCTCCTGCGGCCGGTACGCGGCGTCGAGCGGACTGCCGATGCGGTCGGTGAACTCGACCCGGCACGGCGACTGCGAGTCGCCGAGGTGCATGTCGGTGAACTGGCCGAAGGCGACGATCGGGGTGCGCGACCCGCCGCTGCGGGTGGCGCCGCCGAGCAGGTCGCCGCGCACGATGCTCGGCTCGCCCGGGCCGGTGGTGATGCGGCGGTAGCCGCCGGTGCCCGGCGTGCCACGGACGAGCGTCGTCGCGAGGGTGCTGCCCGCTGGTGCGAGCGGCAGCGCCTGGGCGATCGGATGGTCGACCGCGGCGGCGTCGGCGGCGGGCAGGAACGGCGCCGCGGCGGCGGCACCGGCGGCGGCGACGCCGAGGCCGAGCACCGCCCGCCGGCTCAGGCCGGGCCGCTCGGTCGGCTCGTCGGTGGGCAGGACACGGGAGGAGTCGTTGCTCACGTCGGTGTCCAACGACGTTCGTCCCGCATCGACACGCCACGTGCACGATTAAGTCGGACGTGTCGGGGCGGCGGCGGCCGGCCTTCACGTCACCGCGGCGACGCTTGGCGTCGAGGCGGCGCTCGCGGCTGCCGCGCGTGGGGCGGGTGGCCCGGCGCGGCGGCGGCGGGGGAGCGAGCGCCTCGAGCAGCAGCACGACCAGCCGGGCCCGGGCGGCCTGCCGGTTCTGCAGTTGCGACCGCTGCTCGGACGCGACGATGACGACGACGCCGTCGACGAGCCGCCCGGCCAGGTGCCGCAGCACGCGGGCCCGCTGGGCGTCGTCGAGCACGGCCGACGCGGCGGCGTCCCACCGCAGCTCGACCCGGCTGTCGGTCGTGTTCACCGACTGCCCGCCCGGCCCGGACGCGCGGCTGAACCGCTCGGTCAGCTCGGCGGCCGGGACGACCAGCCCGCCAGGTAGCCAACGGCGCGGCGGGACGAGGAGGTCGCCGTCGGTCACCACGGCGGGGTCGGGATCAGCACGGCGTCACGGCCGCGCCGGCGTGCGCTGCACCTCGCGCAGCCAGCCGACGATCTCGTCGGGGTCGCGCGGCAGCATGCCCGAGAGGTTCACCGGGTCGCCGTCGGTGACGACGATGTCGTCCTCGATGCGCACCCCGATGCCCTTGAGCTCGTCGGGCACGGTGCGGTCGTTCACCTGGAAGTACAGCCCGGGCTCGACCGTGAGCACGTGGCCGGCGGCGAGCGTCCCCTTGCGGTAGTGCTCCTCGCGCGCGGCGGCGCAGTCGTGGACGGCGATGCCGAGCATGTGCGACGGGCCGGGCCGCGGGGAGCGGCGGGGCAGGCCGGCGCCGGGGCGGTCCTCGTCCTCGGAGCACGAGACGTCGGCGGTCACCGGCAGGACGCCCCACGAGTGCAGGTGCTCGGCGAGCACGTACATCGCCGCCCGGTGCGCGGCCAGGAAGTCGTTGCCCGCCCGCACCTCGCCGATGCCGGCGGTCTGCGCCTCGAACACGGCCCGGTAGACCTTGAGCTGGGTGGGCGTCCACTCGCCGCTGACCGGCATGGTGCGGGTGACGTCGGCGGTGTACAGCGCGTCGGTCTCGACGCCCATGTCGGCCAGCAGCAGGGTGCCCGGTGCGACGGCGCCGTGGTTGCGCCACCAGTGCAGCGTCGTGGCGTGCGCTCCGCTGCCGACGATGGACGAGTAGCCGACGTCGTTGCCCTCGAGCCGGGCGCGCCGCTGGAAGGTGCCCTCGAGCCAGCGCTCGCCGCGCAGGTCGGGGCGTCCGACGACGAGCGGCAGCTCGCGGGCGACGTCGGCGAAGCCGCGCGCGGTGATCTCGCAGGCCAGGCGCAGCTTGCCGAGCTCCCACTCGTCCGTCACCAGCCGCAGCTCGTCGACCAGGCGGGTGAGGCGGGTGCGGTCGGCGTGAGGCAGCAGCGCGTCGATCTCGGCGTCGAGGCCGGCGAGCAGGTCGGCGGGTGCGTCGCGATACGGCGCGTGGTCGCCGGCCAGCGCGCTGCGCGGCCGGGTGCGCACGCCGAGCGTCGCCTCGGTGTCGTGCAGGCCCGGCACGTTGCCGACCCAGACGGCGCCGTGGGCACGGTCGGTGAAGTACCGCACCTCACCGGGCTGGGCGTACTCGGGCACGTAGAGCACGGCCTCGTGCCCGCTGCCCTCCGGACGCAGCACGAGCACCGTGTCGGCCTCGGTCTCGCCGGTCAGCCAGGTGAAGGCACTCGCCGCGCGGAACGCGTAGTCGGTGTCGTTGGCGCGGGTGCGCAGACCGCCCGCGGGGACGACGACCAGCCGCCCCGCGGTGAGCGCCGAGAGGGCGGCGCGGCGCTTGCCCGCGTAGGCGGCGACGTCCGGGTCGCCCGGGTGCGGCATCGCCGGCGCGGGCTCCCAGTCGGCCTTGAAGGCCTCGCGCAGGTGGGCGGGCAGCGGGATGTCATGGGACGACGAGGTGCCGGTGTCGCTCGTGGCGGCGGCGGTCTCGGGGGTCTCGAGCGGTTCGTCGGACATGGGTCGAGTCTAGGGACGCGGGTGCGGCCCGGAACCCCGCGCACGGCGCGGCGGGCCGGGTCGTGCGTGGCGCCCCTGCGGGGCCCGGCGCGGCGTGTCCGCCCGCAGCGTCGCCACACACACGGCGGCGCCGCGCGGCGGGCCAGGGCGGGGCGGGGCTCAGCCCAGGACGTCGAACGCGATGCCGGCCTTCTGCAGCCGGTCGAGCAGCGCGTCGCCCATGGCCTGCGCGGTGGTGACCTGGCCCGCGGTCTGCGGCAGGTCGTCGTGGGCGAGGCAGAGGGCCGACTCGGCGAGCATCTTGGCCGTCTCGTCGTAGCCCGGGTCGCCGCCCGACACCCTCGTGACGACCCGCTCGCCGCCACCCTCGCCGAGGAACGTCACGCTGAACCAGCTCCGCGCCCGGCGCTCGGCCGACGGCCCCTGACCGGCCGGCTGTAAGCGCATCAGCGCCTTCCGGGCGGGCGGGATCTGCGCGAGCCCGGCGAGGGTGCCGACACCGGCGGCCACGCCCGCTGCGGTCGCGAGCCGGCCGATGGCCGCGTAGTGCGAGTAGGTGAAGTCGGGCCCGTAGCGCGGCACCGCCCGGGCCGAGCGCACGATGATCTGCGGGTCGAGCGACGGGAACGGCAGCGACCAGTCGCCCTCGAGCGGGTCGCGGTGCGGGCGGCCCAGCTCGGCGTGCACGCGCCGGTCACCGGGCACGGACTCGGCGGCGCGACGGGCCCGGGCGGTGACGACGTTGGCGCGGGCCCGCGAGAAGGCGGTGAGCGCGGACGCGAAGGTGCCGCCGCTGAACATGCCGGACGCCCGCACGTACCCGCGCACGGTGAGCGGGACGTCCTCGGGCAACTGCTTGACGGTGAACCAGGTGCCGAGGTCGTGGGGGATCGAGTCGAAGCCGGCCGCGTGGACGAGCCGGGCGCCGGTGCGCTCGGCCACCGCGTGCTGGCGCAGCCAGGTGGCGTCGACGAACTCGGGCTCGCCGGTGAGGTCGAGGTAGTCGGTGCCGGCCTCGGCGCACGCGGCGACCACGCCGTGACCGTGCAGCACGTACGGCCCGACCGTGGTGGCGAGCACCTTGGTGGCCTCGGCGACGCGGCGCACCGAGGCCACGTCATCGACGTCGGCCTCGAGCAGCGGCAGGTCGGCGAGGCTCGGGTTCAGCGCGGCGAGGCCGTCGCGCACAGCCGCCAGCTTGGTGCGGCTGCGCCCGGCCAGCGCCCAGCGGCAGCCCGCCGGTGCGGCGAGGGCGAGGTACTCGGCCGTCAGCCTCCCGGCGAACCCGGTGGCCCCGAAGAGCACGATGTCGTGGTCACGCGCGTCCGTCGGCATGGGCGCCACTCTAGGTCGGGAAGAAAATTTCAGAAAAAGATGTGAGGACGTGTGAGAGACCGTCATGTCCTGGGTAAAAGTGCGAAGGCTCATCCCTCCCCCCGGGTGAGCCGAAGGGCCGCCGTCGCAAGACGGCGGCCTTTCGGTTGTCCGGGGTCGGGCGGCGCTCAGCCGGTCGCGGTGCCGTCCTGACCGCCGAGGCCCGGCCCCTCCCGGCGGAGCTCGTCGACCTGCTGCATGGCCCGGCGCAGGCCGGTCAGCCACTCGTCGGTGTGCTCGCCCACCAGTCGCACGCACCAGGCAAGGGCGTCGGCACGTGAGCGGGCGACGCCGGCGTCCACGAGGGTGTCGAGCACCCGCCGCTCGTCCTGGCGCAGGCGCGTCATCACCGGCACCGCGAGATGGGTGAACAGCACCCGGGTGTCGCCGATGGACGCGCCCCAGGCGACCTTCCGGCCGTAGCGGGCCTCCGCCTCGTCCGCGATCTGCATGCGCTGTTCGCGGGTGTCGTCGCGGAACCGGCCGATCCGGCCGAGCGCCGCGGCCTCCCGCGTCGCCTCGGCGGTGCCCTCGGGCGCGGCGAGCTCGCCGAGCACCACGATCTCCTCCCGGTCGACGGTGATCGTCGCCGGGCCGGTGAACCAGCCGTCGGGCAGGCGGCCGGCGAACCATGCGGCCGCGTCGTCGGCGGGCGGGAGGTCGGCCTGCTGCCAACCCCCGGGGCGGCCGAAGCCGCGGCGTCCTCGTCCAGTCATCTGTGGTACCTCCTCGTGCGTTGCAGTCATTACATGATTACAACGAAACGGCCACACGGGCGAGGTCGTTCGCCCACGGCGGACACCCTCGCGCTGCGGAGCTCCGCACAGCCGGGGCTCGTACGGTGAGGGCATGCTCGCGCTGCTGCCCGTCGTCCTGGTGCTCGTACTCGTGGTGGCCATCGCCGGCTGGGCGCTGTGGCTCATCCTCAGCGCCGCGGTCGTCGGCGCCGTGATCGGCGCCCTGGCCCGGTTGGCCGTCCCCGGCCGTCAGGAGATCGGGATCTTCAACACCATCGTCATCGGCTGGATCGGCTCGCTCATCGGCAGCCTGCTCGGCCGGCACCTGTTCCACGTGGGCCGGTTCCTGACCTTCGCGTGCGAGATCGGCGTCGCGGCGGTGCTCGTGCTGCTGGCGAGCAGCGCGGCCGGCAACGCACTCGCGCGCCGCAACCGCTCGCTGCGCTGGTAGTCCGCCTGCGGGCGGTCCACGGAGCCCGTCAGGCGAAGACGGCCAGCCAGATCGCCACGTAGTGGCACAGGGCCGCGAGCAGGGTGCAGGCGTGGAACACCTCGTGGAAGCCGAACGTGCCCGGCCACGGGTTCGGCTTCTTGAGCGCGTAGACGACGGCGCCGATGGTGTAGATGACGCCGCCGAGCGCGATGAGGGTGAACGCCGCGACGCCCGCGTGCTGCAGCAGGTCGGGCATCACGAAGGCCGCGACCCAGCCGAGCGCGACGTAGCAGGGCGCCGAGAGCCACCGGGGGGCACCGGGCCAGGTGATCTGGAGCCCCACGCCGATGAGCGCGCCCGCCCAGACGGCGACGAGCACGGCGATGGCGGCGTCGCGCGGCAGCGTCAGCGCGGCGATCGGCGTGTACGTGCCGGCGATGAACACGAAGATCATGGAGTGGTCGAGCCGCTTCATCAGCCGGCGGCGCGGCTCGCTCCAGTTGAGCCGGTGGTACAGCGCGGACGTGCCGAACAGCAGCGTCACGGTCGCGGCGTAGATCCCGGTGCTCAGCGCCGACGAGCCGCCCTTGACCGCGGCCGAGACGGCGACGAGGGCGGTGCCGGTGATGAGCGAGACGAGCGCGGCGTAGGCATGCAGCCACCCGCGCAAGCGGGGCTTCAGGTCGGCGACGACGGTGTGGATGGCGTCGACCGCGTTGTGCGCCGCGGTGGCGGCGGCATGAGCAGCGGCGCTCACGGGCGAGGAGTCCTCGTCGGGGTGCGTCGGGGTCACCCACCGGATGCTACGGAGCGGTCGCTGTGAGTGAGCGGTCGTGACGCAACAGCACAGGTTCCGTTCACCGGCCGGTCATGATCGTCCGACGCGCCCGGCTGATGCATGGAACTCTTGTGCTGCGGGCTAGTTTCGACGTGTGACGTTGCGCGACGCCGTGTACCGCGTCTACGAGCGGCGCCTGCGCAGGCAGCTGCAGGGTGCGCCCATCCCGCGCCATGTCGCGATCATGATCGACGGCAACCGGCGCTGGGCCCGCGCCGCCGGCTTCGACGACGTCAGCCAGGGCCACGTCGTCGGCGCGCAGCACATCGGCAACCTGCTCGAGTGGTGCAGTGAGGTCGGCGTCGAGCACGTGACCATCTGGTTGCTCTCGACCGACAACCTGCGGCGTCCGGCCGAGGAGCTCGAGCCGTTGCTGCGCATCATCGCCGGGGTCGCCGACGAGCTCTCCGGGCCGGGGCTGCCCTGGCGCGTCCGGGCGGTCGGGGCGCTCGACCTGCTGCCCGCCGCGACCGCCGAGGCGCTGAAGGCGGCCGAGGAGCGCACGCGCAACCGCACGGGGCTCGAGGTCAACGTCGCGGTGGGCTACGGCGGGCGCCGCGAGATCGCCGACGCCGTGCGCTCGCTGCTGCTCGAGCACGCCGCCGCCGGCACGTCGCTCACCGAGTTGGCCGACCAGATCGAGCCGGACGCGATCGCCGAGCACCTCTACACGCGCGGCCAGCCCGACCCCGACCTGGTCATCCGCACCTCCGGTGAGCAACGGCTGTCCGGGTTCCTGCTCTGGCAGTCGGTGCACTCGGAGTTCTACTTCTGCGACGCGCTGTGGCCCGACTTCCGCAAGATCGACTTCCTGCGCGCGCTGCGTGACTACGGGCTGCGGCAGCGACGGTTCGGCGGCTGATGGAGTCCTTGGTCAGCGGTGCGTGGCTCGCCACCCACCTCGACGACGTGCGCCTCGTCGACGTCCGCTGGTACCTCGACGGACGGTCCGGGCGGGCCGCCTACGACAGCGGGCATCTGCCGGGCGCGGTGTGGCTCGACATCGACGGCGACCTGTCGGCGCCCGCCTCGACCGCCGCCGGACGCCACCCCCTGCCCACGCCCGAACACTTCGCCGCAGCCCTCGGCCGGGTCGGCATCGCCACCGGCACGCCGGTGGTCGCGTACGACGACTCCGGCGGCGGTCAGGCGTCGCGGTTGTGGTGGATGCTGCACGTGCTCGGCGAACCGGTGGCCGTGCTCGACGGCGGCCTCGCGGCGTGGCCGGGTGACCTGACCATCGACGAGCCCAGGGTGTCACCGGTCGAGCGGGCGCCCGCGCCGTGGCCGGCCGACCGGTTCGTCGACGCCGACGCGGTCGCGGCGTGGGACGGCCTGCTCGTCGATGCCCGCACCGAGGCGCGGTGGGCCGCGGGCGACCCGGCGATCGACCCGCGTCCCGGTCATGTCCCCGGCGCCGTCTCGCGCTTCTGGCAGGGAAACCTGGACGAGGCCGGCCGGTTCCGTCCCGCCGAGGAACTCCGCGCGCGCTTCGGCGAGCCGCGGTCCGCGGTCGCCTACTGCGGCAGCGGGGTGACCGCCTGCCACGACCTGCTCGCGATGCACCGGGCGGGCTTCACCGACCTGCGGCTCTACCCCGGCTCGTGGTCGCAGTGGGGCGCCGACGAGCAGCGGCCGGTCGAGACCGGCGACGCGTCCAGCTGATGTTCATCCGGCGGTAACACGCGCCACCGCGTTTCAGCACGGTCGTGAGCACTCGCGGACGTACCGTTCCTCGCAGCGGACCGGCCGACCCGGGCCGCACGGGAGGTCCCGGTTCGTGGCGACGCGAGAGAGGGGCCGGACCGGCGCCTCGAGGGGCCGTCCGACTCCAGCAGCCCGGTGCGCACACCCCTGCGTCCCTGGCCTGACCCTCGCAGGAGCCTTCCTTGACGAGTGACCCCGCCGCCCGCACGTTCGTCCTCGACACGTCGGTGCTGCTGTCCGACCCGGGTGCCCTCGGGCGCTTCGCCGAGCACGAGGTCGTGCTGCCCCTGGTCGTGATCAGCGAGCTCGAGGGCAAGCGGCACCACCCCGAGCTCGGCTGGTTCGCCCGGCAGACGCTGCGCGCACTGGACGACCTGCGGATCAAGCACGGCCGGCTCGACGCGCCGGTGCCGATCGGCGACGCGGGCGGCGTGCTGCACGTCGAGCTGAACCACAGCGACCTGTCGACGCTGCCGGCGGGCTTCCGCGTCGACAGCAACGACTCGCGCATCCTCGCCGTCGCGCTCAACCTCGCCGCCGAGGGCCGCGACGTCACACTGGTCACCAAGGACATGCCGCTGCGGGTCAAGGCCGCGTCGGTGGGGCTGCCGGCCGACGAGTACCGCATGCACCCCGTCGCCGACTCGACCGGCTGGACGGGCATGGCCGAGGTCGACGTCGCGGGCGCCACCGTCGACGCGCTCTACGACGGCACCGCGCTGTCGCTCGTCGAGGAGCCCGACTTCACCGCGGTCGCGGACCTGCCCTGCCACACCGGGCTGGTGCTGCACTCGCCGAAGGGCTCGGGCCTCGCGCGGATCACGCCGGACAAGATGGTGCGGCTCGTGCGCGGCGACCGCGAGGCCTTCGGACTGCGGGGGCGTTCGGCCGAGCAGCGCATCGCGCTCGACCTGCTGCTCGACCCCGAGGTCGGCATCGTGTCGCTCGGCGGGCGCGCGGGCACCGGCAAGTCGGCGCTCGCGCTGTGCGCCGGGCTCGAGTCGGTGCTCGAGCGCCGCGCCCACAAGCGGGTCGTCGTCTTCCGCCCGCTCTACGCCGTCGGCGGCCAGGAGCTCGGGTACCTGCCGGGGTCGGAGAACGAGAAGATGGCGCCCTGGGCGCAGGCCGTCTTCGACACCCTCGGCGCGCTCGTCTCGTCCGACGTCATGGACGAGGTGATGGACCGCGGCATGCTCGAGGTGCTGCCGCTGACGCACATCCGCGGCCGGTCGCTGCACGACTCGTTCGTCATCGTCGACGAGGCGCAGTCGCTCGAGCGCAACGTGCTGCTGACGGTGCTCTCGCGCATCGGCTCGGGCTCGCGGGTGGTGCTGACGCACGACGTCGCGCAGCGCGACAACCTGCGCGTCGGCCGGCACGACGGCGTGGCCGCGGTGATCGAGGCGCTGCGCGGGCACCCGCTGTTCGCGCACGTCACGCTGACCCGCTCGGAGCGCTCGCCGATCGCCGCGCTCGTCACCGAGATGCTCGAGGACCTGCCGCTGTAGGCGCGCCGCCACCGGCCTGCAAGCGCGGAACCCCCTGCTCCGGCTCGTTCCCACCCCGGAAATCGAGCCACAGCAGGGGGTTTCGCGTGTCGGGATCGGGCATGATCGCGCGATGCCGGAGTTCGTCGAGACCAGTGCAGCGAACGAGGACGCGCTGATCGCGTTCCTCACGGGCGAGCCGTGGCCGTTCCACGGCGTCGCCGAGCCGTCGGCCGACGACCTGCGCGCCGCGTTCGCCGCCGGACGGTGGGGCGGCGAGGACGTGCGGACCTTCTGGATCGTCGACGGTGGCGCGCGGGCCGGCGTGCTGCGGCTGTTCGACCTCGGTGACCCGACGCCGTTGTTCGACCTGCGGCTTCGTGCCGCGGCGCGCGGACGGGGGCTGGGCACCGCCGCCGTCCGGTTCGCGACCGGGTGGGTCTTCACGCACACCAGCGCCCACCGGCTCGAGGCCACGACCCGGCACGACAACCGGGCGATGCGGGCCGTGCTGGAACGCTGCGGCTTCACCCACGAGGCGACGTACCGGCAAGGGTGGCCCACGCCCGACGGCTGGGTCGACGGCGTCGGCTACGCGATCCTGCGCGACGAGTGGGCCCGCTGACGCGCGTCCGGCGCGTCGACCCGCCCGGGTCGTCACTCGGTGCGGGTGAGGTCCGGCAGTTCGGGCAGCGGTTCGAAGCCGGCGGCGCGGTAGGTCGCGATGCCGCCGGTGTTCGCGCTCGGGGTGCACACCTGGGCGCTGGACGAGCCGAGGCGTCGCAGCACCGCAGCGCAGGCCAGGGTGATCGCCGTGCCGTGGCCGTGCCCGCGATGGGCCGGGTCGACGCCGAGCGGTTCGATCAGGCCGGGCCGGCCGGTGCCCGCCGACCAGACCGTCGCCGCGGCCACGGGCCGATCGGCGGTGTCGAACGCGAGGAGGCAGCAGCCCTGGCGGTAGGCCGGGCCGGACGCCATCGCCCGCCACCGGTCGTCGGTGAACGACGAGCGTGCGAACGACGCCCGGCTGCACCGCCGTCCGCAGGTGCGCCCTTGCGGCACCGACGATCTCGATCCGGACCGACGCCGGCACCTCGACGGGCTCGTCCAGTGAGCGTTGCAGCGGCTGCCACGCCTCACTCTGCTTCCACCCGGCATCACCGAGCTCCTGACGGACGCGCGCACCTGCCGGCGTGGCGACCGCGACCGCACCGGTCGGCAGCACCGCACGCCCCGGGTCGACCAGGTCGGACGCCACGGGCCGCGCGAGCGCGTCGTCGTCCTGGCGCGCCGGCTCGACGGCGAGCCGCAGCACGGTCGCGCCGTCGAGCAGGCCGATCGCGACGATCCGTCCGTCGTCGGTCCACGTGCGCAGGGCCGCGGCCGTGGCCGGCGCGCCGAAGCGCTGGAACCAGCCGAGGTCCCCCGGGTGCAGCTGCAGCGGCGCGGCGTCGTCCTGCCACGCCGCGAGGGTGGCGACGAGGGCGCCCAGCTGCTCGACACCTGGTGTCGCGAGGTCGATCGCCATACCTTGATCACACCCGAGGCCGCCACCGGATTGCAGCCCGGCCCGACGAACCCCCTGCTGTGGCCCATTTCCGGGCTCGGAAGCGAGCCACACCAGGGGGTTCGTGCCCCCAGCGAGGATCAGGCGAAGGGGATGGTCGCCAGGTGCGTCCAGGGGCCGCCGTCGTAGCGCCAGAGCGACCAGCCCTCGGCGCGCACCGCGAACGGCTGGAAGCCGGCCTGCAACCGCGCGACCGTCGCGCGTGCCTCGGCGGGCGTCACCTTGTTCTGCACGGTGATGTGCGGACGGAAGCCCTGGCTGTCCTGGGCGGTCAGGTGCGGCGCCCACCGGCGTTGCAGCTCGCGGTGCCGCCGCACGAGTTCGTCCGAGTCGAGGACGTAGGCGGCGCCCCGCCCGAGCGACTGCACGCGGGCGACGAGCACGTCGAACGACGGCCCGGCGACCTCGGCCAGATCGGCCCGTACGTCGGGCTCGCGCTCGCCGGGCACGGCGTGGAACAGCGTCACGTGTGCCCCGACGGCGGTGCGGCCGGGCGGGAAGAGCGCCCGCCGTTCGGCGTCGAACCGGTCCTGCGCCGCGTCGTCCAGCGCGAGGGTGATCACGAGCGGCTGCACCACCTGAAGTATCCGGATGTCACGCCGTGGACATGCCGCGGTGCCGGGCGGCGGAGGCCGCCACCCGGCACCGACACGAGCAACGTCAGGGATGGATGTAGTGGCAGACGCTGGTGATGCGCTGGCCACCGGCCCGCAGTGTCGAGCACATGTAGCCGTAGTTCGTCCCGGTGATCTGGCTGAGGTAGTACGGCAGGTAGATCGAGGCGCTGCCGGTGTGCGAGCACCCGTAGTTGTGCGCGGACACGTAGGTGCGCTTCCAGTTCCAGTTCTGGTCGAAGAACTCCGCCGTCAGGTCCCAGTTGCAGACGTTCGCGGCCGACCCGAAGTTGCCGTAGACGTTGTAGATGTAGGTCCCCGTGCCGTCCACCTCGGCGCAGTACTGGCCGGACGCGAGCGACTGACCGCTCACCGTGAACGGGTTCCAGAACGCGCAGCCGCGGGCGAACGCCGACGCAGGGGAGGCGCCGACGAACGTGATGCCGACAGTTGCCAGCACGACGGCGACGGCGAGTCCGAGACGGCCGCCGAGGCGGCGGCGCCGCCGGTCGGAGCTCGCGTCCTGCTGGGTCTCGATCGTGTCGATCATGAGCGGATCCTTTCGCTGAACGGTTCGCCGGCGTCAGTCGCGGCGGTGAGCCGAACCTAGGAAGCCCCGGCCGGACCGTCGATGGGCAGCACTCCCCATCCGCCGGGCCGCGAGCGCACAGCGGCCGAGCCGCCGCGGTGATCCCGACGGAACGGTGGCGTTACGCCGGCGACGCGAGCGCACAACGCGGACTGCGCAGGCTGCGGCCATGGCCGAGACGCACTGTCCGTATTGCGCGCTGCAGTGCGGCATGACCGTCGACGCGGGCGGCACGATCGCCCCGCGTGACTTCCCGACGAACCGCGGCGGGCTCTGCCAGAAGGGGTGGACGGCGGGGGAGTTGCTGCGCTCGCCGCACCGGCTCACCGCCCCGCTCGCCCGCGATCACCGCGGTGCACCGTTGCGCGAGGTGTCGTGGGACGACGCGCTCGACCGGGTGGCTGCCGCCATCCGTACGCTGCAGCGGCGGCACGGACGGGACGCGGTCGGCGTCTTCGGCGGCGGCGGCCTGACGAACGAGAAGGCCTACCTGCTCGGCAAGTTCGCCCGCGTCGCGCTGCGGACGAAACACATCGACTACAACGGCCGGTTCTGCATGTCGTCGGCGGCAGCGGCGGGCGTCCGCGCGTTCGGGGTCGATCGTGGCCTGCCGTTCCCGCTCAAGGACCTCGCGCGGGCCGACACGATCCTGCTCGTCGGCAGCAACCCCGCCGAGACGATGCCACCGTTCGCGCGCTGGCTCGCCGAGCAGCAGGACACCGGCGGCTCGTTGATCGTCGTCGACCCACGCGCGACACCCACCGCGGCGCGCGCGACCCTGCACCTGCAGGCGACACCCGGCACCGATCTCGCCCTCGCGAACGGCCTGCTGCATCTCGTGATCGCCGGCGGGCACGTCGACGAGCAGTACGTCACCGAGCGCACGAACGGCTTCGACGCCGTGCGCCGCACGGTCGCCGCGTACTGGCCCGAACGGGTCGAGGCGATCACCGGCGTGCCGGTGGCCGACCTGCGCGCGGCCGCCGACCTGCTCGTGGACGCCCGGCGGGCGATGGTCCTCACCGCCCGCGGCGCCGAGCAGCACAGCACAGGCGTCGACACCGTCAGCGCGCTGATCAACCTCGCGCTCGCGCTCGGGCTGCCCGGGCGGGAGGGCAGCGGCTACGGCTGCCTCACCGGCCAGGGCAACGGCCAAGGCGGACGCGAGCACGGGCAGAAGGCCGACCAGCTGCCCGGCTACCGGAGGCTCGACGACCCGGCGGCGCGGGCCCACGTCGCCGCCGTCTGGGGTGTCGACCCCGACGATCTGCCCGGGCCCGGCGTGAGCGCGTCCGAACTCATCGACCGGCTCGGACGTGAGGTGCGGGCGCTCGTCGTCATGGGCAGCAACCCGATCGTGTCGGCGCCGAACGCCCGCCGTCTCGACGACGCGGTGTCAGCCCTCGACCTGCTCGTCGTCAGCGACGTCGTGCTGTCCGAGACCGCGGCGTCGGCCGACGTGGTGCTGCCGGTCACGCAGTGGGCCGAGGAGACCGGGACGCTGACCAATCTCGAAGGACGCGTGCTGCTGCGCGCCCGTGCGCTCGAGCCGCCCGAGGGCGTGCGCACGGATCTCGACGTGATCGCGGGGCTGGCCGAGCGGCTCGACGCACCCGGCAGCTGGCCGACCGAACCTGTGGTGGTCTTCGACGAACTGCGGCGCGCCAGCGCGGGCGGCCCGGCCGACTACGCGGGCATCACGCATGAACGGATCGCCGCCGAGGACGGTGTGTTCTGGCCGTGCCCGAGCGATGACCACCCCGGCACGCCGCGGATGTTCCTGGACCGCTTCGCCACCCCTGACGGCCGCGCCCGCTTCCACGCCGTCGAGCACCGCGAGGCGGCCGAGCCGCTCGATGCCGACTACCCGGTGCACCTCACGACCGGACGCCTCCTGCAGCACTACCAGAGCGGCGCGCAGACCCGCCGCATCGAGCCGCTCGCCGCAGCACAACCCGAGCCGGCCGTCGAGGTGCATCCCGACCTCGCCGATGACCTCGCGCTCGACGAGGGCCAGGTCGTGCGCGTGGTCAGCCGGCGCGGTGCTGCGGTCGCCCGGGTGCGGGTGACCGCGACGATCCGGCCGGACACGGTGTTCATGCCGTTCCACTGGGGCGGTGACGGATCGGTGAATCTGGTGACGAACGACGTGCTCGACCCGGTGTCACGCATGCCGGAGTTCAAGGTCTGTGCCGTGCGCATCGAGGCGACAGCGTGAAGCGGGTCGTCGTGGTCGGCAACGGCATGGCCGGCGCGCGGTTCGTCCAACACCTCGTCGAGCGCAACGGCGACTGCTCGATCACGGTGATCGGTGAGGAGTACGGCCCTGCCTACAACCGTGTGCTGCTCTCGAACGTGCTCGCCGGTGTCACGCGCGCCGACACGATCGACCTGCTCGACGACGCCTGGTACGCCGAGCACGGCGTGCGGCTGCTCGACGGGATCGCCGTCGACGCGATCGACCGCGCGGGCAGACGGGTGACGCTCGCCGACGGCGCGCGCGTCGACTACGACGTGCTCGTGCTCGCGACGGGCAGCACACCGGTCGTGCCGGCGATCGCCGGCATGACCTCGACCGACGACCGCGCGCTCGACGGCGTCGCGGCCTTCCGCACCCGCGCCGACTGCGCCGCCCTTGACCGATGGGCCTCGACCTCCCGCCGCGCGGTGGTCGTCGGCGCCGGCGTGCTGGGGCTCGAGGCGGCTCGGGCCCTGGCAGGCCGCGGTGTCGTGGTGTCGGTCGTGCAGCCCGGGCGCCGACTGATGGAGCGCCAGCTCGACGCAGCGGCGTCGACGATGCTGCGCCGCACGGTCGAGGCACTCGGCGTCACCGTGCGCGACGGCGTCGGCGTGACCGGCGTTCGGGGTGTCGACCGCGTCGACGCGGTCGAGCTCAGCGACGGGACGACGGTCGCGGCCGAGCTCGTCGTGCTGTGCTGCGGCGTCCGGCCACGCATCGGGCTCGCGCGGCGCGCAGGGCTCGCCGTCGGGCGCGGCGTGCTCGTCGACGACCGGCTGCGGTCGGTGACCGACCGGGCCGTGTTCGCGATGGGGGAGTGCGCCGAGGTCGACGGGACGGTGTGCGGGCTCGTCGCGCCGGTGTGGGAACAGGCCCGCGTCGCGGCGGCCACCGTTGCCGACAGCAGCGCGGCCACGAGCTATCGGCCGCCGGTCGAGGTCACCCGGCTGAAGGCGGCGGGCATCGAGCTGGCCGCCATCGGCGACTCGACCTGTGTCGAGGGCGCCGACGTGATCACCTACGCGGACAGCCGACGTGGCGTCTACCAGAAGCTGGTCGTGCGCGACGGTGCGCTCGCCGGCGCGCTGCTGCTCGGCGACACGCGTGCGGCGGGCGACCTGGTGCAACGCTTCGAACGCGCCGCGGCCGTGCCGGACGACGCGGTGGCGCTCCTGCTGCCGCGCCGGGCCGCGGCCGCACCGGTCGCGACATCGCCCACCGTGCTGCCGGCCCGCGCGACCGTCTGCCAGTGCAACGGTGTGACGAAGGCCGACATCTGTGCGGCCTGGACGGACGGTGCCCGCTCGACCGAGGAGGTCGCCCGACGGACCCGGGCGACCACCGGCTGCGGCGGCTGCCGCGAGACCGTCGAGGGGGTGGTCGAGTGGCTCGCCGGCAGTGACACCGACGGGGTAACAGCACTGGAACAGGTTCCAGTTCTGGTCTAGCCTCCCGCGCATGCCGTTCACCGCCCGCCGGCTTGAGGACGCCTTCGCGCACTACCAGGACGTCGTCGTCAGGTGCGCGGCAACGGCCGAGTGGGAGGGCTTCGTCCAGCTGTTCACGCCGGACGCCGAGTACGAGGAGCACGCGTTCGGCACCTTCCACGGCCACGACGAGATCCGCGCCTGGGTGACCCGCACGATGGGCACCTTCCCTGGCTCGGCGATGACGTCGTTCCCCGTCGCGTGGCACCTCGTCGATGTCGAACGCGGCCGCGTGGTGTGCGAGATCCGCAACCTCATGCGCGATCCGGGCGACGGCAGCGTGCACGAGACGAGCAACCTCACGATCCTCACCCTCGCCGACGACGCCGATCGATGGCGTCGCGAGGAGGACGTCTACAACCCGGCACGATTCGGCGCGATGGTGCAGCGCTGGGCCGCTCGCGCAGCTGCGCTCGGCACGCTCACCGACGACGAGCGCCGCTGGATCGCCCGCGCGATGCCGGGCGGCGTGTCGGCCTGATCGGCAGACCGGCCGCCGCATGTCGGCGATGTTTCGCCGCCCGCACATCGCGGTTGTAACACGCGGGCAATCCCGTTGACCCCGAGGTCATTGACGATCAACACGTCCGTGACGGGCGGTTCCTAGCGTCGGTCGTGTCCCTGACGCGTCGTGGATCGCGCGAAGAGCCCCGGTGGGGGGGGCCCGGGGGGGCCGGCCCCCCCCCCCGGGGGGGGGCCCGCCGGCCCCCCCCCCCACAACCCCCGGGGGGGCCGCCCCCCCCCCGTGCCCCCCCCCCACCCCCCCCCCG
>NZ_JBQCEE010000088.1:0-2271 GCF_051960575.1 Jatrophihabitans sp.
GCGGTCGCCGAGCCGTGCCGGGCGTTCGTGGGTCCCGAGGCGGCGCAACAAGCCCGCCCCGCCCAGATCGTGGGGCGCGCCCCCGAGGATCGCCGCGAACGCCGCGTTGACGAACGACAGGCGGGCACCGACGTCCGAGGCGACGATGCCGACGGCCGCGCTCTGCGCGAGGCGCTGGAAGCGGTTCTCGGCGTCGGCGGCCGCCTCCTCGGCGAGGGCGAGCTCGTCGGTGGTCGCCCGCATCCACACGAGGAAGCGCGTGCCGTCGGCCAGCGGCTGCACACGCAGCCGCAGCGTGATGGGCAGCCCGACCGGCGACGGCGTCGAGGCCGTGTGCCAGGCACGGGGGTCGATGTCGCCGGCGTCGACGAGCTCGGTCAGCACGCGCATCCAGTGCCGCGGCCGGTCGCCGGCGCCCCGGGCCGCCTCCGTCGACGGCACAGCGACGGTGTCGGCGGTGTCAGCGGTGTCGATGCCGAGCAGCTCGCGGGCGGCGGGGTTGGCATGCTCGACCTGCGGCGTGCACCGCCGGCCGGGGGCGGTGCAGGACACGACGAGCACGGGTGGCGCGCCGTCGGCGACGGCCAGCAGCGCGGCATGGTCGAGCGCGGGCGGCGTGGGGCGCACGTGTGCGCTCTCCGGTCCGGGCATGGCCGTCTCACCTCCCTGCCCCACCTATCGGCGGATGGGCGACCGAATCAACCGGATCGCAGGCGACGATCGAGTGACCGGCGGCACGCGGCCCGACCGCGACGCGCCAGCCGGGCTCAGCCGAGCACCTCGGCGACCGCGTCACCGAGCACCTCGAGGTGCCGGTCGACCTGCGCCGCGGTGGTGGCCGGGGACATCAGCGCCATGTTGTGGAACGGCGTGAGCAGCACGCCTCGGTTGGCGAGGAAGAGGTGGAACCAGTCGTCCAGCAGCTCGTCGGTCGCCTCGTGCGCCTCGGTGCCCGACCGCGGCGGCCTCGGCGAGAAGCGGTACTCGGCGCGCGCCCCGAGCTGCACGACCGACCACGGCGCGTCGTGCGCCGCGAAGATCGCCCGGACGCCGTCGGTGTACCGCGTGGCGAGGGCGAGCATGTGGTCGAAGGCCGCCTCGGTGAGCACCTGCTCGAGCGTCGCCCGCATCGCGGCGACCGACAGCGCGTTGCCGGCGAGGGTGCCGCCGACCCCACCCATGTCGATGAGGTCGAGGTCGTCGCGGCCGAGCGCGGCGTCGGCGAACTCGGCCGACATGCCGTAGGCGCCCGCCGGGATGCCGCCCCCGATGGCCTTGCCGATCACGACCAGGTCGGGTTCGAGGTCCCACGCGCGGCAGGCACCGCCGGGGCCGACCGAGAAGGTGTGCGTCTCGTCGATGATCAGCAGCGTGCCGGACCGCCGGGTCAGGGCGCGCACGCCCTCGAGGTAGCCGGGATCGGGCAGCACGATGCCGATGTTCTTCAGCGCCGGCTCCATGAGCACGGCGGCCACGTCACCGTGGGCGAGCTGGCGTTCGAGCGCGTCGAGGTCGTTGAACTCGGCGACGCGGCTGGTGACGGTGACGTCGACCGGTGCGCCGACGTTGCCGGGACGCATGGCGCCCCCGCCGTCGGGCCCGACGACGATGAGCGACTCGTCGACGCTGCCGTGGTAGCAGTAGGCGTTGACGAGGATCTTCGGCCGGCCGGTCACCGCGCGCACGATGCGGATCGCCCAGCGGTTCGCGTCGGTCGCGGTGAGGCTGAAGCTCCATCGCGTCGGGGCGAAGCGTCGCGACAGCTCGGCCCCGACCCACTCGGCGTCCTCGGTCGGCAGCATGGCCGTGGCGCCGCCGAGGTCCGCGAACCGCTGCTGCACGGCCTCGACGACGGGGGCGGGCGAGTGCCCGGCCATCGCGGCGGTGTCGCCGAGCGCGAAGTCGGCGTAGGTGAGCCCGTCGATGTCGGTCACCTCGGCGCCGGACGCTCGATCGAGGTAGAGCGGGAAGGCGCCCGCCCGCTTGTTCATCCAGGTCATCGGGACGCGGCCGAACAGGTGCGCGGCGTCGGCGAAGGCGGCGCGCGAGCGTGGGTGGCGGGCGGTGAAGTCGGCGGCCTCGCGCGCGATCAGCGCGCGCAGGCGGTCTCGGTCGACGGCGGACATGTCATCGATTCTGCCGCCGGTCGCGGCTGGTGGTGAGCCGCAGCCGTTAGCGCCCACGTGCGGGCGCGACCCCCAACCCCCCCGGCAGTGGCCGACGCCCCGGGCGTCCCCCCACACCCCTCGCACACACGAGTTAAGAGATGAA
>NZ_JBQCEE010000089.1:0-3343 GCF_051960575.1 Jatrophihabitans sp.
CGGCCCGCGCGGGGGTCGGGTGCGCCCCACGGGGGGGGTGTGGGCGAGAGGCGGGGGGGGTGGGGCACGAACACACGCGCCGGCGCCCCCCCGGCCGGGGCCCCCACGCCGGCGTCGTGGCCGGCGCCGGTCGGCAGCCGCGGCGGTCCGCCGAGCAGGCCGGCGACGCGCTCGGCGAGCGCCGCGTCGAAACGGGTGGCGTGGGTCCACGACTCCTCGTGCACCGTGCCGTCGATGCCCGCGGCGAAATCGGCGACGAGCGCCTGCACGGCGGACGCGTCGTCCCCCCGCGCGTCCAGCCAACCGACCACGCCGGATGCGATCGCATTGACGCCGTTCGGCACGGCCCGCACCTTCCCGACGGTGGCGAGCACGCCGTGCCGCTCGGCGAGCTGCCGCGCCAGCAACACCGCGGCCGCGAAGCCGAGCATCGCGTCGTGCCGGTCGGCGAGCTGCGTGGTGCCGGCGTGATCGGCGCGTCCGGCGATCTCGAACCGCCACCGCCCGTGCGGGCGGATCAGCGTGCCGATGCCGATCGCAGCGCCCAGGTCGACCAACCCGCGCCCCTGCTCGACATGCAGCTCGACGAAGCACCCCACGCGGCGCATCGTCTTGTCGTCGCGTCCCACCTCATCGAGCACGCGGCCCGCCGACCGCATCGCCTCACCCAGCGTCGTCCCGTCCCCGTCCACCAGACTCAACGCGCGTTGCGGCGCGAGCACCCCGGTGAGCAGCCTCGACCCCGCGCAGGCGACGCCGAACCGCGCACCCTCCTCGTCCGCGAACTGCACGACGCCGACCGGACGCGCGAACGAGACACCGCGTGCCCGCGCCTCGTCGAGCGCGGCGAACGCGCTCACCACGCCGAGCGGCCCGTCGAACGCGCCACCGTCCGGCACCGAGTCGAGGTGCGAGCCGAGCACGACGCCCGGTGCCGCATCCGGATCGCCGCTCCAGGCCCACTGGTTGCCGGCGCGGTCGACGACCACCTCGAGCCCTCGGTCGGCGGCCGCCCCGGCGAACCACTCGCGCAGCTCGGCGTCCTCGTGCGTCCAGGCGAACCTTCGGTAGCCGCCCGTCGCACCGTGCCGCCCGATGCCGTCGATCTCGGCCCAGAGCCGGTCGAACGACATCAGACGCCCGGCACCCGCACGCCGCCGTCCGGGTGCGCTGCCAGCGGCGCGTCGTCGGCGGCGTCGCCCGAGTCGATGTGCCGGATCACGCCCATGCCGGGGTCGTTGGTCAGTACCCGCTCGATCTTGCGACCGGCCAGCTCGGTGCCGTCGGCGACGCAGACCTGCCCGGCGTGGATCGAGCGCCCGATGCCGACGCCGCCGCCGTGGTGGATCGACACCCACGAGGCACCCGACGCGGTGTTCACCAGCGCGTTCAGCAGTGGCCAGTCGGCGATCGCGTCCGACCCGTCGGCCATGCCCTCGGTCTCGCGGTAGGGCGATGCGACCGAGCCGCAGTCGAGGTGGTCGCGTCCGAGCACGATCGGCGCGCTGACCTCGCCACTCGCCACCATCTCGTTGAAGCGCACGCCCGCCCGGTCGCGCTCGCCGTAGCCGAGCCAGCAGATGCGGGCCGGCAGGCCCTGGTAGGCCACCTTGTCCTGCGCGGCGAGTATCCACCGGTGCAGGTGGTCGTTGTCGGGTAACTGGTCTAGCACCGCCTCGTCGGTCGGGCGGATGTCGGCGGGGTCGCCCGACAGCGCCGCCCACCGGAACGGCCCGAGCCCCTTGGTGAACAGCGGCCGGATGTAGGCAGGGACGAAGCCGGGGAAGGCGAAGGCCCGCTCGAACCCGCCCTGCCGCGCCTCGTCGCGGATCGAGTTGCCGTAGTCGAAGACCTCGGCACCGGCGTCGAGGAAACCGACCATCGCCTCGACGTGGCGCGCCATGGAAGCCCGCGCGCGATCGGTGAACTCCTCGGGCTTCCGCTCGGCGTAGTGGGCCCAGTCGGCGACGTCCACACCCTCCGGCAGGTACGCGAGCGGGTCGTGCGCCGACGTCTGGTCGGTGACCACGTCGACGGCGACACCGCGCCGCAGCAGCTCCGGCAGCACGACGGCGCAGTTGCCGACGAGCCCGACGGACAGCGGCTGCCGGGCCGCCTTCGCCGCCTCGCACCGTTGCAGCGCGGTCTCCAGCGAGTCGGCGACCTCGTCGAGGTAGCGCTGCTCGACCCGGCGCTGCAACCGCGCGCGGTCGACGTCGACGATGAGGCACACGCCGCCGTTCAGCGTCACCGCGAGCGGCTGCGCGCCGCCCATGCCGCCGCACCCGCCGGTCACCGTCAGCGTGCCGGCCAGCGTGCCGTCGAAGGTCTTGGCCGCCACCGCCGCGAAGGTCTCGTAGGTGCCCTGCAGGATGCCCTGCGTGCCGATGTAGATCCACGAGCCGGCCGTCATCTGGCCGTACATGGTGAGGCCGAGCCGCTCGAGCCGGCGGAACTCGGGCCAGGTGGCCCAGTCGGGCACCAGGTTCGAGTTGGCGATGAGCACCCGCGGCGCCCACTCGTGCGTGCGCATGACGCCGACCGGCTTGCCCGACTGCACCAGCATCGTCTCGTCGTCGCGCAGCTCGGTGAGCGTGCGCACCAGCGCGTCGAAGCTGGCCCAGTCGCGGGCGGCGCGCCCGGTGCCGCCGTAGACGACGAGGTCGTCCGGACGCTCGGCGACCTCCGGGTCGAGGTTGTTCATGAGCATCCGCAGCGGGGCCTCGGTCTGCCACGAGCGGGCGGTGAGGGTCGTGCCGCGGGCGGCGCGGACGGGGCGGGGTCCGGTGGTCATGCGATCTCCTCGGTGGTCGCGAAGGATGTCACTGCAGCGGGCCGGCGACGGACGCGGCGGCATGCCCCGCGTGCCCGGCCCGCACGAAGGCGACGGCGGCCTCGATCTCGGGCGCCAGGAAGCGGTCTGCGCCCGGGCCCGCCGTCGTGGCGCGCAGCGCGTCGCGCACCGCGGCCGTCGCCGGTGCCGGGGTGAGCGGGGCGCGCAGGTCGAGCGCACGGGCGGCCGTGAGCAGCTCGACGGCCAGCACCCTGGTCAGCCCGTCGACCGCCCGGCGCAGCTTGCGGGCGGCCGACCAGCCCATCGAGACGTGGTCCTCCTGCATCGCGCTCGACGGGATCGAGTCGACCGACGCGGGCACGGCCAACCGCTTCAGCTCGCTGACGATCGCCGCCTGCGTGTACTGGGCGATCATGTGGCCCGAGTCGACGCCGGGGTCGTCTGCCAGGAACGGCGGCAGGCCGTGGCTGCGCGCGACGTCGAGGAACCGGTCGGTGCGCCGCTCGGAGATCGAGGCGGCGTCGGCAGTGACGATCGCGATGAAGTCGA
>NZ_JBQCEE010000090.1:0-2434 GCF_051960575.1 Jatrophihabitans sp.
GTCATGATCAACGGCAGAGTCGGCTGGCGACCACCCGCCTGGCTCGACCCCGAACGAACACCACGGTTCAACCGACTCCGCCGCCACTTCGACCCCGACCAGGATCTGCGGCTCGACACCACACCCGACGACGACCCCGGGCTCGACTGAACCGTCGAGACGATCGACGTCTCGCTGCCGGCGTCGCCACAGGCCAATTCGGTCGGTGGAGGCACCGACATCGCTCGCACGCTGATGCTGGTGTGCGCGCTACTCGCAGGCGACGCCATCGCCGTCGCGATCGAGCTTGGACGAGTACCCGGGATCCCCCCGGTAGATCGGCGCCGCACCCGCGGCCCTCGCCTCGGTGCAGTTGGCGTAGTAGACGTCGGTCTCGATCGGGATCGGCACTGGCGCAGTCGGGGTCGTCGTCGGCCGGACGGTCGGTACGAGCGGCTGCCGCGTGGGGTGGGTGGTGAGGATCGCCCCCGGGCAGGTCGTGGCGTTGATCAGCCGGATGATCTGCCTTGCGCGGCTGCCGTCGATCGGGCCGCCGGCCACGCCGAAGGCACTGCTCGTGTAGTTGATGAGGACGCCGGCGGTGCCTGAGGCATGCATCCGCGTGCAGACGCCGCCTGCACGGCGCAGCGAGGTGTCCGCGGCATGCTGGTACGCAGGATCAATGCGTGCCAGTCCCGCCAGCAGCGATCGTTCGGCCGCCGAACGCGGCGCCGTCGTGGCGCCGGGTGACGGCGTCCGGCTCGTCTGCGCGCTCGTGGGCAGCGGTGCAGTCGACCGCGGCGTCGAGGCCGACGGCGACCGTGCGGACGACAACGTGTGCCCGCTGTCGTCGTCGGAGTTGTTCGACGCCAGCGCCGCGCCGACGATCACCACCGCGGCCGCGGCAGCCAGCGGCTTCGGCCGCTTGAACCAGGGCCGCGCTTCTCGCATCGGGGGTGGCGGCGGCAGGGGTGCCGGCGGCAGGACCGGCGAGGGACGCGGTGTGGACAGCGGTGTCGTCGCCGGTGTCGGCTCGACGTGCTGTGGCCACGGTGTCAGAGGCATGGCGACGCGCGGCGGCGCCGGTGAGGGAACCGACGACGGGAGAGGACGGACCACCGGGGTCGGGTTCGGCGCGGCCGGCTCGTCGTCGACCACGACCCCGTGGGCGCGCGCGAGCCCCGCCAGCCCTGCTGCGTAACCCTGACCGACGTTGCGCAGCTTCCAGCGGCCCTCTCGCCGATAGACCTCACCCAGCATGACGGCGCGTTCGCCGGCCAGGCCGCTGATGACGAGCTCGTGCGACGACGCCTGATCGAGCACGCTCAAATGGAGCTCGTCATGCGAGAGCAGCGGCGAGTCGAGGGCCACCGCGACGACGAGGCGGTCGATCCCGGTGCTGACGCGCGCGGGGTCGATGGACAGGCCGGCCGCCGTCAGCCGCACCGCCCCGTCCGATGACTCGGGCTGGTTGAAGAAGATGAGGTCCGCGTCAGACCGCACCCGACCGTCCGGTTGCACGGCGAGCACCACGAGATCCGGCGCGGCTCGGCCCGCAGGACCGGTCACCTGCAGCTGCAGCGGACGGCCTGAGATCGCGACGTTGCCGCCCTTGTCCAGCATGCCCACGCGGCCCCCGATCACCGACGTCGGTACCCAGGGCCGACGCCCTCCGATCATGGCTGCTGTAGACGATCTTGACCAGCGTTGAGCGAAGCCCGAGCGGATCAGGCCGTCCTGATCGTCGTCAGCCGACCCTGGTGATGACGACCCGCTTGACGACGTGCACCGCAGGGCAGCGCGGGATCGCCGGGCCGGTGTCGTCCTGGGTACCCGTGAACTGCTTCGGCAGGGTCGAGCCGGGCGGTGCCACCACCGCGTAGACGATCGTGCGCCGCACGTCGCCGATCACGGCGCCGTCGGTCTGGCTCACACATTGGTCGACGAAGTGCGCACTGCCCTGCCAGCCGGTGGCGGTACGACGCAGCACGACCTTCGGGATCGAGCCGCCGCCGGTGATGAACACCGTCGCCCGGCACGCCGCCCCGCCGGAGCAGTCCGTGATCACCCGCCACTGCCGGTCGGTCACCGAGCCGACGCGCGAGTCGGCCACGGTCGGGAGCAATCCGGTCGTCGAGATCACCACCTGGTGCACCCGGAATCGGCCGGAGAAGGCCTGCTCGGGTGGCACGGTCGATGGCGCCGCGCTGCTCGGGGTCGAGCTGGTCGTCGAGACCGGTGGTGTGGTCGGGGTGGCCGTCGTCGAGGTGGTGGTGGCGTCCAGCGTCGGCTCGGCCGTGGGCTTGTCGTCGCCGCCGCTCACCGCCACCGCGACGGCTGCCCCGGCGCCGAGGATCGCGACGACCGCGCCCGCCCCGACGAGCAGTCGCCGACGTGACGCCGCGCGCGCCGGCGGTGCGGGCGGGTCGACCGGCGGCACGGGGTCGGCGACCGG
>NZ_JBQCEE010000091.1:0-15102 GCF_051960575.1 Jatrophihabitans sp.
GAGGTTGCGCAGCGATCGGGCGACGACATGGCGGCACCCGATAGGCTGCAGGTCGTGGCACGGATGTTTCGCGCGCGGCTCACGGCCGCTCCCGCCGCCCGCACGCACTGATCGACACGGTGCGTCCGCCGGGCGGTCCCGTCCCACCCCTCATCCCGTGAAGGACAGCTCCGCATGCCCAGCACCAGTCAGCACTTCGACCCGGTCGAGGTCAGCACCCTGGCGCCCGAGGCCATCGACGCCAACGTGGCCGAGGCGCTCGCCGCCATCGCCGCCGCGGGCGACCTCGACGCGCTGAAGACCGTGGCCCTGGCCCACGGCGGCGACCGCTCGCCGCTCGCGCTCGCCAACCGCGAGATCGGCGCCCTGCCGCCGGCCGCCCGCAAGGCCGCCGGTCAGCGTCTCGGGCCCGCCCGCAAACAGGTCAAGGACGCCATCGCCACCCGGCAGGCCGAACTCGAGGCCGAGCGCGACGCCCGCGTGCTGGTCGACGAGGCCGTCGACGTCACCCTCCCGACCGACCGGCACCGCGTCGGCGCCCGGCACCCGCTCACCACGATCATGGAGCGGTTGAGCGACATCTTCATCGCGATGGGCTACGAGATCGCCGAAGGCCCCGAGGCCGAGGCGTCGTGGTTCAACTTCGACGCGCTGAACACCCCGGACGTCCACCCGAGCCGCGAGCTCACGGACACCTTCTACGTCGGCGACCCGGCCGACAACGTGGTGCTGCGCACGCAGACCTCCCCGGTGCAGGTGCGCGAGATGCTGCGCCGCGAGCCGCCGATCTACATCGTCTGCCCCGGCAAGGTGTTCCGCACCGACGAGCTGGACGCGACCCACACGCCCGTCTTCCACCAGCTCGAGGGGCTCGTGATCGACGAGGGCATCACCATGGCCCACCTGCGCGGCACGCTCGACCACATGGCGTCCGAGATGTTCGGGCCCGGCATCCGCACGCGGTTGCGCCCGCACTTCTTCCCGTTCACCGAGCCGAGCGCCGAGATGGACCTGCTCTGCTTCGTCTGCCGTGGCGAGTCGGTCGGGAACCCCGACCGGCCGTGCCGCACGTGCAAGAGCGAGGGCTGGATCGAGTGGGGCGGCTGCGGCATGGTCAACCCCCGCGTGCTCGCCGCCGCGGGCGTCGACGCCGACCGCTACAGCGGCTTCGCCTTCGGCATGGGCATCGAGCGCACGCTGATGTTCCGCAACAACGCCGCCGACATGCGCGACATGGTCGAGGGCGACGTCCGGTTCACCCAGGCCTTCGGAGTGGAGTCATGAGGGCCCCGATCAGCTGGCTGGCCGAGCACGCCGACCTGCCCGCGGGCGTCACCCCGCGCCAGGTGGCCGACGCGATCGTCGGCGTCGGCATCGAGGTCGAGAAGGTCGAGGCGGCGGGCGAGGGCCTCACCGGCCCGCTCGTCCTCGGACGCGTGCTGACATTCACGCCCGAGCCGCAGAAGAACGGCAAGACGATCCGCTGGTGCCAGGTCGACGTCGGCGAGCCCGAGCCGCGCGGCATCGTCTGCGGTGCGTCGAACTTCGCGATCGACGACATCGTCGTCGTCGCGCTCCCCGGCGCGGTGCTGCCCGGCGACTTCGCGATCAGCGCGCGCAAGACCTACGGCCACGTGTCCGACGGCATGATCTGCTCGGTGCGCGAGCTCGGCATCGGCGACGACCACGACGGCATCCTCGTGCTGCCGTCCGGCACGCCCGGCGACGACGCCCGAGCCGCCCTCGGCCTCGACGACGCGGTGCTCGACATCGCCGTGACCACCGACCGGGGGTACACGCTCTCGATTCGTGGCCTGGCGCGCGAGACGGCGTCGGCGCTCGGCACGCCGTTCCACGACATCACCGCGACTTTGCCGCCGGTCGACGGCGGCGCCTACCCGGTGACCGTCGACGACCCGACCGGGTGCGACCGGTTCTCGGCCCGTGCCGTCACCGGCCTCGACCCGACCGCGCCGACGCCCGACTGGATGGCCGCGCGCCTGCGTGCCTGTGGCATGCGCTCGATCTCCCTCGCCGTCGACGTCACCAACTACGTGATGCTCGAGACCGGGCAGCCGCTGCACGCGTTCGACCGCGCGAAGCTGCGCGGCCCGATCGGCGTCCGACGGGCACAGGCCGGCGAGACGCTGACGACGCTGGACGACGTCACACGCACCCTGCACCCGGACGACCTCGTCGTCACCGACGACTCGGGCGCGATCGCGCTGGCCGGCGTCATGGGCGGCGCCTCCACCGAGATCGGCGCCGCCACCCGCGACGTCGTGCTCGAGGCGGCGCACTGGGAGCCCGCCGCCATCGCGCGCACCGCTCGCCGGCACAGGCTACCGAGCGAGGCGGCGCGCCGCGTCGAGCGCGGTGTCGACCCCCAGATCGCCGGCGTCGCGCTGCAACGGTGCGTCGACCTGCTCGTCGAGTTCGGCGGCGCCACGGACGCCGGCGGCCACACCGTCGTCGGCGACGGCCCCGCACCCGTGCGCATCGCTCTGCCCGTCGACCGTCCGGGCACGACCGCCGGGCGCCCGATCGGCCGCGACGCCGTGGTGAAGCGCCTCGAAGAGGTCGGCTGCGCCGTCAGCGATGGCACCGACGCCACCGACGACGTCCTCGAGGTCGTGCCGCCCTCCTGGCGTCCCGACCTGCTCGGCCCGGCCGACCTGGACGAGGAGGTCATCCGCCTCGAGGGCTACGACACCATCCCGTCGATCCTGCCGCGGGCACGGGTGGGCCGCGGCCTGACCGGCGAGCAGGCCCTGCGCCGCGCGGTCTCGCGCGCGCTCGCCGGCGCCGGCTACACCGAGATCCTGAGTTACCCGTTCGTCGCGCCGTCGGTGCACGACGACTTCGGCCTCCCGGCCGACGACCCGCGCCGCGCGTCCGTGCGGCTCGCGAACCCGCTCTCGGACGCCGCACCCGAACTCCGCACGTCGCTGCTGCCGGGTCTGCTCGAGACCCTGCTGCGCAACGTCGGCCGCGGCTCGCGCAACCTCGCGCTGGTCGAGACGGGCGCCGTGTTCCTGTCGCGCGGCGCGCACGGCCCGGCGCCCGTGCCCGGCATCGACACCCGTCCCGACCCCGCCACGCTCGAGGCGCTGGACGCCGCCCTGCCGCATCAGCCGCGCCACGTGGCCGTCGCGCTCTGCGGCCTGGCCGAGCCGGCCGGATGGTGGGGCGCGGGGCGTGCGGCCGACTGGGCCGACGCGGTCGAGGCGGCGCAGGTCGTTGCACGCACGGCACGTGTCGAGCTCACCGTGCGCCAGGCCGAGTACGCCCCGTGGCACCCCGGCCGCTGCGCCGAGCTCGTGCTCGGTGACCGGGTCGTCGGTCACGCCGGCGAATTGCACCCGCGGCTGATCGCCGCGTGGGGCCTACCCGAGTGCACCTGCGCGATGGAGCTCGACCTTGACGCGTTCGCGGCACCCGCGCCGGCGCCGACCCCGACGCTGTCGACCTTCCCGCCCGTGCTGCTCGACGTCGCGCTGGTCGTCGACGACGCCGTGCCCGCCGAGACAGTCGTGGCCGCCGTGCGTGACGGCGCGGGGCCGCTGCTCGAGCAGGTGAGGTTGTTCGACGTCTACGTCAACGACGCGCTGCGTGAGGCACGGGAACGGTCGCTCGCCATCTCGCTCCGCTTCCGTGCCCCTGACCGCACGCTCACGGTCGACGAGGCGACGACTGCCCGTGACGCCGCCGTCGCGATGGCCGCCGAGCGGACGGGTGCCCGGCTGCGGACATGACCAGCCCGGCGTGTGACGTCCGACCCGCGGCGGGGCGGGTGCAGCGCATGTGCCCCGCCGGACGGTCGGTCTGACCATGCGCGACCTGCTCGGCTGGCTCGCCTTCGTCGTCCTCATCCTCGGCAACGCCCTGTTCGTGTCGGCGGAGTTCGCGCTGACCTCGGTCGACCGGCTCGCGGTCGCGCGGCAGGCACGCGCCGGCGACAAGCGCGCCGCCGCGATCCGGAAGGCCACCGGCACGCTGTCCTTCCAGCTGTCGTCGGTGCAGTTCGGCATCACCGTCTGCTCGCTCCTGCTCGGCTTCGTCGCCGAGCCGGTGTTCGACGACGCGCTGCGGCCACTGCTGCACGCCGTCGGGCTGTCCGAGTCGGCGTCCCGGCCGGTCGCCGGCATCGTCGGCCTCGTCGTCGCCACCCTCGTCCAAATGCTGTTCGGCGAGCTGGTGCCGCAGAACCTCGCGATCACCGCACCGCTCGGCGTGGGCCGGGTCGTCATCGGCCCGCACCGGCTCTTCACCCGCCTCGCGGGACCGGTGGTGCGGCTGTTCGACCGCGCCGCCAACGGCATCGTCCGGTTCCTCGGCATCGAGCCGCAGTCGGAGGTGCAGGGCGCCCGCACGCCGGTCGAGTTCCGCGGCATGATCGCGTCCTCCGCCCGCGAGGGCACCCTCGGCGGCGCGACTGCACAACTGTTGAGCCGTGGGCTGTTCTTCGGCGACCGCACGGCCGGTGAGGTGATGACCCCGCGCACGCAGGTCGTCTCGGTGCTCGCCGACGCGACGGTGGCCGACCTGATCGACGTGGCGCGCCGCACCGGGCACTCACGCTTCCCGGTGCACCGCGGCGATCTCGACGACGTGGTCGGCGTCGTCAACATCGGTGTCGCGATGGGTGTCCCGCGCGCGCGGCGCTCGTCGGTGCGCGTCGCGCACCTGGTGGTCGAGCCCGAGCGCGTGCCCGAGCAGCTCGACCTCGACGGCCTGCTGCGCCGGCTCGGGGCGGCCCGCTCGCAACTGGCGCTGGTGATCGACGAGTACGGCGGCACCGCCGGCGTCGTCACCCTCGAGGACCTCCTCGAGGAGTTGGTCGGCCAGGTGCGCGACGAGTACGACGAGGCCGAGACGCCCGAGGTGCGCCGCCGCGACGGTGATCCCGGCGGCTGGGACCTCTCGGGCCAGGTGCACACCGACGAGCTGGCCGAGCTGCTGCGCGTGGCGACCCCGCGCGGCCCGTTCGACACCGCGGGCGGTCTCATCATGGACCGCCTCGGTCGGCTGCCCGAGGTCGGTGACACCGTCGACTACGAGGGCTGGGAGCTCACCGTCGAGACGATGGACGGCCGCCGCGTCGACCGCGTCCTCGCCCGGCGCAGGGACGACCTGGCATGACCCTCGTGCTGGCGATCGTGCTGCTGGTCGGCAACGCCTTCTTCAACAGCGCGCAGTTCGCCTTCATCACCACGCGGCGCGACCAGCTCGAGCCGCTGGCCGAGGCGGGCGTCCGTGGCGCGCGATCCGCACTCGTGCAGCTCGGCGCGCTCTCGCGCATGCTCGCCGGCACCCAGCTCGGCATCGCCGTCTGCTCGCTCGGCCTCGGTGCCGTCGCCGAGCCGGCGTTCGCCCATCTGCTCGAGTCCCTCGCGCACGACCTGCACCTCAGGTCCGGCGTCGTCACCGCCGTCGCCTTCGTGCTCGCGCTCGCCTTCGTCTCGTTCTGCCACATGGTGCTTGGCGAGATGGTGCCGAAGAACATCGCACTGGCCGGGCCGGTGCGCGCGGCGCTCGTGCTCGCCCCGCCCATCACCGCCTGGGTGCGCCTCACGCGTCCGGTGCTCGTGGTCATCAGCGGGACGGCCAACGGCGTGCTGCGGCTGTTCGGCGTCCGGCCGAAGGACGAGCTCGGCGGCTCGTACACCGCCGACGAACTCGCCGCCCTCTTCGACGAGTCGTACGCCGAGGGGCTGCTGGACGCGGAGGAGCGCGACCGGTTGCTGGCCGCAGCCCGGCTCGAACGCACCACCGCGGGTGATCTCGCCATCCCGCTCGACCGCACCGTCTGCATCGGCCCGGACGCGACCGTGCGCGACGTCGAGCGGCTGGCCGCAGCCCACGGCTTCGTGCGCTACCCGGTTCGCGACGGTGGCCGCCTGCTCGGTTACGTGAACGCGAAGGACGTCCTCGGCGAGGACGACCCTGACGCCCGGGTCGTGCCGACGCTGGTGCGGCCCCTGCCGCTCGTGCACGCGGACGACGCCGTCGTCACCCTGCTGCGCCGCGCACCGCAGGGCGATCTCGCCGTGAGCCAGGTGCACGACGCCGACGGGCTGCTCGGCGTGCTCACGCTCGACGACATGCTGCGGGCCGTCGCGGGGGCACGCCCCACCGACGCATGAATTTGCGACATCGTGCATAATCCTGCGCATGGGTTCACGTGTCGCGGTCGCCGGGGGCAGCGGGTACGCCGGCGGCGAGCTGCTGCGTCTGATCGCCGCGCACCCCGACCTGGAACTCGTCGCCGTCACCGCGCACGGCAACGCCGGCCAGACGCTGGGGCAGGTGCACCCGAACCTGCGCTCGCTCGCCGACGTCGAGCTGCTGCCGACGTCCGCCGCGACGCTCGGCGGTGCCGACCTCGTCTTCCTCGCGCTGCCGCACGGCGCTGCGCCGGCGATCGTCGCCGAACTCCCCGCGGGCACGAAGATCGTCGACCTCGGCTCCGACTACCGGCTCACCGACCCAGCCGCGCACGCGCGGTACTACGGCGGCGAGTTCCACGGCGCGTGGACCTACGGCCTGCCGGAGCTGCGCGGGCAGCGCGCCGCCATCGCCGCTGCCGACCGGGTCGCCAACACCGGATGTCACGCGGTCGCCGCGATCCTGGCGATCGCGCCGCTCGTCGCGGCAGGCGTCGCTGCGGCCGACGACGTCGTCGTCACCTCGGCCAGCGGGACGTCGGGTGCCGGACGCAGCGCGCTCACCCACCTGCTCGGCAGCGAGGTGATGGGCGACCTGTGCGCCTACAAGGTCGGGGTGCACCGCCACACGCCCGAGATCAAGCAGGCGTCGGGCGCCACGAGCGTCACCATGGTGCCCGTGCTCGCACCGATGCCCCGCGGGATCCTTTCGAGCGTGGCACTCCGTCCGTCCCGAGCGGTGACGACGGCCGACGTGCACGAGGTGCTCGCCGCCGCGTACGCCGACGAGCCGTTCGTGCACGTGCTGCCGGTCGACCAGCAGCCGCACACCGGTGCCACCGCCGGCTCGAACTCGGCACAGCTGCAGGCCGTGGTCGACGCCGACTCGGGGCGCATCGTCGTGACGAGCGCGATCGACAACCTCGGCAAGGGCGCGGCCGGCCAGGCCCTGCAGAACGCGAACATCATGCTCGGCCTGGCCGAGACCGCCGGGCTCTCCGCCGACGGGGTGGCGCCGTGAGCGTCACCGCGGCACAGGGGTTCCGGGCCGCCGGTGTGGCCGCCGGCCTCAAGAGCACCGGCGCGCCCGACGTCGCACTCGTCGTCAACGACGGCCCGCTGGACGCCGCCGCGGCCGTCTTCACCGGCAACCGCGTCAAGGCCGCACCGGTCGTCTGGTCACATCAGGTGTTGCGTGACGGCCGGGTCAGCGCCGTCGTCCTCAACAGCGGTGGAGCCAACGCGTGCACCGGCCCCGACGGGTTCGCCGACACGCACCGTACGGCCGAGTACGTCGCGGCGGTGCTCGGGGTCAGCGCCGCCGACGTCGTCGTCTGCTCGACCGGGCTCATCGGTGAGCGGCTGCCGATGACGAAGCTGCTGGGCGGTGTCGACGCGGCAGCCGCGGCGCTGGCACCGGCGGGCGGTGCCGACGCCGCCGAAGCCATACGCACCACGGACACGCGCGCCAAACAGGCCGTCGTGCACGGCGACGGCTGGACGGTCGGCGGCATGGCGAAGGGTGCAGGCATGCTCGCGCCCGGCCTCGCCACGATGCTCTGCGTCCTCACCACCGACGCCGTGATCGACGCGCAGACCTGCGACGCGGCGCTGCGCGACGCCACCCGCCGCACCTTCGACCGCGTCGACTCCGACGGCTGCATGTCGACCAACGACACCGTGCTGCTCATGGCGAGCGGCGCGAGCGGTGTCACGCCCGACGCCGGCGCCTTCGCCGCGGCGGTGCACGCCGTGTGCGCCGACCTCGCGCAGCAGTTGGTCGCCGATGCCGAAGGCGCGTCCAAGGAGGTCGAGATCGAGATCGTCGGTGCGGCCGACGAGGACGACGCGGTCGAGGTGGGGCGCGCGATCGCACGCAACAACCTGCTGAAGTGCGCGCTGTTCGGCAACGACCCCAATTGGGGACGCGTGCTGGCGGCCATCGGCACCACGTCCGCCGCGTTCGAGCCCCACGAGCTCGACGTCGCGATGAACGGGGTCCAGGTGTGCCGGGGCGGCGGCGCGGGGGAGCCGCGTGACCGCGTCGACCTCACCGGCCGGCACATCCACATCCGCGTCGACCTGCACGCCGGCGATGCCGCGGCCACCATCTGGACGAACGACCTGTCGCACGACTACGTCGAAGAGAACTCCGCCTACTCCAGCTGAAACGGGACGTCCTTGAGCAGAGAGCAAGCCCTCGAGAAGGCGGCCGTCCTCGTCGACGCGCTGCCGTGGCTGCGGCACTTCCACGGCAAGATCGTCGTGGTCAAGTACGGCGGCAACGCGATGACCAGTCCGGAGCTGCAGGCCGCGTTCGCCGAGGACATCGTCTTCCTGCGCAACGTCGGCATCCGGCCGGTCGTCGTGCACGGCGGCGGCCCGCAGATCACCGAGCAGTTCGCGAAGAGCGGGCTCAAGTCCGAGTTCCGCGGCGGCCTGCGGGTCACCACGCCCGAGGCCATGACGATCGTGCGCATGGTGCTCACCGGCCAGGTGAACGGCGACATCGTCAACCTGCTGAACGACCACGGCCCCTTCGCCGTCGGACTCTCCGGTGAGGACGGTGGCCTGCTCACGGCCGAGCGCCGGCCCGCCATCGTCGACGGCCGGCCCGTCGACGTCGGGCTCGTCGGCGACGTCGTCGACGTCGACCCGGCGGTCGTCTACGCACTGCTCGAGGCCGGCAAGATCCCGGTGATCGCCACCGTGGCCCGCGGCAACGACCAGCAGTTCTACAACGTCAACGCCGACACCGCGGCGGCAGCGATCGCCGTCGGCCTCGGCGCCGAGAAGCTGGTGATGCTCACCGACGTCGAGGGCCTCTACGCCGACTGGCCCGCGAGCGACGACATCATCAGCCAGATCACCGCCGACGAGCTCGCCGCGCTGCTGCCGACGCTGTCGAGCGGCATGGTGCCGAAGATGGAGGCCTGCCTGCGGGCGGTGCAGGGCGGCGTGCCGCGCGCCCACGTTCTCGACGGCCGCGTGCCGCACGCGCTGCTGCTCGAGGTGTTCACCAGTGAGGGCATCGGCACGATGGTGCTGCCCGGCGAGAAGGAGACGACATGACCGCACCCCGCTGGGAGGCGGTGATGATGCCGAACTACGGCACACCGCCGATCACCCTCGACCACGGCGAGGGGGTCCGCGTCTGGGACACCGACGGCACCGAGTACCTCGACTTCATCGCCGGCATCGCCGTGTCGTCGCTGGGGCACGCCCACCCGGCGATCGTCGCCGCCGTCTGCGAGCAGGTCGGCCGCCTCGCGCACACCTCGAACCTGGTGATGCACGAGCCGGGCGTCGGGCTGGCCGAACAGCTCGTCGCCAAGCTCGGCCTGCCCGCCCGCGTCTTCTTCGCGAACAGCGGCGCCGAGGCCAACGAGTGCGCGATCAAGATCGTGCGCAAGCACGGCAACGCGGCCGGTCGCAGCGAGATCGTCGCGACGCACCACAGCTTCCACGGGCGCACGCTCGGCGCACTGTCGATCACCGGCAACGCCGCCAAACGCACGCCGTTCGAGCCGCTACCCGGCCCGGTCACCTTCGTCGACTACGGCGACGTCGACGCGCTGCGCGCCGCCGTCGGCCCGCAGACGGCCGCGGTCTTCACCGAACCCACCCTCGGCGAGGGCGGTGTCGTGCCACCGCCGGCCGGCTACCTCGCCCAGGTGCGCGAGGTGTGCGACGCCGCTGGCGCGCTGATGGTCGTCGACGAGGTGCAGAGCGGCATCGGCCGCACCGGCCACTGGTTCGTCTCGCAGGCCGAGGGGGTACGTCCCGACATCATCACGCTGGCCAAGGGGCTCGGTGGCGGCCTCCCGATCGGCGCCTGCCTCGGCATCGGCGCGGCCGGTACCGTCCTCGCCCCCGGCGACCACGGCAGCACCTTCGGCGGCAACCCGGTCTCGTGCGCGGCCGCGCTGGCGGTGCTCGAGACGATCGAGCGCGACCACCTGCTCGACCACGTCAAGCGGGTCGGCGAGCACCTCGCCGGCGCCCTCGACGGCCTCACCGGCCCACTCGTCGCCGGCAGCCGCGGCAGCGGCCTCTGGCGGGCCGTGGCGCTCACCGGTGACCACGCCGCGGGCGTCGAGCAGGCGGCCCGCGCGCGGGGCCTGCTCGTGAACGCGGTCAAGCCGGACGCCCTGCGGCTCGCGCCCCCGCTCATCGTCACCGAGGCCGAGATCGACGCAGCGATCCCGCGCCTGCAACAGGCGTTGGACGAGGTGGCGCAGCAATGACGCGACACTTCCTGCGCGACGACGACCTCGCCCCGGACGAGCTGCTCGAGGTGCTCGACCTCGCCGACACCATGAAGCGCGACCGCCTCGCCCACCGGCCCCTCGAGGGCCCGCGCGCCGTCGCGCTGCTGTTCGACAAGCCGACGCTGCGCACCCAGCTGTCCTTCTCGGTCGGCGTGTCCGAGCTCGGTGGCGCGCCGATCCTGGTCGACGGCGCCAAGGCCGGTGTCGGTGTGCGCGAGTCGATCGACGACGTCACCCGCGTGCTCGACCGGCAGGTGGCGGCGATCGTCTGGCGCACCTACGGCCACGACCGGATCGAGGCCATGGCGGCGATCAGCCGCGTGCCGGTCGTCAACGCCCTCACCGACTCGTTCCACCCGTGCCAGCTGCTGGCCGACCTTCAGACGATCCGCGAGCACAAGGGCCGCCTCGCCGGCCTGCACTTCGCCTACGTCGGCGACGCCGCCAACAACATGGCCCACTCGTACCTGCTCGCCGGCGCGTCGGCCGGGCTGCACGTCAGCCTCGCCGGTCCCGACGGTTACCAGCCGGACGCCTCGGTCGTCGACGACGCGCGGCGCCTCGCCGCCCGCACCCGCGGGTCGCTCACCCTGACGACCGACCCGGTGGCCGCCGTCGACGGCGCCGACGTCGTCGCCACCGACACCTGGGTATCGATGGGGCAGGAGTCCGAGAAGGCCGCGCGCGAGAAGCCGTTCCTGCCGTACGCCGTCACGCAACAGCTGTTGCAGAAGGCGCAGCCGGACGTCAGTGTGCTGCACTGCCTGCCGGCCTACCGCGACAGCGAGATCGCCACCGACGTGCTCGAGGGCCCGCACAGCATCGTCTGGGACGAGGCCGAGAACCGGCTGCACGCGCAGAAGGCGTTGCTCGCCTGGCTGCTGGAGCGTGCCTGATGGCCACCGTCCGCAAGCGCACCGCGCCGAGGCGCGCGAGCGTGCACGACATCACCGCCACCCGGGCCGCACGGCACGACCGCATCAAGGCGATCCTCGCGCAGCAGCCGGTGCGCTCGCAGGCCGAACTCGCGGCCGCCCTCGAGGCCGGCGGCATGTCGGTCACCCAGGCCACGCTGTCGCGCGACCTCGACGAGCTCGGCGCGGTGAAGCTGCGCTCGCCCGACGGCGGCCTGCCGGTGTACGTCGTGCCGCACGACGACGCGCTGCTCGCCGCGCGACGCGCCGACGACGACCCGCCGCAGCGGCTGGCCCGGCTGCTCGGCGAGCTGCTCGTCTCGGCCGAGGCGTCGGCCAACCTCATCGTCCTGCGCACGCCGTCCGGCGCCGCCAACTTCCTCGCCAGCGCGCTCGACCGTGCGCGCCTGCCGGAGGTGCTCGGCACCGTCGCGGGCGACGACACCATCCTCGTCATCAGCCGTGACCCGGCCGGCGGCGACGCCCTGGCCGCGCGCCTCGTCGCGCTGGCCTCGTCATGAACAGGAGCTCCCACCCGTGAGCAAGGTCCTCACATCCCTGCCCGTCGGCGAACGCGTCGGCATCGCCTTCTCCGGCGGCCTCGACACGTCCGTCGCCGTCGCGTGGATGCGCAGCAAGGGCGCCGTGCCGTGCACGTACACCGCCGACATCGGCCAGTACGACGAACCCGACATCAGCGGCGTGCCCGACCGTGCGCGGCAGTACGGCGCCGAGGTCGCCCGCGCCGTCGACTGCCGCCGCGAACTGGTCGAGGAGGGTCTCGCCGCCCTCGCCTGCGGTGCCTTCCACATCCGCTCCGCGGGCCGCGTGTACTTCAACACCACGCCGCTCGGCCGCGCCGTCACCGGCACCCTGCTCGTCCGGGCGATGCAGTCCGACGACGTGCACATCTGGGGTGACGGCTCGACGTTCAAGGGCAACGACATCGAACGCTTCTACCGCTACGGGCTGCTCGCCAACCCCGGGCTGCGAATCTACAAGCCGTGGCTGGACGCCGACTTCGTGCACGAGCTCGGCGGTCGCGCCGAGATGAGCCAGTGGCTCGTCGAGCACGACCTGCCCTACCGCGACAGCACCGAGAAGGCCTACTCGACGGACGCGAACATCTGGGGCGCCACGCACGAGGCCAAGACCCTCGAGCACCTCGACGTCTCGCTCGAGACCGTCGAACCGATCATGGGCGTGAAGTTCTGGGACCCCTCGGTGTCCATCGACAGCGAGGACGTCACCGTCGAGTTCGACGCCGGCCGCCCCGTCGCGATCAACGGTCAATTCTTCGACGAGCCGGTCGCACTGGTGCACGAGGCGAACACCATCGGTGGACGTCACGGGCTCGGCATGTCCGACCAGATCGAGAACCGCATCATCGAGGCGAAGTCGCGCGGCATCTACGAGGCGCCGGGCATGGCGCTGCTCTGGATCGCCTACGAGCGGCTGCTCAACGCGATCCACAACGAGGACACCATCGCCAACTACCACCAGGAGGGTCGTCGCCTGGGGCGCCTGCTCTACGAGGGCCGGTGGCTCGACCCGCAGGCGCTCATGCTGCGCGAGTCGATCCAGCGCTGGGTCGCCTCGCTCGTCACCGGGTCGGTGGCCCTGCGCCTGCGCCGCGGCGAGGACTACACGGTGCTCGACACCCGCGGGCCCGCGCTGTCCTACAGCCCGGAGAAGCTGTCGATGGAGCGCACCGAGAACGCCGCCTTCGGCCCGGTCGACCGCATCGGCCAGCTCACCATGCGCAACCTCGACATCGCCGACTCGCGCTCGAAGCTCGAGCAGTACGCGGGTTCGTCCGGCGCGCTGCTCGGCCGCTCGCACCTGTTCGGCGAGCTCGAGGCGGCGGCGCTCGCCGAGAGCGGCGCCGACAAGATCATCGCCAACCCCGAGGGGCCGGCCGCCGACGAGGCCGCGCTCGACCACGCAGCCCTGGAGTCCGGCGTTGACTGAGCCGTCCACCCCCACCGCCCTCTGGGGCGGACGCTTCCGCAGCGGCCCGTCCGACGCCCTCACCGCGCTGTCGGTGTCGGTGCACTTCGACTGGCGTCTGGCCGCCTACGACCTGCGGGCGTCGAAGGCCCACGCCCGCGTGCTGCACCGCGCCGGCCTCCTCACCGACGACGAGGCGACGCGCATGCTGCTCGCTCTCGACGAGATCGCCGGGCAGGTCGCGCGCGGCGAGTTCCGGCCGACGGTCGCCGACGAGGACGTGCACACCGCGCTCGAGCGGGCGCTGCTCGAGCGGCTCGGCACCCTCGGCGGCAAGCTGCGCGCCGGACGCAGCCGCAACGACCAGGTCGCCACCGACCTGCGGCTCTATCTGCGTGACCACGTGCGCCGCATCGTCGTCGAGATCGCCGAGCTCGAGTCGGCGCTGATCGGCCAGGCCGAGCAGCACGCCGAGGTCGCGATGCCCGGCATGACCCACCTGCAGCACGCGCAACCCGTGCTACTCGGTCATCACCTGCTCGCCCACGCCCACGCGCTCGCGCGCGACGTCGACCGGCTGCAGGACTGGGACCGTCGCGCCGCGGTCAGCCCGCTCGGCTCGGGCGCGCTGGCTGGGTCGTCCCTGCCGCTCGACCCCGAGGCCGTCGCGGCCGAGCTCGGCTTCGACCGCCCGGCCGCCAACTCGATCGATGCCGTCTCCGACCGCGACTTCGCCGCGGAGTTCCTCTTCGCCACCGCGCTGCTCGGCGTGCACCTGTCGCGCATCGGCGAGGAGATCATCCTCTGGACGACGCCGGAGTTCGGCTGGGCGAAGCTCGACGACGCCTGGTCGACCGGGTCGTCGATCATGCCGCAGAAGAAGAACCCCGACATCGCCGAGCTGGCGCGTGGCAAGTCCGGCCGGCTCATCGGCAACCTCACCGGCCTGCTGGCGACGCTGAAGGGCCTGCCGCTCGCGTACGACCGCGACCTGCAGGAGGACAAGGAGCCGGTCTTCGACACCGTCGACCAGCTGCTCATGCTGCTGCCCGCGGTCACCGGTCTCGTCCGCACGCTCACCTTCGACACCGCGCGGCTCACGGCAGCGGCGCCGGCAGGGTTCGCGCTCGCCACCGACGTCGCCGAGTGGCTCGTTCGCGAGGGCGTGCCCTTCCGCGAGGCCCACGAGATCAGCGGCGCCTTCGTCTCGTACTGCGAGCAGCGCGGCGTCGACCTGCCCGATCTCAGCGACGAGCAGCTGGCCGAGGTCGACCCGCGGCTGACGCCGGCGGTGCGCTCGGTGCTGTCCGTCGACGGCGCCCTGCGCGCCCGGTCGGCCGTCGGCGGCACGTCGCCCGACCGCGTCGCCGAGCAGCGCCGCGCGCTCGACGAGGCGGTGCACCAGCAGGTCGCCTGGGCGGCGGGCCCCGACCGGTGACCGTCGCGCGCGGGCGGCTCACCGCGACCGCGGTGACGCTCGCGCCCCGGCTGCTCGGCGCCGTCCTCGTGTCCGAGGTCGGCGGCGTCGAGGTCGCCGTCCGGCTCACCGAGGTCGAGGCCTCCGAGGGGGCCGACGACCCGGCGTCGCACGCCTTCCGCGGACGCACCGCCCGCAACGCGGTGATGTCCGGCGAGGCCGGCCACCTCTACTGCTACTTCACCTACGGCATGCACTGGTGCGCGAACGTCGTCTGTGGTGAGCCCGGCCGGGCGTCGGCGGTCCTGCTGCGCGCCGCCGAGGTCGTGCGGGGCGTCGACGTCGCGCGCGACCGGCGGGCCGCGGCGCGCAGCGAGCGCGAC
>NZ_JBQCEE010000092.1:0-6589 GCF_051960575.1 Jatrophihabitans sp.
ACCAGCACCGTCACCGCGCAGGGCCTCTCACCCTGGGCAGGACACGCGAGGAGTGGGGACTTCTAACTGGCCACCAGTGGGGACCGCGATCCGGCCACCAGTGGGGACTTTTTCATGGCCACGGACATTGGCGGGCGCTGGGGTCGTCGAGGAGGACAGTCGTAGCCCGTCGGTTGACAGGCGTCCTCGGCGAGCCACGTAGTGCCTGGACGTGACGGGCCGAACGAGCGAGGGCCGCAAGGACTAAAACCCGATGCAAAGTGCTTTACGTGAAACTCTTGCAATCGTTGCCCGCTCGCCCCACACTCGTCATCACGCGGTCACGGGGACCGCCTGGTCGATGGGAGCAGGGGATGAGCCGGGGACGACGTGGCACGGCGAACGCGGCATCGCGAGGCGTCGCGGCGCTCGCGACGTTGGCCGCCTGCGTACTCGTCGCCCCAGCCGTCGTCGGCGCAACGACATCCCCGTCAGCGGCCACGGTGTCTGTGCCGGGTGCGTCGATCGTCGGCGAGCAGTGGCTCACCGCACGCACCCTGCACCTCGACGTCGCCACCCCGTCCTTCAGCACGGCGACGACGCCGGTCGAGGTGACGCTGCCGGTCGGCTACGCCGCTCAGCCAGGCCGTCGGTGGCCGGTCATGTACTACCTCGCCGGGACCAATCACGACGAGACGACGTTCCGGGCCGACTACCACGGCGAGGCGCTGACCGAGGACTTCCCGGCCATCGTCGTGAGCCCGGACGGCCAGGCCGGCTATTGGAGCGACTGGTTCAACGACGGTGCCGGCGGACCGCCGATGTACACCACCTTCGTCACCCGGCAACTCATCCCGTTGATCGATGCGAACTTCCGGACACTCGCCGGCCGGGCGCACCGCGCGGTGGTGGGCGAGTCGATGGGTGGTTTCGGCGCCATGTCGCTTGCCGCGCAGCGTCCCGACCTGTTCGTCGCGGCCGCGAGTCTGTCGGGCGCGGTCGACACGAACTTCCCGACCGTCATCCCGGTGGTCACGGCGTCACCGGTGCTGCAGGGCGGCTTGCCGGACGCCATCTTCGGCCCACGCCTCACCGAGGAAGTCGTCTGGCGGGGCCACAACCCGGTCGATCTTGCTGAGAATCTGCGCGGCGTCGACCTCCAACTGTTCACCGGAAACGGTGTCTTCTCACCGGCGAACGGCGAGACCGCACCCGAGCTGTCCGGCTGCGCGCTCGAGGGTGCTGGCATCGAGCCGATGAGCATCGACCTGCACCAGAGGCTGCTCGACCTCGGCATCGCCCACCGCTGGACCCAGCTCGACTGGGGCTGCCACAGCGTCGCCCTCTTCGATCATGAGCTCACCGACGCGCTCGAGCACCTGCAGTGTGTGTTCGCCGCCCCGCCGCCACCGCCGAGCTCGTTCGACCATCGCTCGATCGCGCCGACGTGGACCGTCTGGAACTGGACCGTCACCGCCGACCCGCTTCGTGCACCGGAGTTCCTCGAGCTGCGTCACGCCGACCGGGCCGGCGTCACCGTCGCCGGCAGCGGCCTCACCACCGTCACCACGCCCCCCTTGTTCGCCGGGCGCGCCAGCGTGCCCGTCACGATCGACGGCTCGCGCCGACTCGTCACACCGTCCAGCACCGGACGCCTCACCTTCGGCGTCGACCTCGGCCCGGCCGACCTGCAACAGCAGTACTCCGTCGGCGCCGGCACCACCGTCACCACGGCCACCGTCAGCTTCGGCTGACTGCGGTTCAGCTCGCATCGCCTCGCTCCACCTCGCTTCACCTCGATTCGCCCATGTCACTGGAGGACTCCGTGCCCGTCTCATCCCTCACCCTGCGCCGCGCCACGACGCTGGCCTGTACCGCGGCGTTGGCCGCCGGCCTGACCGCTTGCGGCGGCGGCTCGTCCAGCAGGTCGACCACGTCCACCGGCGGCGGCAAGCCGGTCGCCGGCGCCACGCTCACCATCGCGGCGCAGGCACCGCCGAACAGCCTCGACCCGGCGCAGGTCGCCTCGGCGCTGACGGCCTATACCATCCCGGCCTACGACTCGCTGATCTACCGCGCCGCCGACGGGTCGCTGCAGCCTGACCTCGCGTCGTCGTGGAAGGCGGTCGGCTCGACGAACCAGCAGCTCGATGTCACCCTCCGCTCCGGCGTGACCTTCAGCGACGGTGCGCCTGTGACGGCGGACGCCGTCCTCGCGTCGCTGCAGTACGCGCAGAAGGCGCCGGGAGCCCAGGCGGCGATGCTGGTCGGGATGACCTTCACCAAGACCGGGCCGTCGAGCATCACCATCAAGTCGGCGACGCCGAACCCCATGCTCGCCGACACCTTCACCCAGTTCACCGGCGTCGGGCAGATCATCAGCCCGAAGGGACTCGCGAACCCGAAGGCCCTGTCGGCCAGCGGCGTCAGCCACGGCGCGGGCCCGTACGTCCTCGACCCGTCCGCCACGGTGGCCGGTGACCACTACACCTACACCGCCCGCGCCGGCTACTTCGACACCGATCGCCAGCACTACAAGAAGATCGTCGTCCGGGTCATCGCCAACCCCCAGTCGGTCGTCAACGCCCTGAAGACCGGGCAGGTCGACGTCGCGATCGGCGGCGACTCGAGCGTGCTGTCGCAGGTGACCGCCGCCGGTCTCAAGGTGACGTCCGTGCCCTTCGTCTTCCAGGGCCTCGCCCTGCTCGACCGCAGCGGCCAGGTGAGCAAGCCGCTCGGCGACGTCCGCGTGCGGCAGGCGATCAACTACGCCATCGACCGCGCCACGGTCACCAAGGCCGTCCTCGGCGCGAGTGGCGTTCCGACGGTGCAGACGGTCGTCCAGGGCGCCGACGGCTACTCGGACACCGCGGCCAAGCAGTACCCCTACGACCCCGCGAAGGCCAAGCAGTTGCTGGCCGCGGCCGGGTACCCGAACGGCTTCACGCTGCCGGTCGCCTCGGCGCAGTTCGCCGGCATCGACACGATGGCGCAGGCGATCCAGGGTCAGCTGGCGAAGGTCGGCATCAAGGTGCAGCTCAAGACCGACACCGACATCCCCACCTACCTCGGTGACCTCACCAGCAAGAAGTTCCCTGCGGCCGCGGTCGGCTACGGCGCACAGCCGATGTTCCAGGAGGGACAGGGTCTGTTCCTCCCCACAGCCCCCGTGTTCAACGGCTTCAAGAGCAACGACCCGAAGCTGACCGCCCTGTTCGCCAAGGCGAGCGCGGCCGACCCGACCACCCGCGCGAAGCTCGACCAGCAGATGGAGGAGTACCTCGTCGACCAGGCCTGGTTCGCGCCGGTCGCCTTCAGCCCAGTGTTCTACTTCAGCCGCCCGAGCCTCGGCGGCCTCCAGCTCAGCGGCAAGGCGCCGATCGCGACGCCGCTCGACTGGTACGACACCAAGTAATCGATCCGGACGAGGGGAGGAGGCCGGCATGCGCAAGCTGGTGATCAGGTGGCTGCTGACCGCGGTGCCGTTGTTGCTCGGTGTGTCGGCCCTGACCTTCGTGCTGGCGAGCCTGGTGCCGGGGGACGCGGCGAGGTCGATCCTCGGCCTGAATGCCGACCCGGCGCAGTACCGCCAGTTGCGTCAGCAGTTGGGGCTCGACAAGCCGCTGTGGCAGCGCTACCTGCACTGGTTGTGGCGTGCCATGCACGGCGACCTCGGCCAGTCGATCCAGTCGTCCGGCTCGGTCACCTCCGAGCTCGGCGGCCGGCTCGGCGTCACGCTGAGCCTCGTCATCGGTGCTGTGCTGCTGGCGGCCGTCGTCGGGGTCGGCCTGGGGCTGACCAGCGCGCTGCGCGGCGGCGTGCTGGGCAAGGTGGTCGACGTGCTGTCGCTGCTCGGGCTGGCCGTGCCGACCTACTGGCTCGGGCTGGTGCTGGTCACCTTCCTGGCCGTCCGCAGCGAGATCTTCCCGGCGACCGGGTACGTGCCGTTCGCCGACTCGCCCACGCAGTGGTTCGAGTCCTTGGTGCTGCCCGTGATCACCCTGGCCTTCAGCAGCGCCGCACCGATCGCCAAGCAGACCCGTGACGGCGTGCTCGCCGAACTCGGCAAGGACTACGTCGCCGTGCTGCGGGCACGAGGCATCAGCGAGCGCCGCATCATCCTCAAGCACGTGCTGCGCAACGCCGGCACGCCCGTGCTCAGCGTGGTCGGCCTCGTCGCGGTCGGCCTGTTCGGCGGCGCGGTGCTGGTCGAGACCGTGTTCGTGCTTCCGGGGCTCGGCGGCGAGGTCGTCTCCGCCACCGGCGCCCACGACATCCCGGTGATCCAGGGTGTCGCGGTGTTCTTCACCGCCCTCGTCGTCATCGTCAACCTGCTCGTCGAACTGGGGTACGCCGCATTGAACCCGAAGGTGCGCGCATGAAGCGCCTGCTGCACAAGCCGCTCGGCGTGGCCGCCCTGGCGTGGCTCCTGCTCGTGACCGCGGCCAGCGTCCTCGCGCCGGTGCTCGCACCGTTCAGCCCGGACGACCAGGATCTCGACCACGTCCTCTCCGGCCCGACCGGCTCGCACTGGCTCGGCACCGGCACCCTCGGACGCGATGTTCTTAGCCGGCTCCTCTACGGCGGCCAGATCACGCTGCTCGGCGTGCTCGTGTCGTGCGCGATCTACCTCGCCGTCGGCGTCCCGCTCGGGCTCGTCGCGGGCTACGTCGGCGGCCGGGTCGACCGCATCGTGCTCCGGCTCGCCGACGTCGTGTACTCGGTGCCGGTCATCATCGTCCTGCTCGTCGTGGTTGCGATCTTCCCCGGCAACGAGACCGCCGCGATGGTCACCCTCGGCCTGCTCGGGGCACCCGGCCTCGCCCGCATCGTCCGGTCGATCACGCAGGGCCTGCGGCAGGAGCTGTTCGTCCGCGCCGCACAGGTCTCCGGGCTGCGACCGGTCACGATCATGCGTCGGCACATCCTGCCGCGCATCGCCGGCACGGTCGTCGTGCAGCTCTCGCTGTTCGGCGCCGGCGCCGTCCTGCTCGAGACCGGCCTCGGCTTCCTCGGCCTCGGGTCGAAGCAGGCGACCTGGGGCTCGCTGATCGCCGAGGCGTCCCAGAACGTCGGCACGCAGATGTGGCTGCTCGTGCCGTCCGGCGTCATCGTCATCAGCTTCATCCTCGCGCTCGGCCTGCTCGGCGACGCCGTCCGCGACGTCATGGCCGAGCAGTACGGCGAGGTGCGCCCCGCCACGACGCGCCGCCGACGCGGCCATCGGCCTGTCCTCCCCGCGACGACGGCCCCGAACAGCGACGCGCTGCTGTCGGTGCGCGACCTCACCGTCGCCTTCGAACGCGACGGCGTCGAGACGCCCGTCGTCACCGGCGTCGGGTTCGACCTCCGGCCCGGCGAGGCGCTCGGCATCATCGGCGAGTCCGGCTGCGGCAAGTCGGTCACCGCCCGGTCGCTGTTCGGCCTGCTCCCAGGCAACGGCCGCATCACCGCCGGCAGCAACACCATCGAAGGACAAAACCTCGTACATGCCTCGACCTACGAGCTCCGCGCCGTCCGCGGAGGTCGCATCGGCTGGATCTCGCAGGAGCCCATCCTCAGCCTCGACCCGTCGTTCACCGTCGGCTCGCAGCTGGTCGAGGCGATCCGTGCCCACCGCCGGTGCACGCGCCGCGAGGCCCGCGCCCGCGCCGTCGAACTGCTGACGCTCGTGCGGCTGCCCGACCCGGCCGGCACGGCGGCGAAGTTCCCGCACCAGCTCTCCGGCGGCATGGCCCAGCGGGTCGGCATCGCCGCGGCGCTCGCCGCCGACCCGGCGATGCTCATCGCCGACGAGCCGACGACCGCGCTGGATGTCACGGTGCAGGCCGAGATCCTCGACCTGCTGCGTGAACTGCAGCAGAGCGGGATGGCGATCATCCTCGTCACCCACGACCTCGGTGTCCTGAGCGATCTCTGCGAGCGCGGGATCGTGATGTACGCCGGCGAGATCGTCGAGGCCGCCGCCGTCACCGAGCTGATCCGTGCGCCCCGGCACCCGTACACGGCAGCGCTGCTCGCGGCCAACCCGCACGACGCCCGCCCGGGCGAACCCCTTCGCGCCATCGAGGGCACGGTGCCCGCGCCGGCCGACTGGCCGCAGTCGTGCCGGTTCGCCAACCGCTGCCCACTGGCCGTGGCGCAGTGCCGGGCCGCCCCCGTCCCGCTCGTGCAGTCCGGCGACCGGCAGGTGCGCTGCGTCCGATCCAAGACCGTCGTGACGCTGCTGCCGTCACCGCAGGAGGTGGCCCGATGACGACCGACACGCTGCTGCAGGTGTACAACCTCGACGTGCTGCACGGCCGTGGACGCTCGGCGGTGCACGCCGTCCGCGGCGTCGACCTCACCGTAGGACGCGGCCGGACCGTCGGCGTCGTCGGCGAGTCCGGGTCGGGCAAGAGCTCGCTCGGCAACGCCATCCTCGGCCTCGCCGCGGTGCGCTCGGGCTCGGTCATCTTCGACGGCGCCGACAACCCGGCCGCGGCGCCGGCCGCACGCCGCCGGCTCCGCCGCCGGACGCAGGTCATCGTCCAGGCCCCCGACCGCTCGCTGCACCCGGCGCGCACCGGCGGCGACACCCTCGTCGAAGGGCTGCGCTTCGCGCAGCGCG
>NZ_JBQCEE010000093.1:0-17971 GCF_051960575.1 Jatrophihabitans sp.
TCTCGGCGAGCGCACGGCGCACGGCCGGCTCGTCGAGCACACCGTGCGTGGCGGCCCAGTCGTGCACGCGCTCGTACAAGCCGGCGATGCGTCCCGCTGGGCCGAGCATCACGCGCTCGTGGTTGAGCTGGGTGGTGATGAGCTTCCAGCCGGCGTTCTCGTCGCCGACCCGCATCGACACCGGCACCCGCACGTCGCTGTAGTAGGTGGTGTTGACGTGGTGCGCGCCGTCGGCGGTGATCGTCGGCGTCCACGAGAAGCCGGGGTCGCTCGTGTCGACGATGAGGATCGAGATGCCGCGGTGCCGCGATGCGTCCGGGTCGGTGCGCACGGCCAGCCAGACGTAGTCGGCGTCGTGGCCGCCGGTCGTGTAGACCTTCTGGCCGTTGACGACGTAGTGGTCGCCGTCACGCACGGCGGACGTGCGCAGGTTCGCGAGGTCGGTGCCCGCCTCGGGTTCGGTGTAGCCGATGGCGAAGTGCACCTCGCCACGCAGGATCGGCTCGAGGAAGCGTTGCTTCTGCTCCTCCGTGCCGTACTGCATCAGCGTGGGACCGACCGTCTGCAGCGTCACGTACGGCAGCGGGATGTCGCGCCGCGCCGCCTCGTTGACGAAGATCGTCTGCTCGACCGCACCGAAGCCGCGGCCGCCGTACTCGACCGGCCAGCCGACCCCGAGCCAGCCGTCGCGGCCCATCCGCTTGACCACTTCGCGGTAGGTCTCGCCGTGGCGGGTGGTGAGCATCTCGGCGGCCTCGTCGGGCCGCACGAGGCTGCCGAAGTACTCGCGCAGTTCGGCCTGCAACGCCTGTTGCGCCTCGGTCAGTTCGAGCTGCACGGCATCTCCCGGGCGGCGAGTGCGTCGAGTCGGTGCGTGGCACCGCCGACGAGACGGGCGAGATCCTTGCCGTGCGCGTAGAAGCGGTGCAGCGGGTAGGTGATGTCGACGCCGAGACCGCCGTGCAGGTGCTGGCAGGTCTGCAGCGCCGGCGGCACCTCGGCGGTGAGCCAATGCGCGGCGACGGCGAGGTCCTCGCCCGCGTCCAGATCTGCCGCGAGCCGCCACGACGCCGACAGCGCGGCGAGATGCATCGTGCGGGCGACGACGTAGACGTCCGCGGCCTGCTGCGCGACGGCTTGGAACGTCGCGAGCGGCTTGCCGAACTGGTGCCGCGTGCGCAGGTGGGCGGCGGTGAGGTCGAGCGCGCCGGCGATGACGCCGTCGGCCACGGCCGCAGCACCGGCCACCGCGTAGGCGTCGAAGCCCGCGGCGTCGAGGTCGAGCGCGTCGGCCGGCACGTCGGTGAACGTGACGCTGCACTCGGGCGCGCCGGTCGACGACGGCGTGCGGGTCAGGGCGACCCCTGCGGCGCTCCGGTCGACGACCACCACCCCTTGCGGCGTCGGCACGACGACCGCCGCGGCCTGCTCGGCGTACGGCACGCCGACTCCACGGCCGTTGAGCCGCCCGTCCGACCAGGTACATGAGCCGCGGACGACGCCGGTGAGCACTCGTCCGTCGGCGACTTCCGGCAGCCAGCGCTGCTGCACCTCGGCCGACGCGTGCCGCGCGAGCGGCAGCACGCCGAGCGACAGCGTGGCGAGTGCGGGCAGCGGCAAGGTCTGCCGGCCCACCACGGCGAGCACGAGCGCGATCTCGGCCGGGCCGTGGCCGCTGCCGCCACAGGCCTCGGGCAGCGCCAGCGCCAGCAGACCGGCCTGCGCGAGCGCCTTCCACGCGGTCTCGTCGTACCCCGCCGGGCCCCGCAACGCCTGTTGTGTGCGTGCGTGATCCGGATCGCTGCGCAGCAGCGTCGTTGCCAGCTCGGCGACCGCCTGCTGCGTATCGTCCAACGAGAAGTCCATCGTGTCCCCAGGATTCGACTAGAACGTGTTCTAGTATCCGGGCAACGCGATCGAACGGCAAGCGCCACAGGCAGACCCAGGGAGGCCGCATGGTCAGCTCACCGGGATGGGTCTGGCGTACCAGCGACCGGCTCATCGGCGTGCCCGCGCTGCCCGACTTCCCGCCCGGCGCGATGGTCGACCTGCCGGGGCGCGGCAGCACCTTCGTCACGGACACCGGCGGCGACAAGCCACCGCTGGTGCTGCTGCACGCGCTCGCCTGCACCGGGCTGCTGACGTGGTGGCCGGCCTTCGACGCGCTGCGCGCCGACCATCGCGTCATCACCTTCGACCAGCGCTGGCACGGCCGCGGCATCCGCTCGCACCGCTTCGACCTCGACGACCTCGCCGACGACGTCGCGGCGCTCGCCGACGTCCTCGGGATCGACCGCTTCGCCGTCGCCGGCTACTCGCTCGGCTCGCTGGTCGGGCAGCTCGTCGCGCACCGGCACGGTGAGCGGCTCACCGGCCTCGTGCTCGCCGCGAGCTCCACCCATTTCGGGATCGGGGGCCGGCGGCTGCAGGCCGGCTTCGACCGCGTCGCGGGCCTCGCCGCACAGGCCGCCGTCGGTGTCGAGATCGCCTCGGCCGCCGTCGCCGAGGCGAGCATCGACCCGACCCTGCAGGGACGCTGGGCGTGGCAGCAGTTCCGGTCGACGAGCGGGCGCGAGATCGCCGGCGCCGCGACGGTGATCGCCGGGTTCGACTCGCGGCCGTGGATCGGCACGGTCAGCACACCCACCGCGGTCGTGGTGACGCGGCGCGACCGGCTCATTCCCGCGTCTCGGCAGCGCGCGCTTGCCGCGCGCCTGCCGGACGCGACCGTCTACGAGGCGCCGAGCGGCCACGCCGGGGTCGTGCTGGCTGCCGCGCGGTTCACACCGGCGCTGCTGGCTGCGTGTGCGGCGCTGCCGACGTCGTGACGTCAGCGGGCGCCGTCGCGGTCTTCGCGCGGGCGGCGTCCACCAGCTCCTGCAACGCGGGCGCCATGTCGTCGGCGAGGCTCCAGAGGTCGGGCGCCTGCTCGCGGCAGGCGATGAGGCCGACGTCGACGTGCCCGTCGTAGCTGATCACGGTGATGTTGAGCCCGGCGCCGTGCAGGATCGGCCCGAACGGGTGGAAGTCGAGCACCTTCGCGCCGAGCAGGTAGATCGCCATCGGCGGGCCGGGCACGTTCGACACGACCAGGTTGTGGATCACCGGGTGCCGCTCGCTCATGCGCAGTGCGGCGTACATGCGCACGCCGAGACCGATGGTGGCGGCGGGCGCGAACTGCGCCCAGTCCTGCAGCATCGACGCGCTGATGGTGCCGTGGTGCTCCTTCGACACCTTCGTCTGCCCGGCGATCACGGCGAGCCGCTCGGCGGGGTCGGCGACGTCGGTGGCGAGCTTGGTGAACATGGACGAGACCTTGTTCGTGCCGCCGCCGCCCGTGCGGCCGTGCACCGACACCGGCACCGAGGCGAGCAGCGGCGCGTCGGGCAGCTCGCCGCGGTCGTCCAGGTAGCGGCGCAGCGCGCCGGCACAGAGGGCGAGCACGACGTCGTTCACCGTGCAGCCGAAGGCGCGTTTGATCTCCTTGACGTCCTCGAGTGACAGCCGCGCCCAGGCCGTCGTGCGGTGCCCGGTCACGGTGCCGTTGAACGACGTGCGCGGGGCGGTGAACGGGGCCGGCATGGCGCGTCCGCCCCGGGCCCGGTCGATCCAGCGCGGCAGGACCGAAAGCGTCCCGGGCAGGATCTTCGCCAGGTGCAGCGGGCGGCGCGCGATGTTGGCCAGGCCGTCGAGCACGATGGCGGCGTCGCTCGGTGGCGCCTGCACCGGCACCGGTTCGGCCGGCTTGATCGGCGGCTCGTCGGGGCCGAGGCTGCAGAGCTCGGCCACCAGGCTGGCGCCGCTGACGCCGTCGACCATCGCGTGGTGCATCTTGGTGAAGACACCGAGCCGGTCGTCGGGCAGGCCCTCGATGAACCAGAACTCCCAGAGCGGCTTGCTGCGGTCGAGCGGTTGGCCGGCGATGTCGTTGCAGACCGCGGCGACCTGCTCGCGCCCGCCGGGTGCGGCGGCGGTCGCGCGGCGCACGTGGTGCTCGATGTCGAAGTCGGGGTCGTCGATCCAGACCGGGTGGTCGAGGTTCAGCAGCGGATTGTGCAGCTTGCGGCGGAAGGACGGATTCGCGCCGAGCCGCGCGCCCATGCGGGCCCGGATGGATTCGAACTCGTAGCCGCCGGGGATGGTGGTCGCGTCGGGCATGAGCAGCCCGCACACGTGCATCAGGTGGGCGGACGTCTCGAAGTACAGGAAACTGGCGTCCAGTCCACTGAGGCGAGTCAGCTGACGGGTCATGGGCCTCATGGTAGAACGTGTTCTAGTTCCGGGCGAGTGGAGTTCTCAGTATGGATCACGACGCCCTGCGGCGCGCGGCGCGCTACGCCGTCGGACCGGTGCCCCGACGGCTCGTCCAGGCCGGGTTCGCGGCGAACGCGCTGAGGCCGGTGCCGGGAGCGCCCCTGTCGGTGGGCGCGATGTTCGCCGGCTGGCTCACCGCCGAGCTGGCCCCGCAGCTCGCGGCGGCCACCGCGATCGACACCGCGGTCGAACTGGTGCACCCGTCGACGCGTGGCCGCGACCGGGCCCTCGCGCTCGGCTCGTCGGCGTTCAGCCTGGCCGCGTACGGGTGGATGATCCGCACCGCGCTCAAGGCGGGTGACGAGGTCGACGCGGCACTGCGCAACGCCCTCGGCACCGGCTACCGCGACCTCATCGCCCGCGAGCCGCGGCCGGACGACCCGCTGTCGTGGCGCGATCTGGCCCGCTTCCGCGTCCGCCGCCCTGACGTCACCCGCGTGCGCCGGCTCGCCTACGCGCCCGGCGGCAAGCGCTACGAGCTCGACGTCTTCCACCACGCCGACAAGCCCGCCGGACGCCCCGTGCTGCTGCAGGTGCACGGCGGCGGCTGGGTGATCGGCAACAAGGAGGAGCAGGGCCAGCCGCTGATGAACCACATGGCCGCGCGCGGCTGGGTCGGCGTGGCGGTGAACTATCCCCTGTCCCCCAAGGCGCGATGGCCCGAGCACCTCGTCGCGCTGAAGCGGGCGGTGGCGTGGATCCGTGAGCATGCCGCCGAGTACGGCGGCGACCCGTCGTTCATCGCGGTGACCGGTGGCTCGGCCGGTGGTCACCTCGCCGCGATGCTCGCCCTCACCGGCGGGGACGAGACGCTGCAGCCCGGCTTCGAGGACGTCGACACCACGCTGCAGGCCTGCATCCCGCACTACGGCGTCTACGACTTCACCGACGAGAGCGGCGCGAAGTTCACCCGGCAGCGGCTCGACTCGCTGATCCGGCCGATCGTGATGCCGCGCGGGGCGCGGTATCCGGAGGACTACCGGGCGGCGTCGCCGGTGTTCCGCGTGCGCGAGGACGCTCCCCCGTTCCTGGTCATCCACGGCCGCAACGACACGCTCGTGCCGGTGGACGACGCGCGTTGGTTCGTCGACAAGCTGCGCGCCGTGTCGAAGAACCCGGTGGCGTACGCGGAGCTCCCCGGCACGCAGCACGCGTTCGACGTCTTCCCGTCGATCCGCAGCGCGTACGTCCTGCGCGGCGTCGAGTACTTCCTCGAGTGGTGCCTCAAGACCCACGGCGCCGCCCGCTCGTCCGACGCCGCCGGTTGACCCGCGCAAGCGCCGACTTTGCGCCGCCAACTGATCGGTTCGAGCGCTGCAACCGACAGCTGGCGGCGCAAAGGCGGGCTGACGGCCCGGGTCGGTGGCGACTCGGTCAGCGGGGTAGGCCGAGGAGGCGTTCGCCGACGAGCGAGAGCAGCACCTGCGTCGTGCCGCCGGCGATGGACAGGCAGCGGGTCACCAGCATCTCGTCCGACACCTCGCTGCGGACGAGCCCGTCGGCGGCCGACAGCTCGAGGGCGAGTTCGGCGAGCGTCTGCCGGTGGGTGACGCCGACGAGCTTGCGCACGCTGCTCTCGGCGCCCGGCGACCGCCCGGCGAGGCTGGCGAGGGCGCTGCGCAGGTCGAGCAGCGAGCCGGCGAGCCCGTTCGCGATCACGCCGCCCAGGCGGTCGGCCACGGCGCCGTCGGCGAGCAGGCCGTCCGACGCCGCGCGCGCCACGAGCCGCTCGAGGTCCTCGCCGAGCGACGAGCCGCCGCCGATCGCGACCCGTTCGTGGGCCAGCGTCGTGCGGGCGAGCCGCCAGCCGTCGCCCGGCTGCCCGACCAGCAGGTCGTCCGGCACGAAGACGTCGTCGAGCCAGACCTCGTTGAACCGCGGCTCGCCCACGATCTCGCGCAGCGGACGGATGTCGACGCCCTCGGCGCGCATGTCGACGAGGAAGTACGAGATCCCCTTGTGCTTCGGGGCGTCCGGGTCGGTGCGGGCGAGGCAGATGCCGTAGTCGGCGCGGTGGGCGAGCGACGTCCAGACCTTCTGGCCGGTGAGCCGCCAGCCGCCGTCGACCTTGACCGCGCGGGTGCGCAGGGCGGCGAGATCCGACCCGGCCTCCGGCTCGCTGAACAGCTGGCACCACGTCAGCTCGCCGAGCAGGGTCGGCCGCACGAACCGTTCGCGCTGCGCGTCGGTGCCGTGCTCGATGATCGTCGGCACGGCCCAGCCGGCGATCACCAGATCCGGACGCGCGACGCCGACGCGGTCGAGCTCCTGGTCGATCAACAGCTGGTGGGCCGCGTCCGCCCCGAGGCCGTACGGCGGTGACCAGTGCGGCACGAGCCACGCCGATTCGACCAGGGCCGCACGGCGCTCCGACTCCGGCAGGGACGCGACCCGCTCGGCCTCGGCCCGCACCTGCGCACGCTGCGTCTCCGCCGCGCCCAGCTCGATGCGCAGCTCCCTTCGCGCGCCGGCCGCGGTGAGGCGCGCGACGCGCTGCCGCCAGACCGACCCGCCGCCGAGCCACTGCCGCAACGCCAGCGCGCGTCGCAGGTACAGGTGGGCGTCGTGCTCCCAGGTGAAGCCGATGCCGCCGAGCACCTGGATGGCGTCCTTCGCCACGTCGACACCGGCGTCGAGCGCGAGCGCACCGGCGACCGCAGCGCTGACCGCGTGCCCGTTATCGCCGACCGAGCTCGCGGCGTCCCACGCCACCACCGACGCCACCTCGGCACGACAGGCCATCTGTGCGCAGAGGTGCTTCACCGCCTGGAAGCGGCCGATCACCTCGCCGAACTGCTGCCGCACCTTCGCGTACTCGACCGCCACCCGCAGCGCCTGTGACGCCACGCCGGACGCCTCGGCGGCGGCCAGCGTCACGGCGAGGTCGCGAACCCGCTCGTGGGGCACGCTGAGCACCCGGGCCGGGACCCGGTCGAGGTGCACCTCGGCGAGCGGTCGGCTGAGGTCGACGGCATCGAGGTCGAGCAGCTTCACGCCCGCCGCCTCGGTCGGGACGACCGCCCAGTCGTCGCCGTCCAGGGGCAGGAGCAGCAATCCGTCGGCCGCGGCCCCGAGCACCCGACGCACCCGACCCCGCACGACCACGCCGTCGGCGGCCGGCTCCGCCACGAGCTCGGACCCGTCCAGCGCGACGCCCACCGGCGTCCCCTCGGCCACGAGCGCCGCAGCCGGGTCACCGGCCGCAGCGAACACCAGGCCGGCCAGGGCGGTCGTGAGCACCGGACCTGGCGCGAGCTCGGCGGCGGTCGCCTCGAGCAGCACGGCGAGCGCCGTCACGGGCAGGCCGCCACCGCCGATCGACTCGGGCAGTGCCGCACCGACGACCCCGAGCCCGACCAGTTCAGCCCACACCTCGCGCCGGCGCTCGGCGCCGTCGGCCTGGGCGTGCACCAGCGCGGTGGGCTGCCGTCGCCTCGCCCAGCCGCGGACGGCATCGACGAGGGCTCGCTCGTCGTCGGTCGTGGCCATCGACACCTGCGGCTCCTCACCGGACGGGCTGGTTGCCCGGTCCACGATCAGGAGCGCATACTAGAACACGTTCTACTACTGTGACGAGCGTGGCTGCGGCGTCCGACCCGGACGACGCGGTAGGAAACCACGATGGAACACGTTCCTGTCAGGGTAGGACGATCACGACGGCCGGACGGCCAGGACACGGACGAGGACGCGAGCATGACGACAGCACCTGCGGTGCCCCCCACCCCGGCGGGGCTGCCGGGCACCGAGGCGACGGCGGGGTCGTCGGCGCAGCGCGACCGGCGCAAGCGCATCCTCGACGCCACCCTGGCCCTCGCGTCCAAGGGCGGCTACGAGGCCGTGCAGATGCGCGCGGTGGCCGATCGCGCCGACGTCGCGCTCGGCACGCTCTACCGCTACTTCCCCTCGAAGATCCACCTGCTGGTGTCCGCGATGGCGCGCGAGCTGTCGCGGCTGCAGGAGCGCACGCAGCGCACGATGGTGCCCGGCGAGACGCCCTACGACCGGTTGATGTTCATCCTCGGCCGCATCACCAAGGGCATGCAGCGCGATCCCCAGCTCACCGAGGCGATGACCCGCGCGTTCATGTTCGCGGACGCGTCGGCCGCCGCCGAGGTCGACACCGTCGGCCGGCTGACCGACCACATGATCGCCCGGGCCATGACCGACGGCGAGCCGACCGAGGAGCAGCTCGCGATCGCCCGCGTCATCAGCGACGTCTGGATGTCGAACCTGGTCGCCTGGGTCACCCGGCGCGCGTCGGCCACCGACGTCGCCGCCCGGCTCGAGCTCACCATCAGCCTGCTGCTCGGGCACAAGAACGGCTCGGACGCCTTCTCGGCCTGAGGCCCGCTACCCCTCGTCCGACGGCGGGCGTGGACGTGGCTTCTGCAGCAGGTCGGGCAGCACGACCGGTGCGGCCAGCAGGCCGTCACCCTCGGGCCGCGCGGTGCGCAGCAACCCCGCCTCGGCCGGCGCCGCGCTGAGCAACCCGGCCGTCTCACCGCGCACCAGCTCGGCCTCCGCCAGGGTCCGCGCGCGGGGTCTCGCCGAGGGAGCAGGCCGCGCAGGCATCGCGACATCGCCGCCCGTCACCGCCGTCAGCATCGCGCGCAGCTGCTGGGTCACGACATCCGGGCGCTCGACGGGCGCCGCATGGCCGCAGTCGGCGATGCGCACGATCCGCGCGCCTGGCACGCTCGCCCGCAGCGCGGCCTGGGCGGCGACCGGCACGAACCGGTCGGCGCCGGGCACCACGGCGACGACCGGGCGTCGGCTCAACGAGAGCGCGCCCGACCGCTCGTCGTGCTCGAGGGCGGCGAGCAGGAAGTCCGCCGCCGTCGCCGGACGCACCGACGACGAGGCGGCGACGACGTCGCGCACGACCTCGGGCGCCACGCCTTTGTGCCCGGCGAGACGGCGCGCGGCGATCCGCTGCACCGGGAACGCCCAGCGACCGGTGCCCGGCAGCCTCCCGAGCAGCGCCAACAGCGCGGGGTACCAGCGGCGGGCGGGCGCGCCGGACGCCCCGACGCCCAGCCGGTCACGCAGCGGACCGGTGGCGGCACCGACGAGCACCGTGCCGGCGACCCGGTCGGCGAAGCGCTCCGGGTGCCGGGTGGCGTAGGTCTGCACCGCCATCGCCCCCAGGCCGTGCCCGACAAGCACCACCCGGCCGCTGGGCACACGCGCGGCGAGCACGGCGTCGAGGTCGTCGGCCAGCACCGCCGCGCGCGACCCCTCGCCGCCGAGCGGCGCCGCGGCCGACAGCCCGTGGCCGCGCTGGTCGTACAGCACCACCCGCTGCCCAGCCGTCACCAGCGCCGCCCGCTGGGCACGCCACGAGGTGAGGTCGAGCAGCAGGTCGTGCACGAACACGACGGTGACGAGGGCGTCGTCGGGCCCGTCGGCCTCGCTGTGCAGCACCGCGCCGTCCGGCGTGGGCACGGGTTCGATCGCCCCGCCGCGCGCGTCGTCACGCCGCCCCCCGCGCCAGCGGCGGCCCTGCACCACCGTGAGCGCCACCAGCGCGTGCACGACGACGACCACCACACCGACCGCCGTCACCGCCGCGGTCGCCCGGCCGGACGACCCGGCGCCCACGACCACCCCGGCCACGACCGCGACGACGACCAGGACCGCGGCGACCAGCAGCGCCGCGACCTCACCGGTGTGCGGCACCGGCCGCGCCGTGCGCTCGCTCACGACGCGGCCCCGTCGGCGGCGACGACGACCCGCGCCGGACGCACCAGGCGGCCCTCGAGCCGATAGCCCGCCCGCACCGTCCGCACGATCGCGCCGGCCGGGTTCGCCCCGTCCGCGGCGACCGTCTCGGCCACCTCGTCCAGGGCCGGGTCGAACCGCTCGTGGGGCTCGATCGGGCGCACCCCGCGCCGCTCGAGGATCTCGAGCAGTTCGGTGCGCACGCTGGCGAGGTCGTCGCCGGCGGCGTCCATGGCGTCGATGCGGTCGACGACGAGCAGCAGCTCGGCGGCGAGCGGGGCGAGCAGTTCACGTGCCAGCGCGCCGTTGGCCTGGTCGAGTTGCTCCTGCAGCGCGTCGAGCATGCGGGTCTTCGCCCGGTCGTCGAGCAGCCTGCGCGAGAACAGGTCGCGCAGCTGCGTCACCTCCTCGCCGAGCCGGGCGACCTGGTCGGCGAGGTCGCCCTCGGTGGCGGGTCGGATGCGCATCACAGCCCCTTCTGCACCACGTCGTCCGACCGCGCCGCCGCCTTCCAAGCGGGCACACGGTGCACGACCACGAACACCACCGCCAGCGCGGCGGGCACGAACCACAGCCAGGCCGACGTCAGCGCCGCGGTGACGCAGACGACGAGGAAGCAGGCCGCCCAGACGGCAACGTCGTGGGTCCACCACACCCGCCGCGCCGCGGCCTCCGCCGCAGCGAGGTCGGCGGCGATCGCCGCCCGCAGCGCCTCGTCCCGTGTGAGCATGGCGGCGCGGGTGCAGAGCTCGTGCACCACCTCGAGCTGCGCCGGCGAGGTGATCACCCGGCGGCCGTCGGCCGCCACCGAGAGCTCGGCCTGCGCGCTCGACCGCAGCGCCACCGCGAGCAGTTCGGTGTAGGCGGGCTCGTTGGGGCGCGCCGCGACCACCGCCTCGAGCAGTTCGAGGGCACGGCCGGTCTCACCCAGGTGCAGCAACGCGTTCGCCGCGCCCGCCCGGTACCGCACCTCGTCGGGACGGGCACCGGCCGCGGCCTGGTACTCCCCCAGCGCCGACGCCCAGTCGCCGGCGCGGGCGTGGGCGTCGCCGCGTGCCGCGTGGGCCGCTGCCGACTCGACGCCGGCCGGTACCGACGCCGCAGCCGCCGGCGTGACCGGTAGGACCGCGCGGGGCCCGGGGCGCGGCCGGGGCCGAGGGCGCGGCGCCGCGGGGGGTTGCGCCCGGCGCGCGCGCTCGTCGTCGTACGCCTGCCGTGCCTCGTCGTCGAGCAGCACGCGCTCGGCCTCGGCCAGCCGCCGGATGCGCTCCTCGGCCTGGCCGCGCACGGACGGGTCGGCCAACCCGGCCCGGCGGCTCCAGGTGCGCCGCTGCCGCCGGATCGCCTCGGCGATCTGCTCGTCCGTCGCGTCCGGTGTCACCTCGAGCAGCCCGTAGAGGTCCACCCACGCGGCGGGTGCCGGGGCGCCCGACACCGGCTCAACCGACACTAGACCGACCGGCACCGGGGCCCCCGACACCCAACCGTCCGTCGGCGTCGCCGGCCGACGGCGGTGGTGGCGCCGAGACGTCGTCGTAGTCGATCTCGAAGTGGCCGATCAGCTGCCCGGTGGCCAGATCGGTGATCTCGATCGAGACGGTCTGGTCGATGTCGTAGGCGAAGGCCACCTGGATCGGCGCGCCGGCCGGGTACGGCGGCAGCGGGAACGCCTGGCCGCGCGGCGGCCCCAGCCGTCGCACGAACGCCGGGTCGGTCTCGTCACACTGCGTGACGGCGATGCGCACCTCGCGCTGGCCGTCGACGGCGGTCGTGAACGTCTCCGCGTGCCGCGCCGGCACGGGGCTGTTGCGCGGGATCAGGACGACGTTCTGCGGCCGCCCGTCGTCACCGAGGGCGATCGTGCCGAGGCCGTGCGAGGTCACGTCCCGGATCGTCACCGCACGCCCGCCCACGGTCACCGGCGGCGCCGGGCGGCCAGCCGCGGTCGTCGCGGTGCGGCGCCGCTCGGCCGTCTCGAGCCCGGCGCGGATCGCCGCGCCCAGAGCGACCAGTTCGTCCGGGTTGCCGACGCGCATCGCGGCGCGGCCGGTCACCTGCTCGAGCATGCGGCGGATCATCGGCATGCGTGTCGCGCCGCCGGCGAGCAGCACGCCGTCGACCTGCCGCCACGACAGACCGACGTCCTCGGCCACCGACACGGTGAGGTCACGCGTCTGGTTCACCAGGTCGGCGCTCGCCTGCTCGAACGCGGCCCGGGTCACCGGCACGACGGCCGACACACCGGCCGCGCTGAGCGCCACGCGCGTCTGCGGCGCCTGCGTCAGCGCCCGCTTCGCGAGCTCGGCGCGCTCGCGCAGGTCGGCCGCACGGCCGGGGTCGGCGGTGAGGTCGGGGCCGCCCTGTGCCATGAACTGCCGGTTCAGCAGCGACACCAGGCGCTCGTCCCAGTCGACGCCGCCGAGCTCGTGCAGACCGTCGGTGGCGAGCACCTCGAACTCATCGCCGTTGATGCGCAGCACCGTCACGTCGAACGTCCCGCCGCCGAGGTCGAACACCACGTAGGTGCCGCGCACCTCGGTGTCGAGCCCGAACGCCAGCGCGGCCGCGGTGGGCTCGTTGATCACGCGCAGCACGTCGAGGCCGGCCAGCGCACCGGCGTCGCGCGTGGCCCGACGGCGCACGTCGTCGAAGTAGGCCGGCACGGTGATCACGGCCTCGGTGACCGCGACGCCGAGGTGCTCCTCGGCGTCGTCCTTGAGCTGTCGCAGGATGATCGCCGAGATCTGTTCGGCCGACAGCTCCTGGCCGGACGAGGCACGGAAGCGCCAGGCCGGGTCGCCGAGCTGCCGTTTCACGAACTGGGCGACGTCGTCGGGTGCCGTCGGCGCGGCGCGCTTCGCGGTGGCGCCGACCAGGGAGGTGCCGTCGGCGTTGAACAGCACGACCGACGGCGTGATGCGGTCGCCCTCGCGATTGGGCAGGAGCTGCGGCTTGCCGGCACGGTCGAGCGCAGCCACCGCCGAGTACGTCGTACCGAGGTCGATGCCGACGACCGCCGAGCGCGCGTCCATGAAGGCGAAGACTAACCGTTGATGGAACAATCCGGCCCATGCCCTCGGCACCCGGATCCCGTGTCCGCCACTGGCGCTCGTACGCCCTGTCGCTGCTCGTGGTCGCGGTCGCCGTCGCCGTCGCCCTGGGTGCCTGGGCGCTCACCGACCGTCGCGTCACCGCGTCGGCGCGACTGGTGCTGACGACACCGACCTCGCTCGACCAGCTCGGCACGTCGGCGGTCACCGACTCGGTGTTCGCCCGCTACGCCAAGCAGCGCGCGGTGTTCGCGACCTCCGACTCCGCGCTCGCCGCGGTGTCCGCGCAGGTGGGTGTCAGCCTCAACGACCTGCGCGACGAGGTGACCGTCGACCCTGCCGGCGGCGGCGCGGTGCTGCTGATCTCGGCGAAGGCGAAGTCGGCCGAGCTCGCGGTGCAGATCGCCAACGCCGTGCTCGCCGTGTACCAGCAGCAGTCGCTGCAGCAGGCGCAGCAGCGCACCGCCGCGGTGATCGCGATCATCAACGACGACAAGGCCGCCGCCCTGAAGGGCAGCAGCACCCTGTCGCCGGCCGATCAGGCGCGGATCGGCGGCGGCTACGACAACCAGATCCTGTCGGCGCAGATCGCGCAGGCGAAGTTCGGCGACGGTGTCACGCTGGCCGACCAGGCGAGCGTCGACAACGTCGACCAGCCGTCGGGCCCCTGGCTCGCGCTGGGCATCGGCCTGGTGGTCGGCCTGGTGCTCGCCGGGCTGCTCGTCTGGCTGCGGGGCCGCCGTGACCACGGCATCTGGTCGGCCCACCGCGCCGGCGACCTGATCGAGGCACCGCTGTTCGGCGAGGTACCGCCGTCGCGCACCGACCCGCTCGACCCCTTCGAGGCACCTGCGCCGGCGTACAGCTCGGTGTGGGCGGGCGCGCAGGAGCGGATCAGCGGCGGTGTCGTGCTCGTGACCGGGCCGGGCCGGTCGATCGGCCGCACCAGCATCGCGCTGCAACTGGCCGCCGCCGCGGGCCAGGACGGCCACCACGTGCTGCTCGTCGACGCCACCCGGTCGCGCTCGCTGTCCGAGTGCTTCGACCTGCACGACGTCCCGACCGGGTTCGAGACGCTGGTCGCCGGCGGCGTGACGCTGGCGCGGACGACGTTCCAGGTGATCGTCGGTGACAGCGGCACCGCCTGGATCATCCCGGCCGGCGAGGCGGCCGCGCTGCCGCTCGGCACCCACCGCGGTCAGGCGACCGCGCGCGTGATCGAGGAGCTGCGCACGCGGTTCGACCTGATCATCATCGACACCGAGGACGAGCTCGAGTCGCCGGTTACGACGGCGCTGAGCAAGTCGTCCGACCACGTCCTGCTGGTGGTGCGGGTCGGCACCGACGCCGAACGGGTCGAGCTCTTCCTGCGGCGGCTCAACCTGCACGGGTTGCAGCCGGACGGCTTCGTGTTCACGCATGCCGGCAGGGGCCGGCGCACGGCGCGCTCGTCCGCGCCGGAGGACGACGAGATCGGCAGCCCGCTGGAGCGGATCACCGAGAACGCGCGGTCCGGCTCGAACGGCAGGTCGGACCCGGGCGACCGCTCCGACGCCCGGACGGACTCGGCCGCGTCGACGACCTGACCGGCGTCGATCGCGGCGTCGGTCGCGGCGTCAGCCGCGCTCGGCCGACCGGATCGGGTCGACCACCGCGCTCACGTCGAGGTCGTCGTCGGCGCCCGCGTAGGCCGTCTCGACGCAGCGGGTGAGGTCGGTGCGGCCGAAGACGTCGCCGAACAGGCCGAGGTCCTTGCGGCCGAGTGCCACCGTGAAGGCCGGGTCGTGGTCTGACCCCAGCAGCTTCGGGATGCGCACGGCGATGCCCGGCGCCACCACGGGCAGCTGTCCGAGCACGTCCTGCAGGGTCTCGTCCGACAGCCCGATCTGCTGGGCGGCGGCGATCGCGTCGGCGAGCACGGCGAGGTTGCCGAGCATCACGTAGTTGTTCAGCAGCTTCACCTGCGCCGCGGCGGACACCTCGGTGCCGACGCGCAACCGGGTCGCGGTCACGGCGTCGAGCACGGGGGTCAGCCGCTCGAACACGTCGTCGGGCCCTGCCAGGATCCAGGTCGCCTTCCCGTCGCGCAGCGCCGGCGGGGCGCCGGCGATCGGTCCGGCGGCGAAGCGTCCGGGATACGCGCGCGCCAGGTCGTCGGCCAGGGCGGGCGAGATGGTGCTGCAGTCGACCACGACGCCGTCGGTGGGCAGCGCCGCGCCGTCGGGCAGCAGCACCGACCGCACCGCGTCGTCGCCGGTGAGCGAGCTGAACACGACCTCGGCGTCGGCGACCGCAGCCTCGACCGAGTCGGCCTCGTGCGCACCGGCGTCGACCAGATCACCGGCCTTCCCCGACGAGCGGTTCCAGACGGTGAGGTCGTGGTCGGTGAGACGCGAGGCGAGGGCCGCGCCCATGCGGCCGAGGCCGAGGACGGTGACGCGCATCGGGAGACTCCGTTCCGGTGGTAGGTCGTGCGTGTTCGGTGGTCAGTGCGCCGCGGCGGGCTGGCGCTCGGCGGCGGGATGCTCGGCCTCGTCGTGGTGGGTGCGCCGGTCGACGACGACGTCGAGCGCCGCCGCGACGAGCGCGGCGACCACGAAGATCAGCGCGATGAGGATGCCGCGCTGATAGGCGTCGGCGAAGTCACCGCGGCTGGACGCGAGGGCGGAGAAGAACGCCGACCCGACGGCGGCGATCCCGACGGCGGCGCCGATGCGCTGGCCGGTCTGCAACAGCCCACCCGCGGTGCCGGCGCGGCGCACGGGCACCTCGGACAGGGTGAGCGCCTGGTTCGGGGCGATCACGATGCCGCTGCCGATGCCGGCCAGCAGCAACGGCGCGAGCGTCGCCCAGCCGGTGTTGTGCGTGGGCGCGAGGTGCACGGCGAGCAGGGTGAGGGCGAAGCCGCCCGCGACCAGCAGGAGCCCGGCCGCGATGAGCGACCGGCCGAAGCGGTGCACGTGCTTGCCGGCGAGCGCGGCCGATGCCGCCGAGCCGATCGCGAACGGGGTGATGGCGAGACCCGCCTGCAGGGCGTCGTAGTGCAGGCCGTCCTGCAGGTACAGGGTGAAGACGAAGAACAGGGGCGTGAACCCGGCGAAGTACAGGGTGATCATCGCCGAGCCGAACGAGTACGAGCGCAGCGAGAAGAGGCCGAGCTCGACGACGGGTTCCCTCTCGCGTCGCGCGTAGCGCCGTTCCCAGAGCAGGAACGCCGCGAAGAGCGCGGCGGCGACGGGGATCAGCAGCCACTTGCCGCTGCCCTTCCACTGCTGCTCCTGGACGAGGGGCAGCAGCAGCACCACGACACCGGCACCGAGCAGCACGACGCCGATGGGGTCGAAGTCGTGCTTGTGCTTGTGACCGCGCTCGGGCTTCGGCAGCAGCTTCCACGCGATGGGCATGGCGATCAGCCCGATCGGCAGGTTCACGAAGAACACCCACCGCCACCCGGACGTGTCGCCGAAGACCTTGATGAGGACGCCGCCGAGCAGCGGGCCGACGGCCGTCGAGATGCCGACGACCGTGCCGAACAACCCGAAGGCCTTCCCCCGCTCGGGGCCCTGGAACAGCTGCTGGATCAGGGCGCTGATCTGCGGCGTGAGCAGGCCGCCGGCGAGGCCCTGCAGCAGCCGCGCGATCACCAGCCAGGTGCTGTTCTGCGCCGCGCCGCAGAGCACGCTCGCCGCGGTGAACAGGCCGAGGGCGAGGACGAACACGGTGCGCCGCCCGCGCAGGTCGCCGAGCCGGCCGGCCGGCACCAGCAGCAGGCCGAAGGTGAGGGCGTAGCCGCTGACCACCCACTGCAGGTCGCTCGACCCCGCGTGCAGGCCGGCGTCGATCGACGGCAGGGCCACGTTCACGATCGAGACGTCGAGCAGCACCATGAAGCCGCCGACCAGGCAGATCGCCAACGCCTTCCACCGCGCCGGATCCGGCTGTTGCTCCTGCTGCTGTTGCTCCTTCAGCTCGGTCATCGAGCTCCTTCCGCCAGAAGGCGGAGTACCCCGGATCGTGAGCCCGGCAAACGATCGGCCGGAGAGAACCTGCGCACAACCTGCGCAGGCTGTTGTCCGTCAGCGGTTGCCGGCGAGCGCCTCGATGAGGTCGGCGGCGGTGGCCGAGCGGTCGAGCAGGGCACCGACGTGGGTGCGGGTGCCGCGCAGCGGCTCGAGCATCGGCACGCGCACCAGCGACTCGCGTCCGACGTCGAAGATCACCGAGTCCCACGAGGCGGCGGCCACGGACGTGCCGTACCGGCGCAGGCACTCGCCGCGGAAGTACGCGCGGGTGTCCTCGGGCGGGGTGTCGACGGCGCTGGCGATGTCGGCCGGGTCGAGCAGGGTCTGCATCGCACCGCGCGAGACGAGCCGGTGGTACAGCCCCTTCTCGGGACGCACGTCGCTGTACTGCAGGTCGACCAGCTGCAGGCGCGAGTCGTCCCAGTCGAGACCGTCGCGGTCGCGGTAGCCGTTCAGCAGCCGCAGCTTGGCCACCCAGTCGAGCTCGGTCGCGAGCTGCATCGGGTCGTCGGCGAGCCGCGCCAGCACCGACTCCCAGCGCTCGAGCACGTCCTTGGTCTGCTCGTCGACGTCGTTGCCCTGCCGCTCGGCGACGAACTTCGCGGCGCGCTGCAGGTACTCGCCCTGCAGGTCGAGCGCGGTGATGGTGCGGCCGTCGGCGAGCTTGATCAGGTGCTGCAGGGTCGGGTCGTGCGAGACCTCGTGCAGCTCGCGCACCGGCTGCGCGATGGCGAGGTCGTCGGCGAGGAAGTCGGCCTCGATCATGTCGAGCACGAGCGCGGTGGTGCCGACCTTCAGGTAGGTCGAGATCTCGGACAGGTTGGCGTCGCCGATGATCACGTGCAGCCGGCGGTAGCGGTCGGC
>NZ_JBQCEE010000094.1:0-2799 GCF_051960575.1 Jatrophihabitans sp.
CTACTTCGGTGGCACCCGCACCGTCGACGTGCACGTGCGGCGGCTGCGCGCCAAGCTCGGCACCGAGCACGAGAACATGATCGGCACGGTGCGCAACGTCGGCTACAAGTTCGTGCGGCCGTCCGAGACGGCGGCGGCCCGGGCCTCGGCCGAGGCCGAGCTCGACGCCGCGGAGGACGACACCGTCGTCCCGCTGCGCCGCGCCTGACGGGACACTGCCGGCCGGGTGCGTGGCCACCGTGCGGGCGGACACGCCGGCGCCGACCCCGCAGCGTCGCCACACACCGGCGCGCCTGAGGATGCGGCGCCGCGCCTGACGGAGTTCCCGACCGGCGGCTAGCGTCGCCGGCATGGTCACCGTCGCCGAACGCCGCCCGGACGCCGCCGCGGTGCGCCGTCTCGCCGCCGATCTCGAGTCGCGCTTCGGCGCGCCGCCGCTGTCGGACCAGACGCTGGGCCTGCTCGCGTCCGACGACGTGGTGCACCTCGTGGCCGAGGACGACGGCGCGCTCGTCGGGTACGCGCAGCGCGCGGGTGAGGACCTCGAGATCGCCGCGGACGCCGCCTCCGCCGAGGCCCTGCTCGATGCCGCCCTCGCAGCGAGCGGCCCCGTGCGCACCTGGACGCACGGCCGCAACTCGCCGTTGCCGGGCGTGCTCGAGACCCACGGCTTCACCCGCACCCGCGTGCTGCACCAACTGCTGCTGCCGACCCTCGGGGACGTGCCGGCGACCGCACTGCCCGACGGCGTCACGCTCCGGTCGTTCGTGGTCGGCCAGGACGAGGACGCGTGGCTCGCGGTGAACGCCGCCGCCTTCGCGCATCACCCGGAGCAGGGTCGGTGGACGCGCGCCGACCTGGCCGCCCGCGAGGCCGAGGAATGGTTCGCCGCCGACGACCTGCTGCTGGCCGAGCGCGACGATGCGCTCGTCGGATTCCACTGGACGAAGGTGCACCCCGACGGCCGCGGTGAGGTCTACGTGCTCGGAGTGGCGCCGGCCGCCCAGGGCACCGGGCTCGGCGGCGCCCTGCTGCGGGCGGGCCTGCGGCACCTGCGCGACCGCGGCTGCCCCGACGTGCTGCTCTACGTCGACGACGACAACCAGGGCGCGCTGCGCCTGTACGAGCGCGCCGGCTTCCAGCGGTACGACGTCGACGTGCAGTGGACGCGCGAAACGGACAAGTCCGGCGAGCCGTCGCGTTCGTGATCTCGTTCACGTCCCGTCCACCTCTACCGAACTGAGAGATAACCCAAGGCCCTCACTGGGTTCACCCTCCGTTCACCCACGCCCCCCCGATGCGCCACCTGGGCTCCCTAGCGTCGCCGACGACACGAACGTCCCAGACGAAGGGGGAACCCAGGGTGACGCTCACCTACACCCGAGCCGGCGCCGTCGCCGGTCTCCTCGCCGGCGTGATCTCGCTGGCCGCCTGCTCCTCGAGCGGCTCGAACAACGGCGGCGGCACGTCGTCGTCCGACACCGGCAGCACGTCGGCCTCGGCGCCCGCCAGCAGCGGCAGCAGCACCACCGGCGGCAGCGGCGACTGTGCCACCGGCTCGATCAAGTCCGACGGCTCGAGCGCCCAGGCGAACGCGATGACCACCTGGGTCACGAAGTACCAGCAGCAGTGCTCGGGCGCGACCGTGAACTACACGAGCACCAACTCGGGCCAGGGTGTCAGCGACTTCGCCGCCGGCAAGATCGACTTCGCCGGCTCCGACGCCGCGCTCGACCCGACCAAGGGCGAGCCGGACGCCGCCACCAAGGCCTGCGGCTCGACCGCCATCGACATCCCGATGGTCGTCGGCCCGATCGCGATCGGCTACAACCTGTCCGGCGTCACCGACCTGACGCTCAACCCGGACGTGCTGGCCAAGATCTTCACCGGCAAGATCACCACCTGGAACGACCCGGCCATCGCGGCCATCAACAAGGGCGCGAGCCTGCCGTCGAAGAAGATCTCGGTCTTCTTCCGTGGCGACCCCTCGGGCACCTCGAAGAACTTCGAGAACTACCTCTCGAAGACCGCCCCGACCGTCTTCACCGCCACGCCCGACAAGCCGTGGCCGTACAAGACCGGCTCGGGCGTCAACGGCTCGCCGGCCGTGGCCGACGCGGTCAAGAGCACCGACGGCGGCATCGGCTACATGGAGTGGTCGTACGCCGGCAACAAGGGCCTGACCACCGCCAAGATCGACAACGGCGGCGGCGCGGTCGCGCTGTCGGCCGACACGGCGGGTTCGCTGGCCGGCACCGCGCAGATCACCGGCACCGGCGACGACCTGACGCTGAAGCTCGACTACGCCACGAAGACGGCCGGCGTCTACCCGATCGCCCTCGTGACCTACGAGATCGTGTGCACGAAGTACAAGGACCCGAAGATCGGCTCGCTGGTCAAGTCGTTCCTCACCTACACCTCGTCCAGCGAGGGCCAGGGCCTGCTGGCCGCCCAGGGCTACGGCGCACTGCCGACCGAGCTGCTGAGCAAGGTGCAGGCCTCGGTCGCCAAGATCAGCTGAACCACCCGCAGTAAGCGGCCCCGCCGGGCCCCGGCCGCCGCGCCGGGCCGGGCGGGGCCACCTGCACACCACCGCCGCGGACCGGACCCCGACCGGCCCCCTTTCGAACCGCCGACGCCGAGGAAGCCTGGTAGCCAGAATGGACGGACACACCACCGGTCGCGTCCGGACACGCGCCGACCGGACGCCGGCGGCGGAACCACCGCCCTACCCGGAGGCGCGCGTGACCGATCCCCACCTGCCGTCCACGCTGGGCGAGACCCAGCCGTCGGACGACC
>NZ_JBQCEE010000095.1:0-7443 GCF_051960575.1 Jatrophihabitans sp.
GGTTGGGGACGTTGCTGGGATTGGACGACCGGCCGGGGGAGGTGGCCGGGTGGGGTCCGGTGCCGGCGTCGGTGGCGCGTGCGTTGGTGGCACGGCAGCAGCGGTGTGCGTGGCGCTTCGGGGTGCACGACGACGGTGGGTGGCTGGTGTTCGACGGCCTGACTCGGCGTCGAGCCATGCCCGTCGGCGTCGATGCCCCGGGCACCGGTACCGGGGGGCTGGCGAAGGTCGACGGGGTGGTGGAGATCCATCTGCCGCTGGACTGGGTCGCGCCGAGCCCGCTGCCTGTCGGCGGCGATTGGGCCGCTGTGCTGGCCGACATCGCGGGGCAGGTCGCGGCGGCCGGGCCGATCGTGCAGGACGGTGCGGCGCGGTTCCCAGGGCCGGCGTTGCGGCGGCGGATCGAGATGGTCTACCGGTGGTGTCTGTTCCCGGGCTGCCGCCGTCCGGCGCGGTGGTGCGACATCGACCACCGCACCGAATGGGCCAGCGGGGGCAGGACGGTCGAGGTGAACCTCAGCCCGGAGTGCCGGCACGACCACGTGACCAAGTCCGAGCGGGGCTGGCGGCTGATCCGCACCGGGCCGCGGTCGTTCTGCTGGATCAGCCCGTACCGGCGCCGGCACCACGTCCAGGCGCCGCGGCTGGTTGAACCCACCCTCACGCCCCTCACGGTCACCCCGAGCGCCACAGCTCCGGACAGGGTCGACAGTTCCGACCCGGGCTGGGGGAACACCGACCGCGGCAAACAACCCTCGATCTGGGCCCACGGCACACCGACCGGCCGCGGCCGTGCGGCGGAGAACGACGCGAGACGGCCCCGCCCGACAGCGGAGATGGAGGTCGACGACGAGCCGGCGCCCTTCTGACCGCCCGGGCTCACATGGTGCGGGTCTCGCCGCTCCGGTCGCGATAGCCGGCAGCGACGTCGCCGCGCAGCACGAGGCGTACCTGCTCGGCCATGGCCGGCACCGAGGCAGCGTCCTCGGCCACGAGGTCGTCGGGTGTCTCGGCGACGATGAGGTCGACCTGCCGCGCGATCTCCGACCGCTGGTCGTCGTCGACCGCGGCGAGTGCGGCGTCGCGCAGCATCGACAGCAGCGTCGTCAGCACGGTCGGCTCGCGGCGGCCGAAGCGGCGGATCTGGCCGCAGGCGAGCTCGAGGTAGTAGCGCAGGTCGCGGTCCGGCAGGACGAGGCGGTCGACGCCGTCGTCGTCGGTGTGCACGGTCGGTCCGAAGTCGCTGCGGGCGAGGCGTCCCAGCAGATCGGCCATGTGCCCGATCGAGTGCGCCGCTGTGACCGGGTCGTTGACCGCGGGGGAGAGCGCCTTCACCGCGATGTCCACCAGTTGCCGGAACCCGAAGGCGACGTCCTGCTCGGCCGTGCGCTCGAAATCGACGTGCACCGCCCGCTGCACCGCGTCGACGAATCGCGGGTCGAGCTGCGGCGACGTGGCACCGCCGCGCGCCCACACCTGCGCGATCGGGGCGCCGCGCACGACATGATCACCCGGCCGTGCCTCGAGCCTGACCACCAGATCCGCCTCGGTCGCCGCCCGCAGCACCTCGCGCGCGTCGATCACCCGGACGAAGCCGCTGGCGCGTGCACCGACGAGGGCGCCGCCGGGCCGATCGACCAGGAAGTCGGCCGCACGCGCACCGTCCTGCTCCGGCCCGTAGACAGCCGCGATCGTGCGCACCGTCTCGGCGTGCACCGTGCGCATCATCGAGTCGACCCGCAGCGTGCGGATGATGTGGCCGATGAAGGCCAGCAGCGCCGCCACCGTCGCCAGCCCGAGCAGGAAACTCACCGCCATCGAGACCCTCGGCACCGGTTGGCCGGATCGGAAGCCGCGCAGCGAGGTCATCGCGAAGACGAAGGTCGCGACGAGCACGGCCAGCACCCGCTGCACCACCCAGTCGCGGGCGAACTCGCGCAGCAGCCGGGGCGAGAACTGCTGCGACGCCAGCTGCAGCGCCACCACCATCAGCGAGAAGGTGAACGTCGTAACCGTCACGGCCGCGGTCGAGATGACCTGCAGCGTCGTCGAGGCCGCGTTGCTGTCGCCCGGCCACAGCACGTCACGCCAGCCGCTGTCGCCGACGTGCACGTGCTGCAGCAGCAGCGCCGCGGCGAAGCTGACCACGGCGACGAGCGCCGGCCACCACCACAGCGAGGTGCGCGCCGCCTCCGCAGCGCGCGACCTCTCGCTGGACGTCCACGACCCGGCCCCGCGTTGCGCCATGGTCCCGACCCTAGGGCCGCGACCAGTACGAGGCGATCAAGCCGGTCAGGTGAGCTTCGGCGGCAGCACCTCGCGGGCGACGGCGATCAGCGTCGTGACGAGCAGCGACCGCAGGTCGCGGCGGGTGAGGGTGCGCTCGCGCACCGTCTCGCGCACGGCCACCTTGAGCATGCCTCCGTAGGCGCGGATCGCCGCTCGTTGCGCCGCGGTGGGCCGCCGCACGCCGAGCGTCTTGAGCACCTTCCGGGCGGCGAGGTCGTCGGCCTCGGCGAGGATCTGCTCGATCTCCGGATCGTCACCGACGCCCTCGGCGCCGAGCACCGCCACGAACGTGCGCGGGTTCGTGCCCAGCACCCCGAGGAACCAGTCGACGCAGAGTTCGGCCCGCTCCTCGAGCGTCGACGCCGTCGCCGCCACCTCGTCGTCGAGCCTCGGCAGGATGACCAGATTGCGCACGACCTCGACGTACAGATCACGCTTGGTGCCGAAGTAGTGATGCAGCAGGCCACGCGTGACGCCCGCCTCCAGCGCCAGGTCGGTCGTCGAGACGGCCGCGTACGGGCGCTCGCCGAACAGGCGCATCGCCGCCTCGAGGATCTGTTCGCGCCGCTCGTCCGGTTCGAGTCGGCGTCGCGCCGTCACAGGTTGCACCCGATCATCGTCCGCGCCGCATTGACAAGCTGTCAACAGGCCGGGATCGTCGGACCATGACGACGGTGTCCGACCGGCTCGACCGCGCAGAGATCGAGCGCCTGGACGCGGTGCTGCGGCGCCACCTCGACGACTGGCGCGTCTGGCTGTTCCTGCACCGGGCCGCCCAGCTGCAGAGCGGCCATCCCACGGTCGCGGCCGGCCTGCGGGACCACTCCGACTTCTACGCCGACCCGCTCGGACGCGGACGCCGCACCCTCGCCTTCGGGCAGGAGCTCGTCTTCGGCGACAGCGACGCGGCCGGCCGTGCCATCCGCGACCTCCACCGCGACATCCAGGGCACCGGCTTCGACGGCCGCACCTACCACGCGTGGAACCGCGAGGCCTGGACCTTCGTGCACCTGACCGTCGCCGAGGCCGTGCAGCGGGGCATCGACACCTTCCACGGCCCGCTCACGGACGCGGAGTGGGAGGACGTCTGGGCCGCGCAACGCCTGTCGGGCACCCGCCAGGGCGTGCCCGAGGGCACCCAGCCGCCCGACGTCGCGGCCCTGCGACAGTGGTTCGACCGCGCCGTCGACGAGCGGGTGCACGGCAACGCGGTGATCCCGCAGCTGCGTGCCGCACTGCGGCGCCCGAAGCGGCCGCGGCGCTGCCCGCGAGCCGTGTGGAGGCTCGCTGGGCCCGTCTACGGCGCCCTGCTGGCGCATGCGACGGACGTCCTGAACGGCACGGTGCCGCCCGAGCAGCGCCGTCGCATGGGGTTGCCCTGGAGCACCCGCCACGCTGTCGAGTACACGGTGCTCATCGCCGTGCTGCGCGCCCTCGGTCATGTGCTGCCGCACCGCCTGCTGTCGGTGTCCCGCCCGAAGGTGCTGCCCACCCCGCGCGACCGCAGCGCGACGCAGCCGCTCAGACCAGCGGGCGGTTGAACCGCAGCCGCAGCCTCAGGTCGACGAGGTAGAGGTTCAGCGGCATCCGCCGCACCGGGCCGGGCAGCGTCCGGTTCACGACGGCCACCACCCGCAGCGCCCGCCGGAACCGCCGTTCCTGCCGGTCGCTCCAGGACCACCCGAGCAGCGCGCGGAACTCCGGCGCGAGGAACCCGGCGGTGAAGAACGCGACCATCGGCCCCAGCAGCCGCTGCGCGGGCCACGGCCGGTGCCGCAGGTGCACGAGGTCGTCGAGGTAGCGGCGCACCGGTTCGTCCATGCGCAGCTCGGTGAGGCCCTGCTTCCAGTACTGCGCGAAATCCGCCCGCGTCGCCGGCCACATCGACGGACGCACCTGCAGCGTCGTGCCGAGCCGCGCCGCCTCGCGGTAGACCCGCTCGGCCTCGTCGTCCGACAGTCCGCCGTGGAAGGCCGTGTACGTGTCGACCAGTCCCTGGTAGAGGCAGGCCGCCACCCAGAGCTGCAGCGACGGGTCGAGCGCGTGGTACGGCTCGCCCGACGACGGCCCCGAGCGCACCTGCGCGTGCACCGTGTTCACCGCGCGCCGGAACGCCTGCTGTTGCTCGGGCGTGCCGAGCGCGGCCACCGCGAGGTAGGTGCCGGTCGTCCGGGCCCGCTTGTACGGGTGCAAGGTGGCTTTGCCCGAGTCGACCGGGCTCTCGAGCACGCCGTAGCCGACGGCCGGGTGGGCCAGCTGCATGACCACGTTGGCGGGCCCGGCGAGCAGGTTGACGCCCTCGATCGCATCCCGCCACGTGAATGGACGCGCCATGCGGGCCGATGTCATCCGTCCAGGCTGATGCTCTCTTGGCAAGCTGTCAATTGGAGCCGGGAGACGTCACGGGTGCAGGCGCGTGCCCTTCAGCACCTTGTCGACCGCGTTCTTCGGCCCGTGCAGTGCGAGCCCGACCAAGTCGAGCGAGGCGCCCGGCACAGCCGCGACGACGGCCCGGTTCGCCGCGTCGTGGCCCGTGGCGAACATGTCCCGGGTGTAAACGGCGAGCGGCAGCCCGCGCCCGACCGCGCGCTCGCGGGTCGATGCGAGCACCGCGCCGCTGCCCTCGAAGACCAGCACCGGCACGCCGAGCAGTGGCAGGTAGTGCTGACCGTCCGCGTCCTCGTACCGCGCGCCGACCAGCTCGGGCAACGCCGCGGTGATGCCGCTGACGAGGAACGCGGTCACGTTGAGCCGCTGCCAGGTCTCGAGGTCGTCGCGCACCACCACGGCGATCTTGGCGGCGAAGGGCGGCAGCAGGGGGTCGGTGTCGTCCATGCATCCAGGCTGCTCCGACGCGTCCGCTCGCGTCTTGTACGAAGTTGACCAGGGCGCGTCACGCGCCGCGCTGGTACCGCCCGGGCGTCGTCGCCAGCAGCCGTCGGAAGTGCCGCGTGAGGTGCGCCTGGTCGTAGAACCCCGTGGCCAGCGCGACGCCCGCCGCGTCGTCACCGTCGAGCAGTCGGCGCCGGGCCAGGTCGAGCCGGCGCCCGATGAGGTAACGGTGCGGCGGGATGCCGTAGCTGTGCGTGAACGACCGCACCAGGTGCGCCGTCGAGACACCCAGCGCGGACGCGACCTCGGACAGGCCGGCGCCGACCGGGTCGGCATCGAAGCGCTCGCGCGCCCGGCGCGCGACGTCCCGCTGCGGATCAGCGTGCCCCGACCGCCGGCCGGTGAGGTGCCAGCGCAGCCGCTCGGTGACCAGCGCGAGCCGGCCCTCGGCCTCGACGTCGTCCCGCTCCACCAACGCCTGGTCGAGACGGTAGGCAGCGCGACGCAGCGCGTCGTCGGTGATCGTCGGGCCGTCGACGGCCGCCCCGATCAGCTCGGCGCCGAGCACGTCTTCGTCGAGATAGACGACCCGCTTGCGGAAGCCGCGCTCGGTCGCCGGGTGCCCGTCGTGCACGACGTGCGGCGGCAACAAGGTGATCGCGGCCGGCTCGGCCGCGTGCCCGTGCCGGTCGAGGTCGTAGCCGATCAGCCCGTCGTCGACGAGCAGCAGCGTCCAGGTGTCGTGGGTGTGCGCCGGGTAGGCGTGCGACCGCCACTCGGCGTGCAGCACCTCCGCGATGCCGGCGACGGCCGGTCGCCAGGCCCGCACACTGTCGACCACCCGCCCAGTCTGGCAGTGCGCAGCACCCGGGTCGCGCCGTATCTGGCGCGGGTCGCCCCGTGTGAGCGTTTCGGGGCGCATTGTGACCATCTGGCGTCGAAGACGCGCGACGGAAGCCTGGTCGGCTCGTCCGACCGGTCAAGCTTCGCTACGGTCGGCCGATGGTGCGAACGTGAGCGCTGTCCCGAGCCTGGCCGAGGCGGGGGGTTTCGAGGCGACCGCCCGTGCGGTCCTCGATTATCTGAATGCGCACCTGCCCATGGGTTTCTGGTCCATCACTCGCCTCGAGAACGATCAGCAGACCTATCTCTACCTGGACACCAACGACTACGGGCTCGTGTCCGGCGGTGGACACCCCTGGAGCGACTCCTACTGCCGGTACATGGTCTCGGGCGACGCGCCGCGACTGGCGCCGCACGCCCAGGAGATCGCAGTCTACGCCCAGGCACCCATCAACCGAGCCGTACGGATCGGCGCCTACGCGGGCGCCCCGATCAGCGAGCCGGACGGTGCGCTGTTCGGCGCCATCTGCGGGCTCGACCCCCTGCCGCAGGACGACATGCAGCGCTTCGGCCCGATCCTCGACCTGCTGTCGAACCTGCTCTCCATCGCCCTCGCGACCGATCGGTCGCTCGACGCGGCGGAGCGGCGAGCGAGCGCCGAGCTCACCCGCGCGACCCCCGCCTCCCTCACCGGTCTGCACAACCGCCGGGGCTGGGACGAGGCCCTCGAACGCCTCGGTCGGACCTACGCGACTTACGCCGACCCGACCGTCGTGGCGATCGTCGATCTCGACGGGCTGAAGCAGGTCAACGACGGCCCGGGCGGTCATGCCGCGGGTGACGAACTGCTGCGCTCGGCGGCGCAGGCACTGCGTGCCACCGTTCGCGACGGCGACCTGGTCGCTCGCCTTGGTGGCGACGAGTTCGGCCTCGTGCTCGCCGGCACGACCGCGGCAGCCGCGCCATTGCTGATGCACCGTCTTCGGTGGGGACTCGAGGACGCGGGTGTCGCCGCCTCCCTCGGCTGGGCAGCACTCCGTCCCGGCGGGAGTGTCGCCTCCGCCGTCATCACCGCCGACGAAGCGATGTACAGCGACAAGCGGAGCCGCAACGCGCAGCGGCCGCTCCGGGGGCTCGCGCAGTCGGTCTGAACGCCGGTCAGTGGATGTGGTCGCGCCAGTCGGCCGGCACGCGCTCGGCGGGCCCGGGCACGGTCTGCCCGACCGGACGGTGCTGCGGGTCGGCCAGCCGCGGGCCGTCGACGAAGTCCTTCCGCGCGTAGTCCCAGAACCAGTCCTCGCCGGGCTCGAAGCTCTGCACCACGGGGTGCCCGGTGGCGCCGGCGTGCGCGCTCGCGTGCTGTGCCGGCGACGAGTCGCAGCACCCGACGTGCCCGCACTGGGCGCAGCGGCGCAGGTGCACCCACCACCCGCCCGCGGCCTCGCAGTCGACGCAGCCTGGGCCGGTCGGGGCGACCGT
>NZ_JBQCEE010000096.1:0-14428 GCF_051960575.1 Jatrophihabitans sp.
GTCATGATCAACGGCAGAGTCGGCTGGCGACCACCCGCCTGGCTCGACCCCGAACGAACACCACGGTTCAACCGACTCCGCCGCCACTTCGACCCCGACCAGGATCTGCGGCTCGACACCACCCCCGACGACGACCCCACCCTCGACTAAGCCCCACGGGAACGTTGAGGCGTCGCGTCAGTCAAGGCACCCCTCTGTGCTCGACATGCTTGATATGTGGGTGATCTGACTGTCATTCCGGCGGGCGAAGGTGGCCTCTTTCGGAGCGACTCAGACGGCGGCCCGGAGTGTCCTATGTCGATCTTTGTGTGACCCGCTCGATCGCGTCGGTGGGGCATCCCGTGCCGCGGCTCGGGCAGCCGGGTGTTCGACCGGGATCTGGACTTTGTGGCGGGCCGGTGCCGGCCGAACACGGTGCTGGCGACGGCCTATGACCTGAAGGTGTTCTTCACCGTCGTAGCGAAGGATCGGCGCCGCCTTCTCCCGATTGTGGCGCAAACCAAGCACCTGGCCGTTGGCGATGATCGTTCTGCAGCCTCGGGCATGCGGGTGAGGGTGTTCGGCCGTGAAATCCTCGGGCCGCCTGGCCACGGCTCTCCCAGCGATCGCTGTCGCTGAATCTACAGGCGGCCGCAGCCAGCCAGGCGCAGCACCATGCCTAGGAACGGAACTAGCCACCGGGTTTCACGTGTAGGTGCGCCGTTCTCACTCGAAACGCAGAACCGGGACAGCATCACGCCGATAGACCCTGCTTCCGCGAGCCCCCGCGCCCACCATGGCTGCTACGACGCCTGCTCACAGCTCGGCTCAAGCAGGCACGGCTGGGAGGTGCAATATGCAAGTGTATCGACAGAGCGGGAACCGTCGGCGAATTGCTATATTCGCTGGCTTCCTGATGCTTCTTACAGGGATGCTTTGTTCTACGGCGGGCGCGGCGCCAGTGCAAAGCACATTTGTGCGGTGCCCTCAGCATGACGCGTCAGGGTGCGGCTACCCATCGAAAGGCAATCAATTGCCCGTCCAGGTGGACCTCAGCGGCTACGCCACCTTCGAATCATTCTGCGCCGCAGTCCAATTCACTCGAAACCTGCTCGATCCCAACGAGGCGTTCGTCTTTATTATGGGCGGCTACGAGGGCGTGCGTGGCCAAAATGGCGGAACGACGTCCTTAGCAACACTCACAACCTGTAGCTCATCCCCCCAGTTCATGGACGCGTTGTCCTCGCGCGACAGCAACTGGAATGTGTGGATGAATAATGGCAGTGCGCGGGTGACTTCGATCTCCGTACCGATCAACGGGCTTCCCCCGGTCAAGGTTTACTAGGAAGCTTCGAGCTTTCGAACGTCACAGTGAGGACCGAGTCCGCCTGTTGCTCAGAGTCTCTGGCGTGTGAGCGACAAGCCGTTCTGGTCGGCATCGGCATGGTGAGCGAATCGCACGAACATGCTTGGTCTGCGAGTCGTCGTCTGCTTCCTCGCCTGAACGCTCAGCGCCCCCAGCACCGGTGTGATCAAGCGTCAAGTGACGCGCGCTAGGTCGATCCGTCGGGTCGCGGCACGGCGGCCGGCGAACAGTACCGTCCGTACTGACGTCGGCGGTCGACGACGTACCAGACAGCCCACGTGATCGGCCACGCGGCCGCAGACAGCGCGACGACGCCCCACGGGTCGTGCCGACGAGTGCTCCCGACGCCGGTCAGCACGGCGAAGATCGTGAAGAGACCCAGGAGCAACGCTGCGCCATCGCCCAAGATCGTCACCGCCCCTCGTCCTGCCACCGATGGTTCCGCGGCATCAGCGCACCGGTCAACTGGTGGGACGGCATACTGCGCGCATGGGTTGGCGCCGGAACCGAGGACGGCCGCCTCTCGTGGAACTCCAGCGGCAGTACCAAGCAGCGTGCGAGGCCGGCGACTTCGCTGCCGAGATCCGCGTCCTGCAATCGATCACCCACGACCACCCTGACGTCGGCTGGGGCTGGTTCGACCTCGGTCTGCGGATGAAGTGGACGAGGGACTGGGCCGCCAGCCGCGAGGCCAACGCGCGTGCTCTGGCGCTGCTCGACACGACCGCCGAACGGCCTGAGGCGTGGAATCTCGGCATCGCGGCGACCGCCTTGGGCGACTGGGCGACGGCGCGTCGCGCCTGGTCGGCCTACGGCATCGGCCTGCCCGACGGCGCGGACGACCAGCCCATCGACGGCGACTTCGGCCTGACGCCGGTGCGGCTCAACCCCGACCCACGCTTCGGCGAGCCGGCGTTCACCCTCGACGGCGAGCGCTTCCGGACCGAGGTCGTCTGGTCACGACGGCTCTGCCCAGCACGGGCCCGGATCGAGAACGTGCCGCTGCCTGAGTCGGGGCACCGGTGGGGCGACATCGTGCTGCACGACGGCGATCCGGTCGGGCACCGCCGCCTCGGCGCGAGCGAACGACCGGTGTTCAACGAGCTCGCACTGCTGGCTCGCGGCCCCTACGCGACGCTCACGACGGTGATCGACGCCGCGGATCGGGTGCACCTGGACGAGATGCAGGACGCGTTCGCCGATCGCGGCTGGGCGGTCGAGTCGTGGACGACCAGCACCCAGTTCCTCTGCAAGGCGTGCAGCGAGGGCTTGCCGGACGAGGCGCACGACCACGCCGTCCGCCGGCCGGGGGAGACCGTGGCCCTCGGCATCGCGGCGCCCCCGGACGCCGTCGAGCCGGTGCTGGACGCGTGGTTGCGCGAGCAGGGGCTCGAGCGCGGCCCGATCGTCCCGGCATCGGCCTGAGACCGTCCGACACGTCGCACGACCTGGCGGCCGATGTCGCGCCGAGCGACTGCCGATGGACGCATGGGCGTGCGACCATCCTGCAGTGCCCGACCAGCCTGCGGCAGCTGTGAGACTTCCGGCCGACCGGTCGAGCCTGGTACTCATGGTCATCCCCTGCGCGCTGCTCGCCGGCGCGGCCATCCTGTTCGTCGCGGCGTTCGGCGCGACGACGCACGGCGGCTATCGGGTGTACGGCGCCGTCCTCGGGACCTTCGCCGGGCTCGTCGGTGCGATGACGCTGGCTGTCCTGCTCCGCGCGTTGCGACCGCTGACGGTGAAGGGCGGCACGATCAGGATTGCGCATGGGCTGAGAACGATCCGCGTGCCGCTGACGGAGGTGACCGGGCTGGGGTTGCTCTTCCAGTACGTCGGCGTCGCAGGACGTCGGGCGCAGCAGGCTGGGTGGTTCCCCTACGTCTGGGACGGCGACGCACGTCCGCATCGGATCCCGGCAGCTGCGCTCGTGGCTCCTCACTGGACGCCGGCCACCCGGTGGGCCGGCCCGTTGCCGTGGGGCACGGCCGAACAGCTCGCCGCATCTCGGACGGGCAAGGCGGTCAGCGAATTGCGGTCGATCGTCCTCGCGGTCCAGGGCGAGCACGGTCCGCTGCGCCGTCAGGCAGAGGAGACACGGACGGGTCTACGGTCGCCGTCGCTCGCCGGCCTGACCTATGCCTGCTGGCCTGTGGCCACCGCCCCGCACACGTGACCCGGCCCGACCGTCGTGACCGTCGGTCAGGTCGTGCGGTCGAAGGTCAGGTGCGTGACACCGCTCGGTGACGACACCACCTCGACGGCGTAGTCGGCCTCGAGCCCTTCGAGGCCGTCCCAGAGACGCACGCCGCGACCGAGCAGGATCGGGACCTGCACGACATGCAGGTGGTCGATCAGCCCAGCGGCGAGGAAGTCGCGCACGACCGTCGGGCCGCCGCCGATGCGCACGTCGCGTCCGCCCGCGGCCTCCTGTGCAACCCGCAACGCCTCGGCGGGCGAGGCGTCGAGGAAGTGGAACGTCGTGCCGCCCTCCATCTCGATCGACGGACGCGGCCGGTGGGTCAGCACGAAGGTGGGCGTGTGGAACGGCGGGTTCGGTCCCCACCAGCCGGTCCAGTCGGCGTCGTCCTGCCAGCCCGGCGGGCCGAACTTGCCCGCGCCCATGATCTCGGCGCCGATGCCCGGCTCGTGCTGCTGCGCGAAGGCGTCGTCGATGCCGCTGCTGCCGCCCTCGCGTCCGAACAGCGCAGTGCCGAAGCGGGTGGCGAACATCCACTGGTGCATGCGGTGCCCGGCGTGGCCGAACGGCTCGTCCAGCGACAGGTTCTCGCCGGTGCCGAAGCCGTCGAGCGAGATCGAGAAGTTGTGGACGCGGGTGCGTGTCATGGCGGTCCCTCCGGTCGGAGCTGATCATGCCACTGGCCACGACGGTCGCGGCGCGCGTGCGCGGCGAGCGACGACAGCTCGGCCAGCAGCTGCCGCGACTCGTCGACGTCGCGGTGCCGCGCCTGCGCGTGCCAGCCACGCCCGGCGACGTCGACGTGCACCGTGGCCAGCCTCAACGCGCGTTGCAGCGGCCCCTGCGTCCAGCGCACGCTCTGCACCTTGTCCAGCGGCACGACCGTCGTGCGCAGCTCGAGCCGGCCCGTACGCGCGACGACGAACGCACCGTCGTGCCACACGCTCGACGCCCACCACGACAGCGGTGCCCGCACGAGCGCGCGCCGCGGCGGTCTGGACCCGGGACGCAGCACGTCGGCACCGCGCAGCACGCGCGACGCGACGAACCCGACGTCGGACGCGTGCCCGACCGGCATGAGCGCGCGGCTGAGCAGCCGGCTGTCCGCCTCCGAACCGCGCCGGCCCGCGCGCTGGCGAGCGAGGTCGACCTCCACGCGCAGCCAGCCGAACGGGCGCCACAACAACGGTTGCGTGCAGCGCAGCGCCTGCACGCGGCCGAACGGGATCGTCTCGGCGCGGGTCTCGACCAGGCCGCTGTGCAGTCGCAGCCCGTCGCCGGCCGCGGCGATGCGGAAGGCGAACTCCGCGACGATGCGGCGCACGACCAGCGAGGCGAAGGTGACCGCGACGGCGAGGAACCCGCCGAGCACCCCGAACGCCACCTTGGTCGCACCGCTCGCGAACAGCGCGACCAACAGCACGACGAACGCCATGACCACGAGCGCCGGCCCGCCGAGCAGTGCGGACGCGAGCAGCCGACCGCCGCGCACCTGCCACAACGGCAGCTCGGGCGGCTCGGGCGTCGCCTCGTGCAGGCCGTGCGCGAGCGCGAGCAGCTGCGCGCGCACCTCGGTCGCGCGGTCCTCGCGCAGGTAGGCCAGGCGACCGTGCGAGGTGCCCGTGCCGGCGCTCTCGACCCGCACCTCGCTGAGCCCGGCTAGCCGCCCGAGGCCCGGCCGCACGACGTCCACCGACTGGATGTTCGCCAGCGGCAGCCGGATCGACTGCCGGCGGAGCAGGCCGGTTTCGATCTGCAGCTCGCCGCCGTGCACCCGCCAGCGCGTGACCGCCCAGTGCACCGCACCGCCGATCGAGCCGAGCACCAGGATGCCGAGCTCGATGAGCGTCGAGGTGAGCTGACGCTCGGTGACGACACGCGGCACGATCACGATCAGCAGCACGCCGAATGCGCGGCCGAACTGCACGACCGGCGACAGGGGGTGCAGTCTCGCCCAGACGCTCGCGAGGGCGCCCGTCTCGGCGACGGGCGTCGGCGCCGGCGAGGTCACAGCCCGCTCGAACGGGCTTCGCCGAGCGCGGCCAGTTGGTCGCGCAGCCGTTCGGCCTCGGCCCGGTCGAGGCCGGGGATGCGCGCGTTCGTCGCCGCCGCGGCCGTGTGCAGCTGCACGGTGGCCAGCCCGAAGCCGCGCTCGACCGGCCCGGCGGTGACGTCGACGAACTGCATGCGCCCGTACGGCACCACGCTCGTGCGCTGGAACAGCACGCCCCGGCTGACGACGAGGTCGTCGCCGCGTTCCTCGTAGTGCCACGAGCGGCAGCGCGACCGCAGCGACACGTAGACGCAGGCCGCGACGACCGCGACGCCCACCAGCGCGAGGACGCCGGCGAGCGCGCCGACGGCGAGGAACAGCGGTACTGCGACCGCGGCGGCGACCACCACGGTGCCGACCTCCCACTCGGCACGGCGCGCCGACCAGAGCCGATCACTCACCTGGGGCACGTGCGCCGTCTCCCGACCTGGTCGCTGCTGGTGGCCGGGTCGAGCGTAGCCGCGCGTCGATCAGTCGCGGACGAACGGATCGCGCCCGGGCGGCGCGTCGACCGGCAGGAACTCCTCACCCGGCGCGTGGTTGTGCACCGCCGGGTAGGTGTGCTCGAAGCCGGGATGGTCGGTGCGGCAGTGGTCGTCGAGCTCGGTCCGCCACGTGAACCGCAGCTCGCACTTCGGGCACTGGTGCGTCATCGCTGAACCCCTTCCGAGGAACCTGCGCAGTTCCACGGTAGGACGCCCGAGGCACGAGCGACAGCGGTACGTTCGGCTCACATGGTGCTCTTCGCCGACGACGACCTCGCGGACGACCAGCTCGAGCAGCCGGGTGTGCCGCGGCGATGGGTCGCGCTCGGGCTGCTCGTGGCCGTGCTGGTCGCCGCCGGGGCCGTCGTCCTGCAGACCCGGTCGGCGATCCCAGGACACGGCAGCGGCCGGCGTCCGGCGGCGGCCGCATCGGTGCCGGTCGAGCAGGCCTGCCGGGCCGCGCCCGACTGCACCGTCTTCGACTCCGCCCCGGTGGCGGTCACCGGGCTCGCCCGCGAGAAGCTCGGACGCGACGTGCTGCTGCAGGTGCACTCGGCCGTCGCCCACTCGTCCGGACGCCCCCTGCTCATCGATCGCAGCATCGACGCGTTCGCCAACTCGGCGACCGTGCTCATCCGCGTCGATCTGGGCGGGTCGGGCGAGCAACCCATCGCCCCCGACCCGCCCGGTGTCGGCTCGCTGTTGATCCACGAGCGCAACGCCGGCTTCGTCGTGCGGCTGCAGTACCTGGCGCCCGAAACGGTGCCGCCCGACCTCACGGCGCTGCGCGCCCTCATGCGCGACCCGCGGCTGCTCGCCGTCTGACCGTGCCTCAGGCCACGCAGGGTGCGGGATAGCGCAGGCTCGCCCGCCAGATCGTCCCCTTGCCGCCCGACTCGTCGTGCACCTCGAGCCGGAGCGCGTCGAAGAAGGTGTACGGGCCGGCGCCGCCGGTGTGCGTCGACCAGATCGTCCGGCCGTGCGGCCCGACGATGACGAGGTTCCCGTCGGGTCGCATCAGCAACGACGACCCCGCGCGATGCGTTCGGGTGTGCCAGTGGACGCACTCGTCGTTGCGCAACACCAGGTCGCCGTCGGGTTGCATGACCAGCCGTTCGAGATCACGGCTCCTCGATTGCTGATCGGCCCATCGTGAGTACATCCGCTGCCCCGGAAGGAGCCGCTGGCGCGGGCCCAGGTAGACCCGCGTGGTGTTCGTCGCCCAGACCCTGCGCCCCTCAGCCGTCGTCATGACCAGATCGCCGCTGTCCCGCAGCGTCAGGCGGTTCCGAGTACCCGACCCGCGGGTGCCGCTCGTCCAGAGGATGACCCCGCGACTGGTCATCAACACCAGATTGCCGTCGCGCCGTAGCCGCAGGATCGAACGGTCGGTGTTGCTCTGGTGGAGCCCGGTGCCGTCGTCGCGGAACCAGATGCCCGTGCCGGCGAAGTCAGGCTCGGTCGCGGTGCCGATGCGCACGTAGTCCCACAGCGCGAGGAAGTCGGGACTCAGCTTCAGCTGGAACTCCCCGGACGGGGATGCGAGGACGTCGTTCGCGGTCAGCGCGACCAATTGCTGCCCCGCCACGAGGACGCTGGGGTGACCGCCGGCATCACCTGCCGATGCGGACGACGAGATGAGGACGGCGAGCGCCAGGACCGTCAGCGCGACGATGCTCGGAGCTGCGACGAACCGACGCCTCATCGGTCGCCTCCGCGAGCCGGGATCATCCGCAGAGTATGGGGCCACCGCGCGGTCGGCGCCACGCCACTACGAGTACCGCACCGACACGGTGTCCGAGATGGGCAGCGACTGGCAGCCGAGCACGTAGCCCTCGGCGAGGTCCTCGGGCTCGAGGATCTCGTTGTGCAGCATCTTCACCTCGCCGCGGTCGACGATGCAGGCGCAGGCGCTGCACAGCCCCTGCCGGCACGAGTACGGCGCCTTGATGCCCTGCGCCAGCAGGAAGTCGAGCAGCTTGGTCTGCCGGGGCCACTGCAGGTGGTGGGTGACGCCGTCGAGCTCGACCTCGAGCTCGGCAGCGGCGCCGTCGTCGGTGACCGCCGGCACGGGCACCTCGGCGAACGGGTCCTCGGTGAGCGACTGGAACCGCTCGATGTGCACGCGCGCCGGCGGCACGCCGACGTCGCGCAGCGCGTGGGTCACCGTCTCCATGAACGGGCTCGGCCCACACACGAACGCCTGATAGGACGCGTAGGGCTCGGCGAACGACGCGAGCTGGGCCCGCGTCGGCAGGCCCTGCACCGACTCGAGCACGTGGATCACGTGCAGCCGCTCGGGGTTCTCGGCCGCGAGGCGCTGCAGCTCGCCGGCGAACATGACGGCTCGCTCGTGCTGGTTGGCGTAGACCAGCACGACGCGTCCGGAGCCTGTGGCGAGCGCGGACTTCAGGATCGACAGCACCGGCGTGATGCCCGAGCCGCCGGCGAAGAGCAGCAGGTCGGCGTCCAGCGAGGCAGGGGTGAAGACCCCGGCCGGCGGCAGCGCGAGCACTTCATGCCCGACCGCGAGCGCCTCGTTGATCCAGGTCGACGCGACACCGTCGCGCACCCGCTTCACGGCGACGCGCATCGGCTCGTCGACGTGCGGCGACGAGCAGAGCGAGTAGCAGCGCGCGACGGTGCCGGCGGGCGTCGGCAGTTGCAGGGTGAGGAATTGGCCGGGGGAGTAGGCGAAGTCGGCCGCGTCCGCATCGGCCGGTGCGAGCACGACCGAGCACGCGTCGTCGGTCTCGCGCACGACGTCGACGACCCGCAGCATGCGAGCGGGGGAGTCAGGCATCGGGCACCACGATCGTGCCGTCGGCGACGGCCGCGGCGATGCTCTCGCGCAGGCGTCCGCAGCCGAGCTGCAGGCCACCGCTGGTGTCGCCGACGCCGGCGGCGAACTCCCGGCACTGCCGCACCGCACTCGCCGTCCACTGGATCGACGTGTGCCGGCGGCTGTTCTTCTTGACGCCGACCTCGACACCGCACGCCGCGCACTGCACCGGCACGAGTCCGACCTCGGTGTAAAGGCGGATGTCGGCGACGGTGTCGGCGCGCATCAGACGCCCGCTTCGGCCTCGACGGCGGTCGCTGCGGCAGCCTCGGCGGCCGCCGCCTGCTCCGCGCGCACGCGCAGGTTCTCGGCGACCTCCTTCTCCCAGTTCTCGACCGCGTGCGTGGTGTCGATCTCGAACTCGAAGCGGGCGGTCATGTCCTCGGTGACCTCGGCGGCGTCGACGTAGAACTGCTCGTACCAGCGACGCAGCTGGTAGACCGGCCCGTCCTCCTCGCAGAGCAGCGGGTTGTCGATGCGGCTCTTGTGCTTCCAGATCTCGACGTCCTGCTCGAAGCCGAGCTTGAAGCTCTTGGCGAACTTGCCGGCGATGACGTTGGCCATGTCGTCGTCGACACCCGGCAGCTTCTTCACCATGACGCCGTACTGCAGCACGAACGAGTTCTGGTCGATCGGGTAGTGCGAGTTGATGAGCACGGTCTCGACGGTCGTGCCGCGGAAGTCGTTCCACAGCCAGTTGATCATGTAGGCCGGGCCGAAGTAGGACGCCTCCGAGCGCAGCAGGTTGTCCTCGCCCGAGTACTGCGAGCGCTTGCCCGAGCCGGGGCCGACGTCGGGGCGGCCGCGCGACTCCATGAACTGCGTCGCCACGTGGCCCTCGAAGACGTTCTTGAAGTACGTGGGGAACGCAAAGTGGATGTAGTAGAAGTGCGCCATGTCCGAGACGTTGTCGATGATCTCGCGGCAGTTCGAGCCCTCGATCACCAGCTTCGTCCAGACCCAGTCGCTCCACTCGGACGAGCCGACGCCCTCGACGTCCGGGATCTCGACCTCCGGCGGGGGCGGGTTGCCCTCGGGGTCGTGCCACACGACGAGCTGGCCGTTCTTCTCCTTCGCGGTCCACGACCGCGTGCGGGCGCGCAGCGGCACCCGCTTGGCGTAGGGGATGCCGACGCAGCGGCCCTGGCCCGACCAGCGCCAGTCGTGGAACGGGCAGGCGATGTTGCCGTCCTTCACCGTGCCCCGCGACAGGTCGCCGCCCATGTGCCGGCAGTACCCGTCGAGCACGTTGAGCTCGCCGTCGGCGCCCTGCCACACCACCAGCTTCGTGCCGAAGGCCTCGACCGCGTGCGGCTCGCCGTCGCGGAAGTCGCTGGCCAGCCCGAGGCAGTGCCACCCGCGCGCGAAGCGCTCCGGCGGGCGTCCGGCATCGATCGTGCGCACTCCCGCGTCACCCGGCTGCGTCATCGCACCTCCTCGTGCAACCCGCCGCGGCGTCGGCACCGCTCGGCGTAGTGGAACACGTTACAGAAATGCCTGCCGTGCCGCCACCGCCAGCCCACCGTTTCCCCGATGTTTCGGCGCGTCGGCGCTTCCTCGACACCCGTGAGAACTTGTTCTAGTCTTGGCGCCGAACCAGCAGCGCGAGAGAGGCGAACCGATGGCGGCTCCCACGATCGAGTCCGGCCACACCGTCCAGGGTGTGCTCGACGGCGTCACCGACCTCCTACCCACCCTGCGCGAGCGCGCCCAGGAGACCGAGGATGCCCGCCGCATCTCGGAGGAGTCGATCAAGGGCCTGCAGGAGACCGGCTTCTTCCGGTTGCTGCAGCCGGCGCGCTACGACGGCCTCGAGGCCTCGCCGGTGCACTTCTACCGCGCGGTGCGGCTGATCGCGTCGGCCTGCGGCTCGACCGGTTGGGTCTCGTCCGTGCTCGGCGTGCACCCGTGGCAGCTCGGCCTGTTCGACGACCGCGCCCAGGCGGAGGTCTGGGGCGACGACCCGTCGACGCTCGTGTCGTCCTCCTACGCCCCGATGGGCCGCGCGACCGTCGTCGACGGCGGCTTCCGCTTCAGCGGCAAGTGGTCGTTCTCGTCCGGCTGCGACCACGCGCAGTGGGTGTTCCTGGGCGGCCTCGTGCTCGACGGCGACGGCAACGTCATCGACTTCCGCACCTTCCTGCTGCCGCGCGCCGACTACACGATCGAGGACGTCTGGGACACCGTCGGCCTGCGCGGCACCGGCAGCAACGACATCATCGTCGACGACGTCTTCGTGCCCGACCACCGCACGCTGTCGTTCATGGACACCGGCCGCTGCGCCGGCCCGGGCCAGGCCGTGAACGACGCGCCGATCTACAAGCTGCCGTTCGCCACGGTGTTCTCGACCTCGATCGCCGTGCCGATCCTCGGCATGGCGCGCGGTGCCTACGAGGCCTACGTCGGTTGGACGAAGGAGCGCGTGCGCGCGTCGACCCGCGCGCAGGCGGCGGCCGACGCGGTCAAACAGATCCCCATCGCCGAGGCCGCCTCGAAGATCGACGGCGCGGTGCTGCAGATCGAGCGCAACATCGACGAGGAGCTCGCCTTCGTCGAGCGCGGCGAGAAGATCCCGATGTGGCTGCGGGTGCAGGCCCGGCGCGACCAGGTGTCGGCGACCGCCGCGGGCATCGCCGCGGTCGACCGGCTCTTCGAGTCGGCCGGCGGCCGCGCGCTGCGGGCGGGTACGCCGATTCAGCGCTTCTGGCGCGACGCGCACGCCGGCCGCGTGCACGCGATCAACGACCCCGAGAAGGCGCTGGTGCTCTTCGGCCAGTTCGAGCTCGGCCAGAAGGTCACGGACGCGTGGGTGTAGCGGTGACGTCGACGCTCGAGGACACCAGCCGCTACGCCGACCTGCCCTCCGGCCTGCGGCTGCACTACCACGAGGCCGGGCCGGCGGACGGCCCCGTCGTGGTGTTCCTGCACGGCGGCGGCCCGGGCGCGTCGGCGTGGTCGAACTTCGGCCGCACGATCGACGTCTTCGGCGAGCACGGCTTCCGGGCGATCGCGGTCGACCAGCCCGGCTTCGGCCGGTCGAGCAAGCCGACCGCGTTCGAGCAGCAGTTCTTCACCGCGAGTGCGAACGCGCTGGTCGAGCTGTTCGACGTCCTCGGCATCGAGCGCGCGCACCTCGTCGGCAACTCCCTCGGCGGCGGCACGGCGACGCGGCTCGCCCTGAACCACCCGAAGCGTGCGGGACGCCTGGTGCTGATGGCCCCGGGTGGCCTCCAGCTGAACCTGTTCTCGCCCGACCCGACCGAGGGCATCAAGAAGCTCTTCGCCTTCGCCGCCCCGCCCGGGCCGAGCAAGGAGAGGCTCGCCGACTTCCTGCGCACGCTCGTGTACGACCAGTCGATGATCACCGACGAGCTCGTCGACGAGCGGTTCACCTCCGCCGCCGATCCCGAGACGCTGCGGTCGATGGCGGCGATGGGCGCGACCTTCGCGACCGGCTACGACGAGGCGCAGCTGTGGCGCGACGCCTACAAGCTGCGGCAGCGCGTGCTGCTCGTCTGGGGACGCGAGGACCGTGTCAACCCGATCGACGGCGCCTTCGTCGGGCTCAAGCTGATCCCGCGGGCGCAGCTGCACGTGTTCGGCGGGTGCGGGCACTGGGCGATGCTCGAGAAGTTCGACGAGTTCAACGCGCTGGTGGCTCAGTTCCTGGACGCGCCGTGAGCCTCTCGTCCCTCGGTTACCTGCGCATCGGCGCAACGGATGTTGCGGCCTGGCGCGAGTACGGCCTCAAGGTGCTCGGTCTGGTCGAGGGCAGCGGCAGCACGCCCGGCGCCGTCTACTTCCGCATGGACGACTTCCCGGCCCGGCTGGTGATCGTGCCGGACGAACGCGACCGGCTCGTCGCGTCCGGGTGGGAGACGGCGAACGCCGCGGCGCTGGAGGACATCCGCGACCGGCTCGACGCTGCCGGCGTGCCCTACAAGGAGGGCACGGCCGAGGAACTGGCCGATCGGCGCGTCGACGAGCTGATCAGCTTCGAGGACCCGTCGGGCAACACGCTCGAGGCGTTCCACGGCGCCGCACTCGAACACCGCCGCGTCGTGTCGCCGTACGGCCACCGCTTCGTCACCGGCGAGCAGGGCCTCGGCCACGTCGTGCTGTCGACGCACGACGACGAGGCGGCGCTGCGCTTCTACCGCGACGTGCTCGGCTTCCGGCTGCGCGACTCGATGCGGCTGCCACCGCAGGCGGTGGGTCGTCCTGCCGACGGCAAGCCCGCGTGGCTGCGGTTCTTCGGCTGCAACCCGCGGCACCACAGCCTGGCGTTCCTGCCGATGCCGACACCGTCGGGCATCGTGCACCTCATGATCGAGGTCGAGACGGCCGACGACGTCGGGCTCGGACTCGACCGCGCGCTGCGCCGCAAGGTGCCGATGTCGGCGACGCTCGGCCGGCACGTCAACGACCTGATGCTGAGCTTCTACATGAAGACGCCCGGCGGTTTCGACATCGAGTTCGGCTGCGAAGGTCGTCAGGTCGAGGACGAGTCGTGGATCGCGCGCGAGTCGACCGCGGTCTCGTTGTGGGGCCACGACTTCAGCCTCGGCGCGCGCTACCAGTGACCGTCGGCGCCGGCATCGACGCGAGCGCCTACCGCAAGGCGCTCGGTCACTTCTGCACCGGCGTCACGGTGATCGCCGCGCAGGGCCCGGACGAGCCGGTCGGCTTCGCCTGCCAGTCGTTCGCGGCACTCTCGCTCGACCCGCCGCTCGTGCTCTTCTGCCCCGGCAAGACGGCGCGCACCTGGCCGGTGATCGAGGCGGCCGGCGCCTTCAGCGTCAACGTGCTCGCCCACGACCAGCAGCAGGTCTCGGCGGTCTTCGGCCGTGCGGGCGCGGACAAGTTCTCGTCCGTCGGCTGGAGCCCGGCGCCGTCCGGGGCACCCGTGCTCGACGGCGTGCTGACGTGGATCGACTGCACCGTCGAGCAGGTGCTGGACGGCGGCGACCACCACATCGTCGTCGGGCGCGTCACCGCGCTCGGCGAGCCGATGGACGACCACCGACCGCTGCTGTTCTTCCGCGGCGCCTACACCGCGACCGAGGAGCCCGAGCCGACACCGGGGATCATGGACAACCTCATCACCTGGTCGCGGCAGGACGACTGGTTCTGACGCCGGTCAGGTCGAGCGGACCGGTCCGGCGACCTCCCACACGTGGCCGCCCGGTGCGCGGAACGACGCGGTGCGAACACCCCACGGCCGGTCGATCGGCCCGTTGAGCAGGTCGACGCCGCGCTGCTGCAGTCGCGCGCAGACGGCGTCGACGTCGCCGACCTCGATCGTGTAGACCGCACGCACGCCGTCGTGTGGGCCACCGACCGGTGCCGGCTCGACGAGCTCGGGGGCCGCGTCCACCTGCAGCAGGTTCACCAGCGTGCCACCGAGGCGGAAGACCACCGAGACGTCGTCCTCGAAGTGCACGGGCAACTCGAAGACCTCGGTGTAGAAGCGGCGCGCCGCGGCCACGTCCTCGACGACGAG
>NZ_JBQCEE010000097.1:0-36077 GCF_051960575.1 Jatrophihabitans sp.
GTCTTGCCGCCGCGGGACGTGAGGATGCCCCGCGCGGCGATCATGCCGTTGAGGTCGTCCGGGTTCGTCTCACGCCGCACCAGGATCACCGACTCGCCCGACCGCGACCACTTCACCGCGGTGTAGCTGTCGAACACGATCTTGCCGACCGCAGCACCGGGCGAGGCCGCGATGCCGCGCGCGATCCGCTTCGCCGAGCTGTTGTCGGCGAACCTCGGGAACATCAGTTGCGCCAGCTGCGCGCCGCTGACTCGCGAGGTCGCCTCGTCCATGTCGATCAGGCCCTGGTCGACCAGCTGCGTCGCGATGCGGAACGCCGCCGCGGCGGTGCGCTTCCCGACGCGGGTCTGCAGCATCCACAGCTTGCCGCGCTCGATCGTGAACTCGATGTCGCACAGGTCGCGGTAGTGCCCCTCGAGCGTGCTCATGATGCCGAGCAGCTCGTCGTAGGACTGCTTGTCGATGCCCTCCAGGTCGCTCAGCGGCACCGTGTTCCGGATACCGGCCACGACGTCCTCGCCCTGCGCGTTCTGCAGGTAGTCGCCGTACACGCCCTGCGCACCGGACGCAGGGTCACGGGTGAACGCGACACCCGTTCCGGAGTCCATACCCAGGTTCCCGAACACCATCGAGCAGATGTTCACCGCCGTGCCAAGGTCGGCCGGGATCCGCTCCTGGCGCCGGTAGATCACCGCACGGTCGGTGTTCCACGAGTCGAACACCGCGCGCACCGCGAGGTCCATCTGCTCGCGCGGATCCTGCGGGAACGGCCGCCCCGCCTGCTTGACGACGATCTCCTTGTACGTCTCGACCAGCCCACGCAGGTCGTCGGCGTCAAGGTCGAGATCGTTCTCGGTGCCCTTCGCGCCCTTCGCCTGCTCCAGCGCCTCGTCGAAATGCTCACCATCGATGCCCAGCACCGTCTTGCCGAACATCTGGATCAACCGCCGGTACGAGTCGAACGCGAACCGCTCGTTGCCCGCCTGCGCCGCCAGACCCCGCACCGACTGGTCGTTCAGACCGATGTTGAGGACGGTCTCCATCATCCCGGGCATCGAGAACTTCGCCCCCGACCGCACCGACACCAGCAACGGGTCGTCCGACTGCCCCAGCCGCTTGCCCATCTGCTGCTCGAGCTTCGCCAGATGCTCGCCCACCTCGGCATCGAGACCCTCCGGCTCGCGTCCACTGCGCAGATACGCCTGGCACGCCTCCGTCGTGATCGTGAACCCCGGCGGCACCGGCAACCCCAGATTGCTCATCTCCGCCAGATTCGCGCCCTTGCCCCCGAGCAGATCCTTCAGATCCTTGTTGCCCTCGGCGAAGTCGTACACGTGCTTGTCGGTCATCGGTGGCTCCGTCCCGCGCGCGCAGTGGTGCCACGGAGCCTAGTCGGACGCGCCCGATAGGTGATCGTCCGCGACGGGAAGGGTGTGAGGCGTGAGCGACACCGACGACCGTCCCCACCCCGGCCCGAAGCAGGAACCGCAGCCCGGCGGCGAGGCCGCATCGTCGCCCGCCGGCGCCCGTGACGACGGCGCTGCCGACCACGACGGCGTCGCAGGCGGCGACGGCGCTTCGGGCAGCGACGGCGATCGCACCGACGCCAAGATCGGCGACGAGTCGGTGCGCCAGGAGGTCGCCGCGGCGGCGCGCGATGCGGGCTACGGCGACCCGTCCGACGGGCAGGACTACCTGCCGCGCGACAAGATCCCCTACGACCCGGCCGAGGGCCTGTTGTCCGGCACCGCGATCACCGGCGGCACCGAGATCCCCGGTGAGCACGAGAACCAGCCGGACGTCGAGGAGGACGCGCCGGCCGATGACGAACAGCCGACCGAGGACGCACCGGACGAGCACTGACGAATCCGGGCGGGTCGACGCGCTCGACCCGTCGGGAAGTCTCAGCCGCCGCTGTCGTCGGTCTCGGCGCCGACCGGGACGGCGCACGAGTCGCGGGAGTCGAGCCAGCCGTCGGGCAGGCTGACGGCGCGCACGCCGGTGGTGCGGCCGCGCGGCTGCCCGTCGTTCACGCTCGGCCACGGCTGGTCGAGGTCGAGCTGCGCGAGCAGGTCGTCCAGTTCGGTCAACGACGAGGCGGACGCGAGCGAGCGGCGCAGTCCGCCGCCGACCGCAAACCCCTTGAGGTACCACGCGACGTGCTTGCGGAAGTCGGTCACGCCGCGCTGCTCGTCGCCGAGCCAGTCGACGAGCAGTTCGGCATGGCGCCGCATCGTTCGCGCGACATCCGCGAGCCCCGGACGCGCGCGCTCGGGGCGCCCGGCGAAGGCCGCCGCGAGGTCGCCGAACAACCACGGTCGGCCGAGGCAGCCGCGGCCGACCACGACGCCGGCGCAGCCGGTCTGCTCGACCATGCGCAGCGCGTCGTCGGCCTCCCAGATGTCGCCGTTGCCGAGCACCGAAATGTCGAGCAGTTCGACCAGTTCGGCGATGCGCTGCCAGTCGGCCGTGCCGCCGTAGAACTGGGAGGCCGTGCGGCCGTGCAGCGCGACGTACGCGACGCCGGCGTCCTGCGCGCGCAGCCCCGCCTCGCGGAAGGTGATGTGGTCGTCGTCGATGCCGACACGCATCTTCACCGTGACCGGCACCGCCCCGCGCGCCTCCTGCCCCGCGGTGCGCACGAGGCGGTCGAACAGGCCGACGCGCCAGGGCAGCGCCGACCCCCCGCCCTTGCGGGTCACCTTGGGCACCGGGCAGCCGAAGTTGAGGTCGACGTGATCGGCGAGGTCCTCGGCGACGATCATGCGCACGGCGGCGCCGACGACGTCGGGATCGACGCCGTAGAGCTGGATGCTTCGTGGCTGCTCGTCGTGCTCGAAGCGGATCAGCCGCAGCGTCTTCGGGTTGCGCTCGACCAGGGCCCGGGTGGTGATCATCTCGGAGACGAACAGGCCGCCCGCGGCGCCGGGTGCCAGCGCGCCGGCCATCGCCTCGCGGCACAGGCGGCGGAACGCGGTGTTGGTGATGCCGGCCATTGGCGCCAGCACGACCGGCGGGTCGGCCTGCACACCGTCGGCCAGCGTCAGCACGCCGGGCGCGGTCACGAGTGCCGTCATGCGTCCATTGTCCGTGACGCGCGAGCTCGGGCGCACCGGCGCACCCCACAGCTGTCTCGGCCTGCCGTCCGTCGGCCGCCCGGATCAGATCTTGTGCAGCACGCGCGTGTGTTCCCGCGCGCCATGCACAAGATCGCGGGGCGGATCGGATCTTGTGCAGGACGCGCGTGTGTTCCCGCGCGCCGTGCACAAGATCGCGGGACCTACGCGGCCGCGACCTGTTCGCCGCAGATGCGCGCCTCGCCGTTCTCGCTGATCACCGAGAAGGTCCACTTCACGCTGCCGCTCTTGCCGCTCGTCTTGAGCGTGAGGTCGGCCAGGTAGGTGACGTCGCGGCCGGTCGCCGTCTCGGTCGAGTCGCTGAAGGTCTTGCTGTCGACGTGCACGTTGAAATCGCTCGCCGACGAGTTCACGTTGTTCTCGAACGTCGTGCGCTGCCGCTCGCAGATGATCGACGCGGCGTCGACCGTGTTGCCGGCGTTGACGTCGTTCATGTACTGCTCGGCGACCGTGCGGGCGTCGTCCTCGCTCACCGTGCCGCCGCCCGACGTGTCCGAACTCGGCACGTCGCTGGCGGGTGCCGACGACACCATGCCGCTCGGGAAGTCGCCGCCGCCGGACGCGGGCGCCGACGAGTCGGGCGCCGACGAGGCCCCCGACGGTGCGGCCGAGGTCGACGAGCCGCCCCCGCCCGCGGCGGGGCTCTTCTTGTCGCTGCCTTTGGTCGCGAAGTACGTGATGAGGCCCGCGGCGACGAGCACGACCACCACCGCGACGGCGATGAGCAGGTTGCGGTTGCCGCCGCTGCCGGACGGGCCGGACGGCACGTACGGACCACCGGGGCCACCCGGACCACCGGGGCCACCGGGCGCGCCGTAGGGCGGCTGCCCGTACCCGGGCTGCCCGTACTGCGGCTGGCCGTACCCGGGCTGCCCGTAGCCGGGCTGGCCCGGCTGGCCGTAGCCCGGCTGGCCCGGCTGGCCCGGCTGGCCCGGCTGCTGCCCGTAGCCGGGCTGGCCGTAGGACGGTGGCTGCTGCCCGTACCCCGGCTGCGACGCCGGGTCGGACTGCCACGGCTGCGGCGGCTGCTGCGGCTGCGGCGGCTGCGGCGGCTGGCCCGGCTGCTGACCGTAGGGCGGCTGCTGGCCGTACGGCGGCTGCTGCCCCGGCTGCTGGCCGTAGGGCGGCTGGCCCGGCTCGCCCGGTCCCCCCGGATATGTCATGTCGTCTTCCTCTCCGTCCGTCGCGGACCGCCCGACCGGGTCGCGTCCGTGATCAAGGCATGATCACGCACCGAGCAACCTGGACGCCAGATACCCGGCCACCTGGTCGAGCGCGACCCGCTCCTGGGTCATCGCGTCGCGTTCGCGCACCGTCACCGCCTGGTCGTCGAGGCTGTCGAAGTCCACGGTGATACAGAACGGCGTGCCGATCTCGTCCTGGCGACGGTAGCGGCGACCGATCGCCTGCGCATCGTCGAACTCGACATTCCAATGCTTTCGTAATGTCGCGGCGAGGTCACGGGCCATCGGCGAGAGGTCGGCGTTGCGCGACAGCGGCAGCACCGCCGCCTTGACCGGGGCGAGCCTCGGGTCGAGGCGCAGCACCGTGCGCTTCTCCATGACGCCCTTCGCGTTCGGCGCCTCGTCCTCGCTGTACGCGTCGAGCAGGAACGCCAGGACCGCGCGGGTGAGGCCCGCGGCCGGCTCGATGACGTAGGGCGTCCAGCGCTCGTTCTTCTCCTGGTCGAAGTAGGTGAGGTCGGCGCCCGAGTGCTGCTTGTGCGTCGTCAGGTCGAAGTCGGTGCGGTTCGCGATGCCCTCGAGCTCGGCGAACTCGCTGCCGCCGAAGCCGAAGCTGTACTCGATGTCGACGGTGCGCTTCGAGTAGTGCGACAGCTTCTCCTTCGGGTGCTCGTAGTAGCGCAGGTGCGCCGGGTCGATGCCGAGGTCGACGTACCAGTCCCAGCGCTGCTGCAGCCAGTACTCGTGCCACTGCTCGTCGGTGCCGGGCTCGACGAAGAACTCCATCTCCATCTGCTCGAACTCGCGCGTCCGGAAGATGAAGTTGCCGGGCGTGATCTCGTTGCGGAAGCTCTTGCCGGTCTGCGCAATGCCGAAGGGCGGCTTCTTCCGCGCCGTGGTCATGACGTTGAGGAAGTTGACGAAGATGCCCTGCGCGGTCTCGGGGCGCAGGTAGTGCAGGCCGCTCTCGTCCTCGACCGGGCCGAGGTAGGTCTTGAGCATGCCGCTGAACTGCTTCGGCTCGGTCCACTGGCCGCGGGTGCCGCAGTTGGGGCAGGCGATGTCCTTGAGCCCGTGCTCCGGCGCCAGGCCCTTGCGCGCCTCGAAGTCCTCCTCGAGGTGGTCGGCACGGTACCGGCGGTGGCAGTGCAGGCACTCGGTCAGCGGGTCGCTGAAGGTGGCGACGTGGCCCGACGCCTCCCACACCTGCGGGGCGAGGATGACGGCCGAGTCGATGCCCACGATGTCCTCGCGGCCGGTGACCATCGCCTTCCACCACTGCCGGCGGACGTTCTCCTTGAGTTCGACGCCGAGCGGGCCGTAGTCCCAGGCCGAGCGGCTGCCGCCGTAGATCTCGCTGGACGGGTAGACGAAGCCCCGCCGCTTGCTCAGGTTGACGACGGCGTCGTTGCGGGCACTGAGGGAAGCGGCGGGCACGAGGACTCCTGCGGTGGTTCTGCGATCGGAGTGTCCAGCGTATCGGGGGCCGCGACCTCGTCGGTCCGCTGCGCGGCACCGGGCGGCGTCCCCGGCCCGGCCCGCCGAGCCGCGATCCGCCGTTCGACCCGGTCCGCGGCGGCGTGCAGGGCGAACGCGGTCGCGGCGCCCAGGAGGCAGTCGGTGACGTAGTGCTCGGCGGTGTAGACGAGCGTGAACGCCATCGCGAACGGATAGAGGGCGAGCAGCGGACGCAGCAGGCGCGGCGTGCGCCGCCAGAGGAACAGCACCAGCAGGGTCGTGGCGCCGACGTGCAGCGACGGCACGGCGGCGAGCGGGTCGAAGTAGGCGTGCCCCTTCTGGATGATGCCGCCGAAGTACTTGATGTGCAGGGCGCCGTACCCGCGGTACACGGTGGCCTCGAGGTACGGGTGGGCGCCGGCGTGGGTCATGTGCAGCGGCCCGAGCAGTCCGCCGTGCGCGGTGTACTTCGAGTCGAAGTTGATGCAGTACGGGTCGGTCGGGTGGTCGGCGACCTGGATCGGCGTGCAGCGCGCGGCGGCCCACGGCGGTGCGCACGGGATCAGCACGAACAGCGCGTAGCAGCCCAGTGACAGCCCCATGAAGCGCAACGACCAGCGGTAGAAGTCGGCGCGGCGCCGCAGCCAGAGCACACCGGCGGTGACGAACGGGGCGAAGAAGTAGGACATGTAGACCAGGCAGACCGCGATGTCGTACCACTGGACACTCGCCTGCTTGAGGTGCTCCTGCAGCCAGACGCTCGGCACGTGCCCGAAGCCCAGCACCTTGTCGACGTCGATCTGCGGGTGCCACCAGCCGGGCAGGCCGACCTGGTAGGCGAAGCCGCGCAGCCGGTCGTAGGCGAGCAGGACGGCCGCGAAGGGCAGGATGTCGATCACGACCCACAGCAGCCAGATCGGACGCCGGCCGACACAGGCGCACGCGAGGCCGGCGGCGATCCAGGCCAGCAGTGTTTGGGCGTCGAGCGGCACGCCCTGGTCGCGCCACTGCAGCACGAGCACGACGGCCCACGTGATGAGCAGCCCCCAGCGCACGCCCAGCAGCACCGCCTGCCGCGGCGAACGGCGGGCCTCGGCAAGTATCACGGTGCCGTGCGGCCTTCCTCGCCGACCGGCGTGCGGTCGCTGCGGTGGGCGACGGCGACACCGCCGGGTGCGACGTCGACCAGTGTCTCGAACGCGCCGGGCAGGTCGGCGGCGCCGGCGAGCAGCGGTGTCGCGCCGACCTTGACGTCGAAGTTGCCGAGCGCCCGCCGGTACGAGCCGACGTTCTCCCACTCGGTCACCAGCACCCACGCGGTCGGGTCGTCGGTCGAGCGGCCGAGGCTGCCCCGCAGGTAGCCCGGGCGCCCGGCCAGCGCGGTGAGCGCGCGGCGCGCCTCGTCGACGAGGTCGTCGCCCTGCAGGTGCGCGATCGCGATCATGCCGTGACCCCTGGGGCGCCGCTCGCCTCGACCGGCCCCGCGGCCCCGAAGCGCCGGTCGCGGCGGGCGTAGTCGAGGCAGGCCTGCCACAGGTGGCGCCGGTCGAAGTCGGGCCAGGGGGTGTCGATGAAGACCAGTTCGGCGTAGGCGGCCTGCCAGAGCAGGAAGTTGGACGTGCGCTGCTCGCCGGAGGTGCGGATGAACAGGTCGACATCGGGCAGGCCCGGCTCGTCGAGGTGCGCGCCGATGGTGCGCTCGTCGATCTTGGCCGGATTGATGCGGCCGGCCTGCACCTCACGGGCGATCGCGCGCACGGCGTCGACGATCTCGGCGCGGCCGCCGTAGTTCACGCAGAACTGCAGGGTGAGCCGGTCGTTGTCGCGCGTGTACTGCTCGGCGTCCTCGAGCTGGTCGATGACGCTGCGCCACAGCCGCGGCCGCCGGCCGGCCCAGCGGATGCGCACGCCGAGCGCGGCCAGCTCGTCGCGCCGGCGGCGGATGACGTCCTTGTTGAAGCCCATGAGGAAGCGCACCTCCTCGGGCGTGCGCCGCCAGTTCTCGGTCGAGAAGGCGTAGGCCGAGATGGTGCCGATGCCCAGTTCGATGGCGCCGTGCAGCACGTCCATGAGGCTCGCCTCGCCGGCGCGGTGCCCCTCGGTGCGCGGCAACCCCCGCTGGTGGGCCCAGCGACCGTTGCCGTCCATGACGATCGCGACGTGCTGCGGCACGAGGTTGCGCGGGATCGCCGGCGGTGTCGCACCGGACGGGTGCGGCGGCGGGTCGGGCCAGATGCGCGCGTCCCGAGCCATCCGGACACCGTACTCAACTCACCTCGGACGCTCCGCTCAGCTGGTGCGGTCGACCAGCGGCAGCGAGCGCAGCCCGCGCTCGAGGTGCCACTGCAGGTGCGCAGCGACCAGGCCGGACGCCTCGCGCCGGACCGCCTCGCCGCTCGCGTCCGCCGTCGCCCAGTCGGCCTCGAGTAGCGCGACCATGAGCCCGATCGTCTCGGGCTGCGGACGCTGCGAGCCGGGCGGGCGGCACACCTCGCACACCATGCCGCCCGCCTGCACGTTGAAGGCGCTGTGCGGGCCGGCGAGGCCGCACTTCGCGCACGCGGTGAGCGCGGGCTCCCAGCCGGACACCGCCATGGCGCGCAGGAAGAAGGCGTCGAGGACGAGCGACGCGTCGTGCGTCCGCTCGCTGAGCGCCCGCAGCGCGCCGACGACGAGCAGGTAGAGCCGCAGCACCGGCTCGCCCTCCTCGGTCAGCCGCTCGGCCGTCTCGCAGATGGCCGACAGGGTCGTCCAGCGGGCGTAGTCGTTGGCCAGCATCGCGCCGAACGCGCCGAGCGACTCGGTCTGCTGCACGACCTCGAGCGACCGGCGGCCGTCGGGCGCGGCCTGCCCATCGGGCAGCCGCGAGTAGAGCTGGATGTCGATGTGCGAGCCCGGTTCGAGGCGGGCGCCGAAGCGCGAGGACATGCGCCGGACGCCCTTGCCGACCGCGCGCACCCGGCCGTGGCGGCGGGTGAGCAGGGTGACGATGCGGTCGGCCTCGCCGAGCTTGTGCACTCGCAGGACGACCGCCTCGTCGCGGTAGGACGGCACACCCCATCGTCGCACCCGGTGCGGACAACACGGCGTCACGCCGCGACGGGCACCGCCGGTTCGCGCACGGCGGACAGGCGGCGGTGCACCGCCAGCGCGAGCGCGCCCATGAGCAGGCCGGCGCCGATCGGCACGAGGAACGCCGTGCGGGCGCCGTGGGCGTCGGCGAGGCGGCCGCTCAGTGCGGCGGCGGCGCCGTAGCCGATGTTGAGCCCGGTCGTCAGCCAGGTCATGCCCTCGTTCAGGGCGGCGGCGGGCACGCTGCGCTCGACGAGGCCGAACGAGGTGATGAGGGTCGGCGCGATGCCGAGTCCGACGACGAAGGCGCAGACCGCCAGCCACGGCACGTCGCCCGCGGCCAGGAAGAGCATCGGCAGCGCCGCGAAGATCAAGGCGTGGACGCGGAAGCGGCCCAGCACGCTCGAACGCCAGGTGATGGTGCCGTAGACGAAGCCGGCCACGCCGCTGCCGCCGGCGAAGCAGGCGAGCACCGCACCGCTGAACGGGCGGTGCCCGTGCTGCCCGCAGTAGGCGACGAGCGCGACCTCGGCGCCGGCGAACAGGGCGCCCATCGCCACCGCCATCAGCGGCAGCAGCACCATGCCGCGCAGGCGCAGGGCGAGCGGGTGCCGTTCGGCCGTGGGCGGGTGCGCCGGCGGCTCGCTGCGCCGCTGCGCCGCGAGCGCGACGGCGCCGATCGAGGTGAGCGAGCCCGCGACGACCAGCACGAGCACCGGGTCGAACTGGGTGGCGATGAACGTGGCCACCAGCGGCCCGAGCACGAACACCACCTCGTCCAGGGTCGACTCGAGCGAGTAGGCGGTCGTCAGTTCGGGGCGTCCGGCCAGCACGTACGACCACCGCGAGCGCACCAGCGAACCGACCGAGATGTAGCTCGATCCGGCGACGACCGCCGGCGCGATCAGCGTCCAGTCGGGGGTGTCGGTCTCGAACAGGACGACCAGGACGGCGACCGCGATCGCGTGCACGGCGATCGCCGGCAGCATGACCGCGCGCTGGCCGTGCCGGTCGGTGAGACGGGCCAGCCACGGGTTGCCGGGCACGGCACCGAACACGTAGCAGGCGCTGAGCACGCCGGCGAAGCCGTAGTGGCCGGTGCGGGCGGACACGATGAGGACGAGCCCCAACGCGTACATGGCCAGCGGCAGCCGCATGATCAGGCCGGCGACACAGAAGGCGGCCGTCCCCGGCTCGCGGAAGACGGCGCGGTAATTGCGCAACATCGCTCGAAACCCTCTAGAAGCCCAGCCGGTCGAGCTTCTTGGGGTCGCGCTGCCATTCCTTCTCGACGGCGACGTGCAGGTTCAGGAAGATCCTCTCGCCGAGCAGTTCCTCGATGCCGGCCCGCGCGGTGGCGCCGATGCGCTTGAGCCGCTGGCCCTTCGGGCCGATCACGATGCCCTTCTGGCTGTCGCGTTCGAGGTGCAGGGTCGCGAAGACCTCCTGCAGGCCCGACTCGCGGCGCCGCAGCTCGTCGATGGTCACCGCGATCGAGTGCGGCAGTTCGTCGCGCACGTCGGCGAGCGCGGCCTCGCGCACCAGCTCGGCGATGCGCGACTCGGTGTCGTTGTCGGTGAGGACGCCGCTCGGGTAGAGCTGCGGACCCTCGGGCAGCTGCGCGATCAACAGGTCGGCGAGGAGGTCGACCTGCTCGCCGCGGACGGCCGACACCGGCACGATCTCGGCGAAGTCCGCCAGCTCGCTCACGGCGAGCAGGTGCTCGGCCAGCCGCTGTTTGCTCACGGTGTCGATCTTGGTCACGATCGCGATGACCGGGGCCCGCACCCCGGCCAGCTGGTCACGGATGAACCGGTCGCCCGGGCCGACCCGCTGGTCGGCGGGCAGGCAGAACCCGACGACGTCGACCTCGGCGAGGGTCGTGCGCACCACCTCGTTGAGCCGCTCGCCGAGCAGGGTGCGCGGACGGTGCAGGCCCGGGGTGTCGACCAGCACCAGCTGCCCGTCCGGGCGGTCGACGATGCCACGCACCGCGTGCCGGGTGGTCTGCGGCTTGTCGCTGGTGATCACGATCTTGGCCCCGACCAGCGCGTTGGTCAGCGTCGACTTGCCGGCGTTCGGGCGTCCGACGAAGCAGCAGAAGCCCGAACGGAAGGTCACGCGACCATCCTGCCGCATGGGACACGTCGTTTCCGGATCGCCTGGATTGATCTATGTTCTCCGCATGCCGGGCCTTCGTCCCGGTTCTTCCGACCTCCCGACAGGAGCAGGCATGGTCCTCGATCCCCGGCGGACGGCCCGTACCGTGGCCGCCACCGCGCTCGCCGCAGCGAGCGTCGTCGCACCGACCGCCACCGCGGTCGCTGCCGCCACCGGCGTCACCCCCGCCATCGGCGCGCACCCCGAATACCGCGTCGTCGGCAGCGCGCGCACCGACGCTCGCACCTTCAGCTGCCAGACCACCACGCCCGCCGGCTGCTACGGACCGGCCCAGGTGCGCACCGCCTACGGCGTCGACGCGCTCGCCGCCCGCGGCCTGAGCGGCGCCGGCCAGACGATCGTGATCGTCGACGCCTTCCAGAGCCCGACGATCCAGCACGACCTCGACACCTTCGACGCCGCCTTCGGCCTGCCGTCGGCGCCGCTCAACATCATCGCGCCCGACGGGCTCACGCCGTTCGACCAGAACGACGACAACCAGGTCGGTTGGGCCGGCGAGATCACGCTCGACGTCGAGTACGCGCACGCCATCGCGCCGGGCGCGACCATCGACCTCGTGCTCGCCAAGTCGAACCAGGACGCGGACATCCTGTCGGCGACCAGGTACGCCGTCGACCACAACCTCGGCTCGGTCATCTCGCAGAGCTTCGGCGAGGCCGAGCAGTGCGTCGACCCGGCCCTGCTGACCGCCGAACACCAGGTCTTCGCCGCGGCGACCGCCAAGGGCATCACGCTGCTCGCGTCGGCCGGCGACCAGGGTGCGGCGCAGCCGTCGTGCGACGGCAGCACCTTCTTCAAGGCGGCCAGCAGCCCGGCGTCCGACCCGCTCGTCACCGGTGTCGGCGGCACGCGTCTCGACGCCGACGGCATCACCGGCGCGTACCACGGCGAGTCGACGTGGAACGAGCCCGACTTCGCCAGCGCGGGCGGCGGCGGCTTCTCGGTCGTCTACAAGGAGCCGGGCTACCAGCGGCCGGTGCAGAAGACCGGCGTGCGCGCCGTGCCGGACGTCGCCTACAACGCGGCGATCATCGGTGGCGTCCTCGCGGTCTGGAGCTCGTCGGGCCAGGGCAGCGACCTCGTCTTCCGCTTCGGCGGCACCAGCGCCGGCTCGCCGCAGTGGGCGGGCCTCGTGGCGCTGACCGACCAGCTCAAGGGCGGCCGCGTCGGCGAGATCAACGACACGCTCTACCACCTGTCGTTCGCCAAGAAGAGCTACGCGGCCGACTTCCACGACGTGACGACCGGCGACAACACCTACCACGGCGACGTCACCGTCACCGGCTTCGCCGCCACGGTGGGCTGGGACCCGGCCACCGGCCTCGGCACGCCGAAGGCGGACAGCCTCGTGCCGGCGCTGGCGCAGAAGTCCTGACCGTGCAGTGATCGTGCAGTGATCGTGCGGAGGCGTCGGGCCGGGCCCGGCGCCTCCGCCGTTTACGCTGATGCCCGTGCGATGGCGGCCCCTGCTCGGTGTGCCCGTGCTCGGGGCGGCGCTCGCCATGGCCGGCTGCACCTCGTCGTCCGCTCCCCCGCCGCCCACGACCTCGACGATCACCACCACGGTGGCACCGCACGTCACGCCGGTCAGCACCGGCCCCACCACCGCGGCCACCGCCCGGCGCTGCCCGTTGATCGACGAGCAGACGGCCGCCGACGACCTCGGCATGCGCCTCGACCGCATCACCGTGCTGCGCAGCGGCGGCGCCGTCGTGGGCTGCCGCATCTACGCCCTGCAGGGTTCGCCGCTGTCGCAGTCCGAGAAGCTGCCGCCCGGGCGCCAGCCCGCGCTCGAGGTGACGATCACCCGCTACGGCAGCGCGAAGGCGGCCTACAACGCCACCGTGCTCGTCGCCCGTCGCGGCACGAACCCGCAGCAGGTGCGGTTGCAGGGCACCACCGGCGTCTGCTTCCAGACCGCGTTCTACCGCGCGGACCACGGTCGTGACTGGGCGTGCGCGGTGCCCCACGGCGTCACCATGGTGCTGGTGCGCACCGTCGTGACCTCGCCGTCGTTCAACGCCGTCCAGGCGACCAAGCACCTGCGGCTGCCGTGATCGTCAGCGAGTACGGGGGCGACCCGAACCAGTTCGGCGAGCTCTCGGTGCCGCGTGGCGGGCGGCGGCCCGGCATCGTGGTGGTGATCCACGGCGGCTTCTGGCGCGCAGCCTACGACCTCTCACTCGGACGCCCGCTGGCCGCCGATCTCGTGCGGCGCGGGCACGTCGTCTGGAACATCGAGTACCGCCGGGTCGGCAGCGGCGGTGGCTGGCCGACGACGCTCGAGGACGTCGCCGCGGCCATCGACCACCTCGCGACCCTCGACGTCGACACCTCGTCGGTCGTCGCCGTCGGGCACTCTGCGGGCGGGCATCTCGCCGTGTGGGCGGCCGGACGGCCCGAGCTGCCCGACGGCGCTCCCGGGTCGCGTCCGGGGGTGCGGGTGACGGGCGTGGTGTCGCAGGGTGGCGTGCTCGACCTCGCCACCGGCGCGGGCGGCCGCGTGGGCCGCGGCGCGATCGTCGACCTGCTCGGCGGCACCCCCGACCAGGTGCCGCAGCGCTACGCCCTCGCCGACCCGATGCAGCGCCTGCCGCTGGACGTGCCGGTCGTGTGCGTCCACTCGCAGCAGGACGCGCAGGTGCCGTTCGCCCAGTCGGTGGCCTACGTGACGGCCGCGACGGCGGCGGGATCGTCCGCCCGGCTGGTCGAGACCACCGGTGACCACTTCACGCTCATCGACCCCGACCACCCCGACTGGGCCGTCGCCGTCGACGCCATCACGTCCCTGCTCTGACCGCCGCGCCGCTGTCCAGGGTGACGGGTCGCGCCCCACGATGACGGGCGGCGCCGCCGGGTGACGGATCAGCTTGATCGGAGACGGCATATTTCCCGTCACCCGTGGGCTGGATCCGTCACCCTCGGACGGAGTCCGTCACCCTCGGGCGCCGGCGCGAAGGTCCCGCGTCAGTCGGCGAGGGTGCCGTCGGCCTTCGCGTGCAGGATCGTGGCGGACGGGGCGAGGTCGCGGACGGCGCGCTCGCCGGCCTCGTCCACGCTCGTGTCCCCCAGCACCACCGCGGCCTCCAGACCAGGCGCACCGGACGAGACCGCCATCGCGACGGCGAGCTGCAGCGCGGTCACCGACAGCGACGGCAGGTCGACGGACGCGGCGACGTAGGTGCGCCCGTCGGTGTCGCGCACGGCCGCGCCCTGCGGCGCCCGGGTGCGGGCGCGGGCCGACCGCGCGAGGGTGACGAGCTTGGCGTCCTCGGGGTCGAGCTGGTCGGCGTCCGGCGCGCTCACGCGTGCTCCATCTCCTCGGCGTCCTCGGTCTCGCCGTGCCCGTCGTCGTCGGTGACGCGGCGCACGAGCACGGTGTCGATGCGGTTGCGGCGGCCGCTGATGCTCTCGGCGGTGAGCTCGAGCCCGTGCACGGTCGCGGCCGACCCGGCGATCGGCACCCTACCGAGCGCCTCGGCGAGCAGGCCGCCGACGGTCTCGACGTCGTCGCGCTCGGGCAGCTCGACGTCGAAGAGCTCGCCGAGGTCCTCGACCGCGAGCCGGGCCGTCACCCGGGCCGTGTCGTCATCGATGCGCTCGATCGGCGGCCGCTCGACGTCGTACTCGTCGGTGATCTCGCCGACGATCTCCTCGAGGATGTCCTCGATGGTCACGATGCCCGCGGTACCGCCGTACTCGTCGATGACCACCGCGATGTGCAGCCGCTTGGCCTGCATCTCGCGCAGCAGGTCGTCCACCCGCTTGCTCTCGGGCACGTACGCGATCGGACGCATCACCTCCTCGACCAGCGTCGAGCGGGCGCGGTCGGCGTCCTGGGCACGTCGGGTGAGGTCCTTGAACTGCACCACGCCGATGATGTCGTCGACGTTCTCGCCGATCACCGGGATGCGCGAGAACCCGCTGCGCAGGGCCAGCGCGAGCGCCTGCGCCACGGTCTTGCTGCGCTCGATGAACACGATGTCGGTGCGCGGCACCATCACCTCGCGGGCGATGGTGTTGCCGAGCTCGAAGACCGACTGGATCATCTGCCGCTCGCCGTGCTCGACGACGCCGCGCTCCTCGGCCATGTCGACCAGCTCGCGGATCTCGACCTCGGACGAGAACGGTCCGTCGCGGAAGCCTCGGCCGGGCGTGATCGCGTTGCCGAGCAGGGTGAGCAGGCCGGCGAGCGGGTTGAACAGGCGCCCGAGCACCCGCACCAGCCCGGCCGTGCGCAGCGCCACCCGGTACGGGTGCTGGCGGCCGAGCGTGCGCGGGCCGACGCCGATCACGGCGTACGAGACCACGACCATCACCAGCACGGTGAGCGCGGCGACCGGCCAGCGCGTGCCGAACGCGGCACGCGCGACGATCGTCACCAGCACGGTGGCGGTGAGCTCGCACGAGACACGCAGCAACAGCAGCAGGTTCGTGTAGCGGGCGCGTTCGCCGATCACCTCGAGCAGCGCAGGCGCGCCCCGCTCCTCCTCGCGCACCATCTCTTCGACGCGTGCCTTCGACACCCGCGCGAGCGCCGCGTCGATGCCGGCCAGCGTGCCGCCGACCGGGACCAGCAGGATCGCCACCACCAGCGTGATGACGTCGGACGAGGTCACGTGTGCCTCGCGCCGTCCCGCACGCCGCCGCCGGTGCCCGCGCGCGGGGTGCGGATCGGCGCGCGGCCGGTCTGCGCGACCCAGTCACGCAGCAGGTCGGCCTGCAGCTCGAACATCTCGCGCTCCTCGTCCGGCTCGCCGTGGTCGTACCCGAGCAGGTGCAGGATGCCGTGCGTGCAGAGCAGGTGCAGCTCGCTCTCGAGCGAGTGGCCGGCCGACTTCGCCTGCTCCTGCGCCACCTCGGGGCAGAGCACGACGTCGCCGAGCAGGGCCTGCGGCTCGCCCGCCTCCGCCCCGGGATGGCTGCCCTCGAACCGGTCGGGCCCCTCCTCGGCGTCCATCGGGAAGGCCATGACGTCGGTCGGGCCGGGCAGGTCCATCCACTGCACGTGCAGGGCCGTCATCGCCTCGGTGTCGAGCAGCACCACCGAGAGCTCGGCGAGCGGGTCGATGCCCATCGCGTCGAGCACGAAACGACCGAGCCCGGCGAGGGCCGCCTCGTCGACGGCCACGCCGGACTCGTTGTTGATCTCGATCATCGGCGGGGTTTGGCGCGCCGCTGGTCCGGCCCGTCGGCCGGACGGCGGGAGTCGTAGCGGTCGTAGGCGTCGACGATCTCGCTGACGAGGCGGTGCCGCACGACGTCGGACGACGTGAGCTCGGCGAAGTGCACGTCCTCGATCTCGGTGAGGATGTTGCGCACCACCCGCAGGCCCGACTGCTGGTCGCCGGGCAGGTCGACCTGGGTGACGTCGCCGGTGATGACCATCTTCGAGTCGAAGCCGAGCCGGGTGAGGAACATCTTCATCTGCTCGGGCGTGGTGTTCTGCGCCTCGTCCAGGATGATGAACGCGCTCGACAGCGACCGGCCGCGCATGTACGCGAGCGGCGCGATCTCGATCGTGCCGGCCTGGATCAGCCGCGGGATCGACTCGGGGTCGAGCATGTCCTGCAGCGCGTCCAGCAGCGGGCGCAGGTACGGGTCGATCTTGTCGAACAGGGTGCCGGGCAGGAAGCCGAGCCGCTCGCCCGCCTCGACCGCGGGCCGGGTCAGGATGATGCGGTTGACCTGCTTGGCCTGCAGCGCCTGCACGGCCTTCGCGACCGCGAGGTAGGTCTTGCCCGTGCCCGCCGGCCCGATGCCGAAGACGATCGTGTGGTGGTCGATGGCGTCGACGTAACGCTTCTGGTTCAGCGTCGTGGGGCGGATGTTCTTGCCGCGCCGCGACAGGATGTTGAGGCTCAGCACCTCGGCCGGCCGTTCGCCGGTCTCGGCGGTGAGGATGCCGTGGGCGCGCGCGATCGAGTCCGGGGTGAGGTTCTGGCCGGCGCGGATCAGCTCGAGCAACTCCTCGAACAGGCGCACCGCCACGGCGTTGTCGGCCGCCCGGCCGCTGATGGTGATCTCGTTGCCGCGGACATGGATGTCGCTGTCGAGACGGGCCTCGATGACGCGGAGCAACTCGTCGCGTGAGCCCAGCAGGGCCACCATGGCCTGCTCACCGGGCACCACGAGAGTGGTGGAGACACGGTCCGTACCAGCTGTGGTTTCGGACAAGTTGGGCTTCCTGGTCGGGGACGCGGACACCTCCATGGTAGCGACGGACGCACCCGGACAGCCCCGATCGCCGACGACCTAGCCGGGCGGCCAGCCGAACGGGCGCCCGGCCAGCACGTGGGCGTGCACGTGGAACACCGTCTGACCCACGCCGGCACCCGTGTTGAACACGGTGCGGAAGTCGGTGAGCCCCTGCTGCGCGGCGAATCCGCGGACGCCGGCCAGCAGCGCGGCGGCCGTGTGCGGGTCGCGCGCGACGTCGGCGACGTCGGTGTGGTGCTCGCGCGGGACGACGAGCACGTGCGTCGGCGCCTGCGGGTTGATGTCCTGGAAGGCGATCGTGTGCTCGTCCTCGTAGACCTTCGTGGACGGGACGTCGCCCGCCACGATCTTGCAGAAGAGGCAGTCGTCGGCCATGCGACCGACCCTAACGGGCGGCGTCGCGCAGGGCCCACGCGACGATCTCGGCGCGCGCGCTGAAGCCGAGCTTGGCGAGGATGTTGCGCACGTGCGTCTCGACCGTGCGCTCGGACAGCACCAGTCGGGCGGCGATCTCGCGGTTCGACAGGGCCTGGGCCACCAGGTCGGCGACCTCGCGCTCGCGGTCCGACAGCGGGGACGCCGCACGCCGCGCCGCGGCGACGGTGCGTGCGAGGTCGTCGGCCCGGCGCAGGCGCACCGGCATGTCCAGCCGCCGGAACTCCGCGGCGGCGTCGGCGGCGAGCGACGCCGCCTCGGGCAGCGCCGATCCGCCGGCGGTCAGCAGCTCCGCGAGCGCCAGCCGGCTCAGCGCGGCGAAGGGGCGCGCGCCGACGCGGTCGTTCATCGCCACGGCGTCGCGCAGGTGCCGTTCGGCCTCGGCGGTGCGCCCGGCGGCTGCGGCGAACAGGCCGACGACCCGGGCGTTGGCGCCCCACGTGAAGACGGCACCGGATCCGTCGCCCGACGAGTAGTGCGCGAACCGCGCACAGCGGTCGTAGACCTCCCCCGCCAGCGCCGCGTCACCTGCGAGCACCGCGGCCACACCGAGCTGGAACACCGTGCCGAACCAGCGGGTGCCGTACGGCTGCGTGCTCGGGATGTGGCGCAGCCCCGCCAGGTGCCGCCGCGCGGCGTCGAGATCGCCGCGCACCGCCAGCGTGAGCGGGATGCACACGGCGATGATCGGCACCGGCGGGGCCGCGGCGAGCACGTCGAGGTGGTCCGGGGCCAGCACCGACGGATCGTCGAGGACGACCGCCAGCTGCAGGTCGAACGCGTACGCCATCCCGATCATCGAGGGCTCGCCGATGCGGCGGGCCAGCGCGAGCGCCGCAGCGGTCTCGTCGCGCGCCGTCGCGAAGCGCCCGTCGTGCACGGCCCGGACGGCACGGTGTCGGTGCAGATGCCACTGCGCCAGCACCGATCGCTGGGTGCGGGCGATCTGCGCGATCGCCGCGACCTCGTGGTCGTACTCGCGCAGGTTGCCGAGCTGCATGGCGGCGTCGGCGCGCCACAGGTGGCCCCACAGCGCGGCGATGGGGCGTTGCGCGTCGGCGCCGAGCGCGACGGCACGCCGGCCGAGGTCCAGCCGTTCGGTCACCGAGTCGGGGACGGACACCGCGACGTGGCGCGCCGCGAGGGCCTCCAGGATCGCGGTGTCATCACCCGACCGTTCGGCCTCGACGAGGGCCTCGGCAGCGACCTCCGCCGCCGGCGCACCCTGCTCGGTCTCGGCCAGTCCGACGGCGAGCTGGGCGATCAGCCGCGCCCGGGTCGCGTGCTCGGTGACGGGCAGCGCGGCCAGGGCGCGTTCGCACAGCCGCGGCACCGAACCCACCGCGAGCGGGTCGGACACCCCCTGCACCACCAACGCGGCCGCGGCCTGCAGATCCGGGCGGGCAGCCGCCTGCGCGCGGTCGGCCGCCTCCTCGCACGCGGCAAGGCTGGCGTCCAGGCGGCCGGCGAGGTAGGCCGCCTCGGCGACGCGGACGAGGAGCCGGGCCTGCTCGGCGTCGTCGGCACCGAGCACGCGGGCGCGGTCGAGGGCGAGTTCGGCGTAGCCGAGCGCGTCGTCGGCGGCGAATCCCGCCCGGGCCCGGTCATCGGCGATCTCGGCCCACGCCGCACATCTCGCGGCGGCGTCCCTGCCGCTGACCTGCTGCCAGTGCCGGGCGATCGAGCCGGCGACCGCAAGGTCCCCATCCGCCTCCAGCGTCTCGGCCGCGGCGCGGTGCAGCCGGTCGCGGTCGGCGAGCGACAGGCCGGCGACGACCGCGTCGCGGATGAGGGCGTGGGCGAAACCGAGCCCGGCCCCGCCGCCCAGGACGCCGGCGACGACGGCGGCGTCCAGATCATCGACCGTCTCGTGCACCGGACGGCCCAGCACGCGCGCGATGCGCTCCGCGTCCCCGTGCTCGCCGAGGATCGCGGCCGCGTGCACCGCCTCGCGCACCGCCGCCGGCAGCGCCGCGACACGGGCCGCCACCAACCGACGCAGCTGCGGCCGCTCGACCATGAGCCGGTCCAGGGCCGACCGGTCGGTGGGGTGCAGCGCGAGCTCCTCGACGACCAGTCGCACGAGCAGCGGCACGCCGCCGGTGCGCTCGTGCAGTGCCGTCGCGAGCTCGGGGTCGATGCCGTCGGACCGGTGCGTCAGCCAGGCCCGGACGGCCTCGGGCGCCAGCGGCGGCACCTGGACGACGGTCGCCGCGTCGCCCCGCACGAGGTGCGGCACGACCTCGTCGAACGCCGTGCTGCCGGAGTCGCGCGCGGTCGCGACCACGGCGATCCGGTGGCGGGGCAACGAGGCGGTCACGTGCCGCAGCAACCACAGCGTCGGGCCGTCGGCCCAGTGCAGGTCCTCGAGCACGACGAGCAGCCCGGACGCCGACGCCTGCGTGGCCAGCGTCTCCTCGACCGAGGCGAACACCTGGAACCGGCGGGCGGCGTCCGACTCGTCCGCCGACGCGAGAGCCAGCCCGGGGGCACCCGGCAGGTCGCGCAGCACGCCCGTCCACGGCCACAGCGGCGGCGCGCCGGGGTCGTCGACAGCGGTGCCGCGTGCCACGACCATCTCGCGCTCGCGGGCCGCCTCGACGGCAGCATCGGCCAGCCTGCTCTTGCCGATGCCGGCCGGCCCGGCGACGACCACCAATCGGCCGTGCCCGGCCCGGGCGTCGTCGAGCGCACGAGCGATCCGGTCGATTTCCGCCGCTCGTCCGACCAGCATGCCGCCGGCGTGCACGCGGTCAGTATCGCGGACCAGTACCGGGTCTGCGTGGCTCCACTGAGGCCGTGCGTCGTCCGTGCGGACACGGTGGGCGGGTCGGAACCACTCGTCCGGAGGAGGACGCCATGTACGCCCAGATCGCCTGGTTCGACGGCCCGCGCAGCGCCGAGGTCGTGACCGCGAATGACACCGCCGGACGCCACCGGCTGATGCCTGCGCTCGCGGCCGACGCGGAGGTCCGCGCATCGCACCGCGGCACCTTCGTGCTGCGCCAACCCGACGGCACCGAGCTGGTGCTGGTGCTCGCCGACGACGAGCGCGCCTTCGACCGGGGCAGCCAGGTCATCCTCGGCACCGAGTTGCTGCCGGGCGAGGACCCCGCGCTGCTCACCGGCCCCGACCGCTTCACCCGGTACGAGGTCGTCGCGGCCTACGACGCCGACTTCCGTGAGCTGGTGCGGGCGTGACCGCGTCGCTGACCGGCCTGCGGACCGGCCGCTGGACGGCGGCGTCGACGCTCACCTCGGCGACCTTCACGGTGCGCCACGCCCTCGGCCTGGCTCGGGTGCAGGGGTGCGTCCCGGTCGTCGACGCGTCCGTGGACGTCGACGCCTCGGGCCGACCGGCGGCGGTCTCGGCGACGCTCGACCTCACCCGCATCGACACCGGGAACCGCCGACGCGATGCGGACCTGCAGCAGCCGCGGCTGCTCGACACCGCATCCGCCCCGACGCTCACCTTCGCCGGCAGGGTGGTCACGACGGACGCAGGTGTCGAGGTCGTCGGCAGGCTCGCCGGCCGAGCAGCGGCGGACGTCGTCCTGCGCGTCGTCGAGATCGACGACGGCGGCGATGGTGGCGACGGGTCGGTGCACGTCGTCGCGACGACCCGGCTCGACCGGCGCGCGCTCGGCGTGCGAGCCCCGCGCGTGCTCATCGGGCGTGTCGTCCAGATCCGCCTCGACCTGACGTTCCGGCCCGGCTGACATGTCCACCGCGCTGCACAGAGCACCGCGCCTGCTCGCCGTCGTCGCGGTCGCCGCCACCGTCGTCCTGGCACCGGCCGCGCACTCGGCCGCCACCTCCACGGTCGGCAACGGGCCGATCGCGTTCGGCCGGTTCGACCCGGGTCTGGGCTTCTGGACGCTGTGGACGGCGCAGGCCAACGGCACCCACCAGCGGCGGCTCACCACCGTGCCCAGTTTCTTCTCCGACTGGTCACCGGACGGGTCTACCGTCGCCTTCGACTACTCCGCGGGCGACGACGAGCACATCGCCACCGTCCGCCCGGACGGGTCACACGAAACCCGACTCACCTCCGGTCCCGGCATCCAGGAGGTCCCACGCTATGCACCCGACGGGAAGCACATCGTGTTCGACGCGTCGTCCCAACTGCCGGACGACCCAGCCTTCCACACCGACATCTGGGAGATGGATGCCGACGGCTCACACCCGCACCAGGTCACCAGCGACGGATTCGACGTCGAGCCGGTGTACTCCCCCGACGGGCGCTCCATCGCCTTCGGACGGATCGTCGGGCCGTCCAGCCCGACCGATTCGGCGCAGGACGAAGCCGTCTACGTCGTGCGCACCGACGGCACCGGGCTGCGCCGAGTGGTCGCCCCGAGAAGCGGGCTCGAGCACCCCAGGTGGTCGCCCGACGGTCGCCTCATCACATTCAACATCGCACCGGAGGCCACCTCGGCCCCGGGCGCCGGAACGGTGTACTCCGTCCATCCGGACGGCTCCGGACTGACGGTCGTGCGCGCCCCGACCGCCGACTGGGCCTTCACCAAGGCGGTCTGGTCGCCCGACGGCCACACGATGCTGGTCGTCTGCCACAGTTTCGCGGCGGGCGTCGACTTCATCTGCCGGATGGATCCGCGCACCGGCGACATCCACGTCATCGTGACGACCCCGCCGGACCGGCCCGTGAACTTCCCGTCATGGGGCCCGCGACCGCGCTCCCGACGCGAGGCCGGAGGCTGATCGACCCCTGGTGCGAACGCCGTCGCGGGCCTGCGCAGTCCTACGCTCGGCCGGTGCCGTCCACACCGCTCACCGTCGCGGCCGCCCAGCCGGTCGTGACGTCCGGCGACCTGGACGCGACGGTGCGGGCGCACGCGGAACTCATGGCGGCGGCGCGCGCGGACCTGTGGGTCTTCCCCGAACTGTCGCTGACCGGCTACGTGCTCGACGCACCGGCGGTGCCGTCCGACGTACTCGGGCCGCTGGTCGCCGCATGTGGGGCCGCGGGCTCGACAGCACTGGTGGGTGCCCCGGTGGAGGAGTCCGCGGGACGGTTCATCGCGATGCTCGCCGTGACCGGCTCGGGCGTCGAGGTGGCATACCGGAAGCAGTACGTCGGCGCGGACGAGGCGCGCTCCTTCGCGGCCGGGCCGGCGCCCGCCGTGCTGGACATCGCCGGCTGGCGGGTCGGGCTCGGCATCTGCCGGGACACCGGACAGGCCGGTCATCACGAGGCGGTCGCGGCGCTGCGTCCGGACCTCTACGTGGCAGGGCTCGTGCACGCCGACGACGAGCTGGCCGAGCAGGACCGCCGCGGCGCGCTCATCGCCTCACTGCTGCACGCCCCGGTCGTCTTCGCGAGCTTCGCCGGCCCGACGGGCGAGGGCTACACCCGCACCGCGGGCCGCTCGACGATCTGGGACGCGACCGGCTCGGTGCTCGCCCGCGCCGACGACCGGCCTGGCTCGTTCGCCCTGGCCACGCTGCATCGCGGACCCCGGAGCCGCCGCGCGACGCGGTCATGATCTCGGGGAAACCCGGGCTCTGACCCGTGTTTTCCCGAGATCATCGGGGTCTGGGTCGGGGTGGGGACGCAGGCCGGACGCGTCGGTCGGGGCCGGGCGTCGGTCAGGCCCAGCGGCCGAGGCGGGCCGAGAGGACGGCGAGCGCCGCGGCGCCCGCGGTCGACGTGCGCAGCACCGGCTCCCCGAGCCGGACGGCGGTCGCGCCGGCGGCCTCGAAGGCGCGCAGCTCGTCGTCGCTCACACCGCCCTCGGGCCCGACCACGATCGCCAGCTCGTCGGCGTCCGGCAACGGCAGGCCGGCGAGCGGCACGGCCGCGGCCTCGTGCAGCACCAGCAGGGCGGCTCCCCGGTGCGCGACGTCGGCGGTCGACGCGAGCGGCGCGACGGTCGGCACCCACGCCCGGCGGCTCTGTTTCGCCGCCTCGGCCGCGGTGCGCTGCCATTTCTCGCGGGCCTTCTCCCCGCGCGGCCCGTGCCACTGCACGACCGAGCGCGCCGCCGCCCACGGCACGATCTCGTCGACCCCGAGCTCGGTGAGCACCTCGACGGCCAGCTCGGCCCGCTCACCCTTCGGCAGCGCCTGGACGACGACCAGTCGCGGACGCGGCACCCCCTCGACCCGCCGCTCGAGCACCGAGCAGCGCAGCCCGTCGGGCAGCACCTCGGCGACCGCGCACGACGCGACGGTGCCGCGCCCGTCGCCCACCAGCAGCGGTTCACCGACGCCGAGCCGCTTCACGCGGGCGGCGTGGCGCCCCTCGTCCCCGACGAGAACGAGCGTGTCGCCCACCGGCAGCGGGTCGAGCAGGAACAGCGGCGGCGTCACCGCAGCTTGTCCCGCACCTTCCCGAACAGCCCGCCGTTCTTGCCGTGCACGGCGACGTCCTCGTTGCGCAGGGCGGCGAGCTCGCGCAGCAGCGTCTCCTGCCGGTCGTCCAGCCGGGTCGGCGTGCGGACCTCGACGTGCACGAACAGGTCGCCGCGGGCGGTGCTGCGCAGCCGCGGCACGCCCTTGCCGCGCAGCGTCAGCACGGTGCCGTGCTGCGTGCCGGGGCGGATGTCGATCTTCTCCTCGCCGTCGAGGGTCTGCAGCACCATGTCGCAGCCGAGCGCGGCCGACGTCATCGGCACCGACAGCGTGCAGTGCAGGTCGCTGCCCTCGCGGGTGAACTGCTCGTGCGGCTTCTCGGCCACCTCGACGTAGAGGTCGCCGGAGGGGCCGCCGCCGGGGCCGACCTCGCCCTGGCCGGCCAGGCGGATGCGCATGCCGTCCTCGATGCCCGCGGGCACGTCGACGGTGATGGTGCGCCGCGCGCGCATGCGGCCCTCGCCGGCGCAGGTCGGGCAGGGCGACGGGATGCGCTCGCCGGTGCCGCCGCACACGTGGCACGGCCGGCTCATCTGCACCTGGCCGAGGATCGAGCGCTCGATGGTGCGGATCTCGCCCGAGCCGTTGCAGGTGTCGCAGCGCACCGGGTTCGTGCCGGGCGCGCAGCCGCTGCCCTGGCAGCCGGTGCAGAGGATCGCCGTCTCGACCGAGAGCTCGCGGCGCACGCCGAACGCGGCCTCCTCGAGCGTCAGCGCGATCTGCAGCAGCGCGTCGGCACCCGGACGCACCCGGCTGCGGCGCGCCCGGCCGCCGCCGCCCGTCGCGCCGCCGGAGAAGAACGCGTCGAAGATGTCGCTGAAGCCGCCGAACCCGCCGAAGCCACCGCCGCCACCGCCGCCGGCCTGCGCCAGCGGGTCGCCGCCGAGGTCGACGATGCGCCGCTTCTCGGGGTCGGACAGCACCTCGTAGGCGGTCGTGACCTCCTTGAACCGGTCCTGCGCCGCCGGGTCGGGGTTGACGTCGGGGTGCAGCTCGCGCGCGAGCTTGCGGTAGGCGCGCTTCAGCTCCTCCGGCGTCGCGGAGTTCTTGACGCCCAGCACGGCGTAGTAGTCGCGATCAGGCACGATCCGTCCTCGTCCATCGGTAGCACTCTGCACCGGCGAGTGCCAGAGCCAGTGTACGGATCAGCGGCCTTCGAGCAGTTCGCCGACGTAGCGGGCCACCGCGGCGACGCGGGCCATGGTGTGTCCGTAGTCCATCCGCCGCGGGCCGAGCACACCGACCGCGCCGACCGGCTCGCCGCGCACGCCGTAGCCTGTGGAGACGACCGAGGTCTGCAGCAGCCCCTCGTGCTGGGTCTCGTTGCCGATGCGGACGACCACCTTGCTCGCCGACACCGACTGGTCGAGCAGCCGCAGCAGCACCACCTGCTCCTCGAGCGCCTCGAGCACCGGCCGGATCGCCGGGAAGTCGAGCGTCTGCTGACTCAGGTGCGAGGTACCGCCGAGCAGCACGCGGTCGCTCTTCGGCTCGACGAGCACCTCGAGCAGCACCGTCGTGAGCGTGGCGAGCAGCCCGGCGAGGTTGGGCGCCACCTGGGCGGGCAGTTGCTCGACGATCTGCGGCGCCTCCGACAACGGCCGATCGCGCAGGTGGGCGTTCAGCGTGCCGCGCAGCTCGTAGACGTCGCTCTCGGCGACGGGCGCGGGCAGTTCGACGATGCGCTGCTCGACGCGTCCGGTGTCGGTGATGAGCACCAGCATCAGCCGCGTGGTCGACACGGTGACGAGCTCGAGGTGCCGCACCCGGCTGCGCGAGAGCACGGGGTACTGCACGACGGCGACGTTGCGGGTGAGCTGCGCGAGCGCCTTCACCGCCCGGTGCAGCACGTCGTCGAGGTCGACGGCGCCCTCGAGGAACGCCGAGATCGCGCGCCGCTCGGCGGCGGTCAAGGGCTTCACCTCGGTGAGCCGGTCGACGAACATGCGGTACCCGGCGTCGGTGGGCACCCGGCCGGCACTGGTGTGGGGCTGGTGGATCAGCCCCTCCTCCTCCAGCGCCGCCATGTCGTTGCGGATGGTCGCCGGCGACACGCCCAGGGAGTGGCGGTCGACCAGCGCCTTGGAGCCGACGGGCTCGTTCGTGAGGATGTAGTCCTCGACGATCGCCCGCAGCACCTCGAGCTTTCGGTCATCGGCTGCCACACGCCGATTCTATTTGCTCCCGGCCCGAGTTCGCCCGGGTTAGGGTCGGGCCCGGGAGGAAGCGTCATGATCTTCAAGGCGGTGCGGGACGGGCGTCCGTACCCCGAGCACGGGCTCTCGTCGCGCGACTGGGCCTCGGTCGCGCCGCGCACCGTGCGCCTCGGCGACCTCGTGACCACCAAGCGCACCCTCGCCCTCGACCATCTGCTCGACGAGGACTCCAGCTTCGCGGGCGACCTGTTCCCCCACGCGGTGCACTGGCGCGGCGAGACCTACCTCGAGGACGGCCTGCACCGCGCGCTGCGGGCGGCGCTGCACGGCCGCAACACCATTCACGTGCGCGTGCTCGACTTGGACGCGCTGAACTTCGGGGTCACGCCACCGGCCGCTCCGCAGCCGTCAACAGCTCCCTGACGACGGCGTCGGCCATGAGCCGGCCGCGCTGGGTGAGCACCACGTTCGTCCCCATCGAGACCAGACCCCACTGGGCCAGCGCCGGCAGCCGCTCGCGCGCCGCGGGCGGGATGTCGTCGAACGGCAGGCCTGAGCGCATGCGGATCGCCAGCATCATCCGCTCGGTGAGCCGGGCCTCGGCGTCGAGCGTCTCGCGGCCGGCGGCCGGGCTGCGTCCCTGCTCGAGCAGGGCGGCGTAGCGCGCCGGGTGCTTCACGTTCCACCACCGCACCCCGGCGACGTGGCTGTGCGCCCCGGGGCCCAGACCCCACCAGGACGCGTCCGACCAGTAGAGCTCGTTGTGCCGGCACCTGGCGGCACGGGTCTTCGCCCAGTTCGAGATCTCGTACCACTGATAGCCGGCGCGGGCGAGCGCGTCGTCGGCGATGAGGTAACGGTCGGCGAGCACGTCGTCGTCCGGTTCGGGCACCACACCGGACGCGACCTGCCGCGCGAGCGCCGTGCCCTCCTCGACGACGAGGGCGTACGCGCTGATGTGGTCGGGGTTCGCGGCGATCGCGGCCTCGAGCGAGGCGCGCCAGTCGTCGTCGGTCTCGTACGGCGCGCCGTAGATGAGGTCGAGGTTCACGTGCTCGAAGCCCGCCGCGCGGGCCTCGGCGACGGCCTGCTCGGGGCGGCCCTGCCGGTGCTTGCGGTCGAGCACCTCGAGCACCTTGGGCACGGCCGACTGCATGCCGATCGAGACGCGGGTGAAGCCCGCCTCGCGCAGCCGGGCGAAGTACCCGGGCGTCACCGTCTCGGGGTTCGCCTCGGTGGTGATCTCGGCGTCGGGCGCGATGCCGAACCGCTCGTGCAGCTCGCGCAGCACCAGGCCGAGGTGCTCGGCCGGCAGCAGGGTGGGCGTGCCGCCGCCGAAGAAGATCGTGCTGATCGGACGCGTGTACCCCCGCATCACCTCGGCGGCGAGCCGCACCTCGCGCAGCAGCGTGTCGACGTAGGTGCCCCGGCTGACGCCGTTGCCGAGCTCGGTGGCGGTGTAGGTGTTGAAGTCGCAGTAGCCGCATCGGGTGTCGCAGAACGGCACGTGCACGTAGACGCCGAAGTCGGCGTCGCGCCCGGCGTCGAGCACGGTGCGGGGCAGCCGACCGTCGGGCGGCGGCGGATCACCGTGGGGCAGGGCGGATGGCACGCGTCCAGTGTGCGCCGACCCTCTGACAACTCCGGTTACGGCACGGTGCGTACGCGTACCGGGCGCGGACCGTCGGCCGTCTCGTCCACCACCTGCACCAGCGCCCGCACGAGGTCCCACGTCGCCTCGGGCACGACCAGCTCCACCGGCCCCTCGGGCAGCCACGACAGGTCGCGCAGCACGTCGACGAGGCCGTCGAGGTTGGGCGCGGCCCAGCCGGGTGCGTCCACCTGTCGGTAGATGTCGGCGATGACGTCCCTCATCGGTCGAGCTCCACGCGGACGAAGCTCTCGTAGTGGTCGGCCGTGTACCAGTAGGTGCCGTCGCTGCCGACGATGAGGCGGCGCGCGCCGCGGTCGGGCGAGCCGGGCGTCGGCACCGTGTACTCGTGGTAGTACCCGTCGCGTTCCGCCGGCAGGTGGTGCTCGTTGTTGTGGAACACCACGCCGTCGTTGCGCGGGTACGGGAACGGGCCGCCCTGCTCGACCAGGCGCACGGTCGCGGCGACCTGCGGCGGCAGCGACGAGAGCGGTGCGGCGTCCCGGCCGTCGGCGCTCACCGACGGCGACGGGCCCGTCGAGCGCTGCGGCGACGAGTCCGAACCGCGCACCGCGTACCCCACCAGCAGCGCGACGACCAGCGCGATCAGCGCGAGCAGGGGACGTCGGACACGGCGCACGCCGGTCGACTCTACGGACGTGGTTCCATCGAGGTCATGAGCGATTCGTTGACTGCGACAACCGTGACGATCACCGGCGCCGGCGGTGACGAGATCGAGGCCTACCTCGCCCGTCCGGAGGGCACCGGGCGGCGCGGCGGCGTCGTCCTGATCCACCACCTGCCGGGCTACGACCGCGGCATGAAGGAGTTCGTGCGCCGCTTCGCCGAGCTGGGCTACGACGCGATCTGCCCGAACCTCTACTCGCGCGAGGCGCCGGGCGCCGACCCGTCCGACGCCGCCGCGGTGGCGCGCGCGAACGGCGGGGTGCCGGACGAGCGGCTCGTCGGCGACGTCGGCGGGGCGGCCGCGTACCTGCGCGCCCTCGACACGTCCGACGGCAAGGTGGGGACGATCGGCTACTGCTCCGGCGGGCGGCAGAGCGTGCTCGCCGCCTGCAACCTCGACCTCGACGCCGCGGTCGACTGCTACGGCGCCTACGTGACCGGCACTCCGCCGAAGGAGTTCCCGATCCCCATCACGAACATCGTCGACAAGCTGCCGAACCTCTCGTGCCCGGTGCTCGGCCTGTTCGGCAACGACGACCAGCACCCGTCGCCGGCGCACGTCGACGAGTTCGAGCAGATCCTCAAGGAGCACGGCAAGACCTACGAGTTCCACCGTTACGACGACACGGGGCACGGCTTCTTCTCCCCCGACCGGCCCTCGTACCGCGTGGCAGCGGCCGTCGACGGCTGGGAGCGCGTGGCCGACTTCTTCGGGCGGTACCTCTGATGTGCACCTACGCGACGTTCCGCACCCCCGTCGAGGGCAGCGCCAAGGGGCCGGGCTCGTCCTGGTTCCGCGTCTCGGACGCGACCGTCTACTTCGACCACCCCGTGCACGCCCAGGCCGAGCACACGCTGAACATCGACCTCGCCGACCCGTCGCGCGGGCCGTCGGCGCGGGTCGCGGTCGAACTGACGGCCGAGGCGGCGCGCGAGCTGGTCGCGGCGATCACCGCGGCCCTCGACTCCGCCCCGGCGGAGATGACCGGTCTGACCGGGTAGCAGCGGCAGTGTGACGGTCGGCGGCGAAAAGTCGCTGCACGTTGTCGGTGGTGGGTGCGACACTTCCGGGGTCGTTCGGCCGACCCGGAAGGTGCACCCATGACCGCCACCTCGACGCCGGCGCCGGCGTCGGACAAGATCGACGCCGGCGTCCTGACGCTCGCCGGCGTCGTCGTGCTCGCGGCGATCATGTCGATCCTCGACATCACCGTGGTGAGCGTCGCGCTGCCGACCTTCCAGAAGGTCTTCCACGCCACCTACGCCAACGTCGCTTGGACGATGACCGGCTACACGCTGGCGCTGGCGACGGTGATCCCCTTGACCGGGTGGGCGGCCGACCGCTTCGGCACGAAGCGGCTGTTCATGCTCGCCGTGGCCCTGTTCGTCGCCGGGTCGGTCCTGTGCAGCACCGCGACCTCGATCGGCATGCTGGTGACGTTCCGCGTGCTGCAGGGCCTCGGCGGCGGCATGCTCATGCCGCTCGGCATGACGATCATGACCCACGCGGCGGGCCCAGACCGGGTCGGCCGGGTGATGGCGATCCTCGGCGTGCCGATGCTGCTCGGCCCGATCGGCGGCCCGATCCTCGGCGGCTGGCTGATCCAGAGCGCGAGCTGGCACTGGATCTTCCTGATCAACCTGCCGCTCGGCGCCGTCGCGCTCGTCTACGCGTTCGTCATCCTGCCGAAGGACGCCCCGAGCCCCTCGCAGTCGTTCGACCTGCTCGGCATGCTGCTGCTCTCGCCCGGCCTCGCGCTCACGCTGTTCGGTGTCTCGTCCATCCCGGACAAGCACACCGTGCTGGCCTCGCGGGTGCTGATCCCGGCCGCGATCGGGCTCGTGCTGATCCTCGCGTTCGTCTTCCACGCGCTGCGCAAGGACCACCCGCTCATCGACCTGCACCTGTTCAAGAACCGGCAGCTCACCGTCGCGGTGATCACGATGGCGCTGTTCGCCATCGCGTTCTTCGGGGCCGGGCTGCTGTTCCCGAGCTACTTCCTGCAGGTGCGCGGCGAGAAGACGCTGTCGACCGGTCTCCTGCTGATCCCGCAGGGGCTCGGCGCGATGCTGACCATGCCGGTCGCGGGCCAGCTGGTCGACCGCATCGGCCCCGGCAAGGTCGTGCTGACCGGGCTGTGCCTGATCGTGCCGTCGATGGGCGTCTTCACCTTCGTCACCGCGACGACGCCGTACTGGGTGCTGCTGCTCGGCCTGTTCGTCATGGGGCTCGGCATGGGCTGCACGATGATGCCGGCGTTCACGGCGGCGGTGCAGACGCTGACGCACGCGCAGGTGGCCCGCGGCTCGACGCTGGTGAACATCCTGCAGCAGGTCTCGAGCTCCATCGGCACGGCGACCTTCTCGGTGATCCTCACCAATCAGGAACTCGGCAAGCACCCGCTCAAGGAGTTCGTCCAGGCCTCGCAGCAGCAGTCGAAGCCGACCGGCCCGCCGCCGTCCCCGGCCCAGCTGCACACCGTGTACGGCCAGCTCGCCGACTCGTTCGCCACCACCTACACCGTCGGCGTCGTGCTGGTCGCGCTCTGCCTCGTCCCGGCGTTCCTGCTGCCCCGGCACAAGCTGACGTCGGCCGAGCAGGGCATGGACGCCCCCGCCCCGATCCTGGTCTGAAGCCCGGTTAGGGTCGGCGCCATGCGCGCCGTCTACGCCGAGTCGATCAACCCCGACGATCCCCTGGCCGGCCTGGTGGTCGGCGAGCGGCCAGAGCCCGAGGTGCCCGACGGCTGGACGCGGGTGGCGGTGAAGGCCGCGAGCCTCAACCACCACGACCTCTGGACGCTGCGCGGCGTCGGCATCAAGGCCGAGCAGCTGCCGATGATCCTCGGCTGCGACGCGGCCGGCATCGACGAGTCGACCGGCCAGGAGGTCGTCGTCCACTCGGTGATCACCACTCCGGGCTGGACCGGCGACGAGACGCTCGACCCCGGCCGCTCGCTGCTGTCCGAGAAGCACCAGGGCTCGCTCGCCGAGCACGTCGTCGTGCCGAAGCACAACGTCGTGCCGAAGCCCGCGGAGCTGTCGTTCGCCGAGGCGGCCTGTCTGTCGACCGCATGGCTCACCGCCTACCGCATGCTCTTCGTGCAGTCGAAGCTGCGCCCCGGCCAGTCGGTGCTCGTGCAGGGCGCCACCGGCGGCGTCGCGACGGCGTGCATCTCGATGGCGCGCGCCGCCGGTCTGCGCGTGTACGCCACCGCGCGGTCGGAGGACAAGCAGGCGAAGGCGCTCGAGCTCGGCGCGCACGAGGCGTTCGCGTCCGGCGCCCGCCTGCCCGAGCGGGTCGACGCCGTCATGGAGACCGTCGGCGAGGCCACCTGGGCCCACTCGGTGCGCTCGCTCAAGCCCGGCGGCCAGATCGTCATCTCCGGCGCGACGACCGGCCCGAACCCCCCGGCCGACCTGACCCGCATCTTCTTCCTGCAGCTGCAGGTGCTCGGCTCGACGATGGGCACCAAGGCCGAGCTGGTCGACCTCATCGGCTTCCTGCGCGCGTCCGGATTGCGCCCGCACATCGACCGTGTCCTGCCCCTCGAGCAGGCCGCCGACGGGCTCACCGCCATGGCCGGCGGCGACCTCGTCGGCAAGATCGTCCTCGAGGTCTGAGCCCCCCAGAACGCGAAACCCTCCCCTGTGGCCCATTTCTGCGACCGGACATGAGCCACACGGGAGGGTTTCCGGTGTGACGATGGTGACGGCCGTGCTGTGTGCGGCGTTCGACGAGGCGTCGGACGCGGCGATCCTGCGGGTGCGCGAGCGGCTGCGGGCGCTCGGCCATGCCCTGCCCGACCGGCCGCCGCACCGCCCGCACCTGACCTTCGCCGCGGCGCGGGTCGAGCGGGGCGGCGAACTCGACCGCGTCGTCGCCGTCGCTGCCCAGGTCGCCGCGCGGCACGCCCCGCTGCCGCTCGTGCTCTCGCACGTCGGCCGGTTCGGACGCGCGGGTGCCCTCTGGCTCGGCCCCGACCCGTCGCCCGCGCTGGCGGCGCTGCAGGCCGACGCGCACGAGAGCCTGCTCGCCGCCGGCTGGCCCGCCGCCTTCGGCGAGCGCAGCGACGCCGGGCAGTGGGCGCCGCACTGCACCCTCGCCACGCGCGTCCCGAAGCCGCGGCTGCGCGACCTGCAGGACGCCCTGGCCGACGGCTACGAGCCGATCCACGCGCTCGTCGACGCCGTCGCGACCATCCTCGTCGGCGGACGCGGCGACACCGCCCTCGCCCCGCTCACCGGCTGACCCGCCGGACGACGCGGAACCCCCTGCTCCGGCCCATTTTCAGGGACAGAAACGAGCCGAAGCAGGGGGTTTCGCGTCAGCAGTGGTGGTCGTGCCAGTCGGTCATCGCGGCGGCGGCGGTGAGCAGGTCGTTGAACGCGTCCTGCACGGCCGGCTGCTGCTCGCTCTGCTGCAGCTGCTCGATGGTCGTCGCGCGCTCGACGTAGCGCTGCACGGTGCCGACGCTGCGCTGCAGCTTCGCCGCGTCCGGACGCAGGGAGGCGGGCGCGTCCGCGACGAGGCCGGCGACCTCCGTCGACACCTGCCGGAAGAGCCGCTTGCTCGCTGCCAGATCGGTGCTGATGCTGTTCAGCTGCTTGGTGACCGTCTGGACGCGGGTGCAGCTCGACGACGTCGCGGGATCCTTCGCCGCCGGCGTGCCACTGCTGCTGCAGGCGCCCACGACCGACGCCGCGACGGCAGCGGCGGCGACACGGGCGGCGAGCATCCGCCGAACCTACCCACTCGCGCCGCACCCGTCCTGTGCACGAGACTGCACGGGTGATCGATCACGTCTCCATCCAGTGTTCGGACCTGGCAGCGAGCGCCCGCTTCTACGACGCGGTGCTCGCCGTGCTCGGCGCGAAGCGCATGTTCGACTCCCCCGAGGCCATCGGCTACGGCACCGACATGCCGACGTTCTGGATCGGCCCGCACAACACCGGCACCGGCTTCCGCGAGTCGCACCTGGCCTTCACCGCGCCGACGCGCGAGGCGGTCGACGCCTTCTTCGGGACGGCGCTGCAGCACGATGCGGAGGTGCTCTACCGCCCCCGCGAATTCCCGGAGTACCACCGCTCGTACTACGCGGCGTTCGTCCGCGACCCGGACGGCAACAACGTCGAGGCGGTCTGTCACACCGCCGGCGGCTGACGGGCCGTCCGCGTCCGCAACACCTGTTGCACCCGCGGCAGACACCGCTTGTCCCCCGCGCCGGTCAGCCAGCAGCTCCGCTCGTGCCCGGGCCGGGGGACAAGGTGGTCAGCGCTTGGCCTGCTCGGGCGCGTCCGAGGTCGAGAGCGCGGCGATGAAGGCCTCCTGCGGCACCTCGACCCGGCCGACCATCTTCATCCGCTTCTTGCCCTCCTTCTGCTTCTCGAGCAGCTTGCGCTTGCGGGTGATGTCACCGCCGTAGCACTTGGCGAGCACGTCCTTGCGGATGGCGCGGATGTTCTCGCGCGCGATCACGCGCGCACCGATGGCCGCCTGGATCGGCACCTCGAACTGCTGCCGCGGGATCAACTGCCGCAGCTTCGTCGTCATCGACGTGCCGTAGCCGTACGCCTTGTCCTTGTGGACGATCGCGCTGAACGCGTCGACCGGCTCGCCCTGCAGCAGGATGTCGACCTTGACGAGGTCCGAGCTCTGCTCGCCCGCCAACTCGTAGTCGAGCGAGGCGTAGCCGCGGGTGCGCGACTTCAGCTGGTCGAAGAAGTCGAAGATGATCTCGGCGAGCGGGAGCGTGTAGCGCAGCTCGACGCGGGTCTCGGACAGGTAGTCCATGCCGCCGAGCGAGCCGCGCCGCTGCTGGCAGAGCTCCATGATCGCGCCGATGTACTCGCTCGGCGCGATGATCATCGCCTTCACGACCGGCTCGTAGGTCTCGGCGATCTTCTTGCCGGTCGGCCAGTCGGACGGGTTCGTGACGACGTGCTCCTCGCCGTCCTCCAGGATCACGCGATAGACGACGTTCGGCGCGGTACTGATCAGGTCGAGGTCGAACTCGCGCTCGAGGCGGTCACGCGTGATCTCCAGGTGCAGCAAGCCGAGGAACCCGCAACGGAATCCGAAGCCGAGGGCCGCTGACGACTCGGGCTCGTACACGAGAGCGGCATCGTTCAACCGCAGCTTGTCGAGAGCGTCGCGCAGCAGCGGGTAGTCCGAACCGTCCAGCGGATACAGGCCGGAGTAGACCATCGGACGCGGGTCGCGGTACCCGCCGAGCGAGTCCTTGGCCGGTTTGGCCGCGTCAGTGACGGTGTCGCCGACGCGCGACTGGCGCACGTCCTTCACGCCGGTGATCAGGTAGCCGACCTCGCCGACGCTGAGCCCCTGTGTGGGCAGCGGCTCGGGCGAGATGACACCGATCTCGAGCAGCTCGTGCGTTGCGCCGGTCGACATCATCTTGATGCGCTCGCGCGGCGTGAACGCACCGTCCACGACGCGGATGTAGGTGATGACGCCGCGATAGATGTCATAGACGGAGTCGAAGATCAGTGCGCGCGGGGCCGCGTCGGGATCCCCGACGGGAGCCGGCACGTCGCGGCAGATCAGGTCGAGCAGTGCGTCGACGCCCTCACCCGTCTTCGCGCTGACCCGCAGCACGTCGTCGGGATCGCAACCGATGATGTGCGCGAGTTCGGCGGCATAGACGTCGGGCTGTGCGGCCGGCAGGTCGATCTTGTTGAGCACCGGGATGATGTGCAGGTCGTTCTCGAGGGCGAGGTAGAGGTTGGCGAGCGTCTGGGCCTCGATGCCCTGCGCCGCGTCGACGAGCAGGATCGCGCCCTCGCAAGCAGCCAGGCTGCGACTGACCTCGTAGGTGAAGTCGACGTGACCGGGCGTGTCGATCATGTGCAGCACGTAGTTGTTGCCCACCACCCCGTCGAGCGCGCGCCCGCGCCACGGCATGCGGACGTTCTGCGCCTTGATCGTGATGCCGCGCTCGCGCTCGATGTCCATGCGGTCGAGGTACTGCGCGCGCATCTGCCGGTCGCCCACGACGCCGGTCAACTGCAGCATCCGGTCGGCCAGCGTCGACTTGCCGTGGTCGATGTGGGCGATGATGCAGAAGTTGCGGATGACCGCCGGGTCGGTGCGACCGAGCGACGTCTGCTGTTCGGTCACGTGGGCGCGATCCTCGGGCTTTCGGCTCTGTACAGGGTTTCGACGGGTTTCTTCAGGCTTCTACAGCGGGCTCGCGCCTGCTGTGCGTCGCCTCAATGGTCGCATGTCACGGCCTGCCGGCCCGCCAGTCGCTGTTCAGCCAGCCGCGTCGGCGGCATCGCGCGCCGCGAGGACGGTCGAGACGTGCTGCTCGGCCCACACCTGCACCGCTTCGAGCGGCTCGCGAAGCGACCTGCCCAGCTTCGTCAGCGCGTACTCGACCCGTGGTGGCACCTCGGCGTACACGGTCCGCGTGACGAGGCCGTCGCGCTCGAGCGCGCGCAGGGTCTGCGTCAGCACCTTCGGCGCGACGCCGCCGATCCGCTCCCGCAGCTCGCCGAACCG
>NZ_JBQCEE010000098.1:0-3580 GCF_051960575.1 Jatrophihabitans sp.
GACCGCGATGCCGAGGTTGGCGCCGAGGGCGGCGAGCACCGCCTTCGATCCGCCGTGAGCGGACATCTAGTGCGCCCGCTCGGCCGGCCCGCGCGACCCGGGGTCGAGCCCGAGCCCGAAGGCGAGATAGGCCGCGGTGAACTCCCCGAACTCGGCCGCAGCGGCGAAGCGGGCCAGCGGGTCGCCCTGCGGCACCTCGACGCTGGACGCGCGGAGGCCGAGCTCGCGGGCGAGGTGGTGCAGCGCGCTGGCGGCGCGACGTGCGGCCTTCTCGTCCAGCTGGATCTGCGCGCCACTGCGGTCGCCGAGCAGGGGGTCGTCGGGGTCGCCGTCGTCGCCCACCACGAGCAGCCGCGGACGCAGCTGCTGCGGCTCGTCCACCCGGTCGCGGAAGAAGTCGTCGACGGCCGCCGGGCCGGCACCGCGCAGCAGTGCGCCGGCCCGCCCGACGCCGTCGGGCAGCGACACCGACACGGCGGTGACGCCGGCGAACTGCTGCAGGGCGTCGGCGATGGCCCGCGCGGCGACCCCGGCGAGCACGCCGGCGCCGGCGATGAGCGGCTGCGTGTCGGCGAACTCGATCGCCAGTGCCTTCGCCGGATTGGTGAACGCGTCGGTCGACGGGCGGCAGGCCTCGGCCGTCGAGTCGAGGGAATTGGCGACCTCGGCGAGCAGGCCGCCGGGCACGTGGTGCACGCCGAGGGCGTCGAGCGTCTGCAGGAACGGCGTCAGCACCGACCAGCGGGCGGCACGCGGGTTCAGCGTGGCGGGCAGTTCGGCGAGCGGCGCCCGGCCGGCGGCACTCGCGACCGGCGTGCCGGCGGGCGCGACGACCGCCATGGCGAGGCCGCGGCGGGCGCCCTGGGCGGCGAGCTCGGCGAGACGCGGGTGCATCCCGTCGACCGAGCCGATGAGCAGCGCGTCGGCGGGGCCGGCCCACTTGGGCAGCTCGACCCCGTGCCACGCCATCGCCGGCGTCTCGGTGCAGCTGAGCCGCACCACCAGCCGGGTGGCGACCGACGGGGCGACGTCGGTGGCCACGAGCAGCGCCCGCGGCAGCGCGCCGCCGCGCAACGCCTCGACGCCGAAGTCGCCGACCGTCTCGACCGCGCGCCGCACCTGCGCGCCCGATGTGGCCAGCGACCACAGCAGGCGCTGCTCGTCGCGCGCCTCGAGCAGGTCGCCGTCGTCGAGCAGGGACTCGTCGAAGCTCATCGCGCGCCCGTCCCGTCCGGCACCCGCGCGCTCATGCCGGCACGCCGACGCCGTTCGGGCCGGGCGTCGCCTCGTCGATCAGCAGCACGGCGATGCCGTCCTCGATCGGGAAGCTCGACCGGCAGACGGTGCAGACGAGCACCTCAGCGCCGTCGCGCTGCTGCAGCTCGAGCGGGGCGTGGTCGTCGCCGGGGCAGGCGAGTCGTTCGAGCAGATCGGGGGCCAGCGGCATGGCGGGTCCTTCCGTCGTGGGGGCGATCAGGCGCGGATGATCGCGAGGGCTTCGTCGCGCACGGCGACCATCGCCGCCTCGGTGGCGGCCTCGACGTTGAGCCGCAGCAGCGGTTCGGTGTTCGACGCACGCACGTTGAACCAGCTGCCGTCGACCAGGTCGACGGTCAGTCCGTCGAGGTCGTCGACGGACTTCGTGCGGTCGGCGAAGGCCGCCCGCAGCGCGGCCACGCGGGTGGCGGCGTCCTGCACCGTGGAGTTGATCTCGCCGGACGCGACGTAGCGGCTGAAGCCCGCGAGCAGGTCGGCCAGCGGCGCGTCCTGCTCGCCGAGGGCGGCGAGCACGTGCATGGCGGCGAGCATGCCGGTGTCGGCGAACCAGAAGTCGCGGAAGTAGTAGTGCGCCGAGTGCTCGCCCCCGAAGACGGCGCCGGTGCGCGCCATGTCGGCCTTGATGAACGAGTGCCCGACGCGGGTGCGCACGGCCCGGCCGCCGTGCTCGTCGACGATCTCGGGCACCGCCCGCGAGGTGATGAGGTTGTGAATGATCGTCGCGCCCGGATGCTTCGCAAGCTCGCGCGTCGCGACGAGCGCGGTCACCGCGCTCGGGGGCACGGCCGCGCCGGTGGCGTCGACGACGAAGCAGCGGTCGGCATCGCCGTCGAACGCGAGCCCGAGGTCGGCGCCCTCGGCGACGACCCGGTGCTGCAGGTCGACGAGGTTGGCGGGCTCGAGCGGGTTCGCCTCGTGGTTCGGGAACGACCCGTCGAGCTCGAAGTACAGCGGGACGATGGTGAGCGGCAGCGCCGGCAGCACGGCGTCGCCGAGCACGGCGGGCACCGTGTGGCCGCCCATGCCGTTGCCGGCGTCGACCACGACCTTCAGCGGCCTGATGCCCGACAGATCGACCAGGCCGCGCAGGTGCGCGGCGTAGTCGGCGAGCAGGTCGACCGACGTCGCGGTGCCGATGCGCTCACCGGCCGGCACGTCACCCGCGGCGAGGTACTCGGCGGCCCGGTCGCGGATCGCCGCCAGGCCGGTGTCCTGCCCGATCGCGACGGCCCGCGCCCGGCACAGCTTGATGCCGTTGTACTGCGCCGGGTTGTGGCTGGCGGTGAACATGGCGCCAGGCAGGTCGAGGTGTCCGGACGCGAAGTAGAGCAGGTCAGTGGACCCGAGGCCCGCCTCGACCACGTCGGCGCCGCGGCGCATCGCCCCCTCGGCGAAGGCCCGGGCGAGGCCTGGCCCCGACTCGCGCATGTCGTGTGCGGTGACGATGCGCGTCGCCCCGACCACGTCGACGAACGCCGCGCCGAGGGCCCGGGCGACGCCCTCGTCGAGCTGGTCCGGGACGGTGCCACGGACGTCGTAGGCCTTGACGATCGTCGAGAGGTCCACGTCCGGGAGCGTAGTGGTCGGCCACCCGCCGGGCGCACGCCCACGGTGAAGATCGTGACCGGCACGCCACCGGTGTCGCCGCCCGGGCGAGGCAGGACGGCTCAGAGCGAGGCGGGCGGCACGACGCGCAGGTGCCCCCGGCGGGCGATGGTCGCCTCGCCGTCCGGACGCGGCGGCTGCTCGGTGCGGGCCGCGTCTCGCACGGCGTCGGCGAGCGCCTCGAGGTCGTCGGCGTGCGGGATGGGCGCCGGGAACTCGCCGACGTGGCGCAGGATCTCCCAGCCGCGCGGGGCGGTCAGCCGCACCGCGTGCTCCTCGCAGAGGTCGTACGAGTGCGGCTCGGCCATGCTCGCGAGGGGCCCGACCACGGCCATCAGGTCGGCGTACGCGTACGTGAGCGTGGCGACCGCGGGGCGCCCGCACCCGGTCTTGCTGCACCGCCGCACATGCCTCACAGCTGGCGACACTAACCCTCCGGTCGGCGATCACCGTGCTGCACCCCGCGTTTCCCGCATCGTGTCGCGCCGGACGACCTCGCGATCGGTTCCCGGACCCTGTCCGGAAGCCCAACAGCGCGGGGCACGGTGCTGCGTAGGCTGACCGCGTGCGCAGCGAAGGACGCCCGCCCGGTCGGCCCGCGCGCCGGCCAGGCCGCCGCGACCGTCGCGGCCGCGGGCTGCGCGGCATGCTCGCGCCGCCCGACGTGCCGCTGCACCGCACCCGCGCGGAGGTCTTC
>NZ_JBQCEE010000099.1:0-13369 GCF_051960575.1 Jatrophihabitans sp.
GCCCCGGCGTGTGGGTGAATTCGGCAGCGCCGGTGGTCACGGGCAGTCCGAGCTCGCGGTGCCACGCGGCGACCGGCTCGAGACGACCGCCGCGGACGGCGTAACCCTGGATGCTGCCGCCTCCACGGGCGTTGAGTACGAAGACGCGGTTGCCGTCGGCGGTCACGCTGACGGGGAAGCTGCCTGCGGTGTCGACGATCTGGCGACGCGCGAGCGTCGTGCCCTCGACCCCGAAGACGGTGAGCGTGTCGCTGCCCGGGTTCACCGCGAGCAGCTCGCGGTGCCGCGGCAGGTACCCGAGCGCCCCCTGCGACGCGGTGAAGTCGACGGCTGCCCCGGCGAGCCGGCCACCGAGCCCGCCGGTGTCGTACTGCGCCAGCCGGGTGAGGCCGCCGTCCGCGGCCCGCCGGTACGCGACGATCTGGTTGCCGTCGAGGGCGTCGTTCTGGACGAAGACGGCGCCGGCGCGGTCGTCGGACGACAGGTGGTGCGCCGAGACGGGGGACGCTGCGGCGGGGCCGGCCGCGACCAGCGCGGCGACGGCGGCACCGGCGGTGCCCGTGAGCACGGCGGTGAGGGACTTCGGGATCATCGACGAGGCCTTTCGGTGAGGGTGGTCGATGCCACGTCGACGGGTCGGTCCCGTCGACACCCGAGTCCGCGTCCCGTGCGCCGTCGTTCTGACCCGACGGCGGCCGCTCGTAAGGGCGCGGTAATGCGGTGCGCTGTTAGCGTCGCTGCCGTGGACGACGAGCAGTGGCTGCCCTCGCTGCAGGCGTCCGGCGCGGTGCGGGACGAGGCGGTGGCCGAGCTCCACGGGCTGCTGCGGCGGGCGGCGCACCGCGAGCTCCGGCGCCGGGCAGGTGCGGTCGGTCTCGGTGCCGCCGACCTGGACGACCTCGCCGAGCAGGCGGCCGACGACGCGACCCTCGCCGTCCTGACGAAGCTGGGGACCTTCCGTGGCGACAGCCGCTTCACCACCTGGGCCTATGCCTTCGCGGTCCTCGAGGTCAGTGCCGTCATCGGGCGGCACCGGCGCACGCTCGGCGACGTTCGTCTCGACGCCGAACAGTGGCAGACGCTGCCCGACCGCTGGGGCGCGACGCCGGCGGACACGGTGCATGCCCACGAACTGGTCGGGCTGCTGCGGCAGGCGGTCGACACCCTGTTGACATCGCGGCAGCGGCGGATCTTCGTCGCGATCGTCGTCGACGGCGTGCCGCTCGACGTCCTGACCGCCGAACTCGGCGTCAGCCGCGACGTGGTCTACAAGTCGGTGTACGAGGCGCGCCGGCGGATCCGCGAGCACTTCACCGCGAGTGGCTACCTCGCGGCCGGACGGGACGCCGCAGACAGCGTCGACGCCGTGGAGGTGGTGCGATGACCGGCTGGACCCCGCTCGACCGCTTGCTCGAGGTGGATCCGCGCGACGCCGGGTGCGCGCACGCAATGAAGGTGCTCGCCGCATACGCCGAACTGGAGGCGACGGAGGGCCGCGACGCGGCGTCGGTCGCCCATCCAGCGGTCGCGGCACATCTGCGCGCCTGCGGCCCGTGCCGCGACGACCTCGACGGGCTGCTGTCACTGCTGCGTGAGCCGCCGACCGAGGAGACGTGATGACGAGGTAGCGCACCGGGCAGACCACCGCCGTGGATCTTCTGCTGCGTCTCGTCGGGATCGTCCTGCTGCTCGCCGTCGCGCAGGACGTCTTCCAGACGGTGCTCTTCCCGGCGTCCGGACGCGGGGTGCTGCGCAAACCCCTCGAGGCGCTGGTGTGGCGGCTCTTCCGGCGCGCGGCGCTCTGGACCCGTGGCCGCACGCAACGCAGCGTGCTCGCCTACTGCGGGCCGGCGCAGATCGCGGTGCTGCTCGCCGTCTGGTTCCTGCTGCTGGACGCGGGCTGGGCCCTGATCTACCAGCCGGCGCTCGGGCACGGCATCCGCGCCGGATCGGGGCCGACCGACACCGGTTGGGCGACGGCCTTCTACTACAGCGGGTTCCTCATCACGACGCTCGGCACCGGTGACTACGTAGCGGCGACCGGGCTTTGGCGCACGCTGGCCATCGTCGACACGGCGAGCGGCTTCGTGACGATCAGCATGATCATCACCTACTTCCTCAACGTCTACGGCAACCTGACGACCCGCAACGCGTTCGCCCTCGGCGTGCACCACCGCACCCGGCAGACCGACGACGCCGCGCGGTTCGTCGCCGGGCTGGTGGCCGACGCCGACCTGCCCGATGCGCGCGGCTACGTCAACGACACCGCATCGGTGCTGCGCGAGGTGCTGCAGAGCCACCTCTCGTACCCGGTGCTGCGCTACTTCCACTACCGCGACACCTACTACGCGCTGCCGCGGATGCTGCTCACCCTGCTCGACGCCAGGTCGATCATCGGTGCGGCGCTCGACCAGGGGCGGTATGCGGGCATCGTCAGGTCGTCGGCGCTCGACGAACTCGACCAGGCGGCGGATGCGCTGCTGGCCGAGCTGATCCCGCGTCCACCGGTCATGGCGTTCGACCAGGCCGACCGCGACCGGTGGGGAGTGCGGTTCGGCAACGCCGTCCGGGTGCTGCGCCGCAGCGGCATCGAGGTCGACGGGTCCGACGTCGCCCTGCACCGGTACGTGGCCGACCGCGCGACGTGGGAGCCGCGTCTGCGTCACCTCGCCCGGGTGACGCTCTACCGCTGGCCGGACGACCCGACGCCGCCGGACGACGACGAGGGTGACGTGCAGCTCTGATACACCGATTCATTGTGTGGCTATCATCGTTGTAGTCACACAACGAATGGGGGACCGCGTGCCCGTCCTGAGCCGACGCCGACGCCTACTGGTGCTGGCGACCTGCTGTCTCAGCCTGCTGATCGTCGGCATGGACAACACCATCGTCAACGTCGCCCTGCCCTCGATCGCCCGGTCCTTCCACGGCACGGTGGCCGACCTGCAGTGGACGGTCGACGCGTACACCGTGGTGCTCGCCGGCCTGCTGATCCTCGCCGGGTCGACGGGCGATCGCTTCGGTCGCAAGCGCACCTTCATGACCGGGCTGGTCGTCTTCGTCTCGGGGTCGGTGCTGTGCAGCCTCGCGCCGGGGTTGGGCTGGCTCATCGCCTTCCGCATGGTGCAGGCGGTGGGCGGATCGATGCTGAACCCGGTCGCGATGTCCATCATCACCAACGTCTTCACCGAGCCGAGGGAGCGCGCGCAGGCCATCGGCGTCTGGGGCGGCGTCGTGGGCCTCAGCCTCGGGCTCGGTCCGATCGTCGGTGGCGCGCTCACCGACGGCATCGGGTGGCGCTCGATCTTCTGGATCAACGCCCCGATCGGCCTCGCGGCCTTCGTGCTCACGGCGTTGGTCGTGCCCGAGTCGCGCGCGGCCCGCGCCCGCCGGGTCGACGCCGTCGGGCAGGTGCTCGTGGTGGTGCTGCTCGGCGGCCTGACCTACGCGATCATCGAGTCGCCGCGCGCGGGCTGGACGTCGCCCGAGGTGCTGGTGCCGCTCGTGCTCGCACTGGGCGCACTCGCGGCGTTGCTCGCCTACGAGCCGCGGCGCACCGAGCCGCTCATCGAGTTCCGCTTCTTCCGCAGCATCCCGTTCGCCGGTGCGACCGTCACCGCGGTGTGCGCCTTCGGTGCCTACTCGGGCTTCCTGTTCCTGACCACGCTCTACCTGCAGGACGTGCGTGGTCTCTCGCCGCTGCACGCCGGGCTGGTGACCGCGCCCATGGCGGTGATGGTGCTGGTGTGCGCGCCGCTGTCCGGCCGGCTCGTCGCGGCGGGTGGTGCGCGGCGCTCGCTGGTCGCCGCCGGTCTGCTCATCGCCGCCGGCTCGTTGATGGTCGTCGGGCTCTCGGCGTCCACGTCGCACTGGCTGCTCGTGGCCGCGTACGCCGTCTTCGCGGCGGGCTTCGGGCTGGTCAATCCGCCGATCACCAACACCGCCGTTTCGGGCATGCCGCGCTCGCAATCGGGGGTGGCCGCGGCCTTCGCCTCGACCAGTCGGCAGGTGGGTGCGTCCCTCGGCATCGCCGTCATCGGCTCGATGATCAATGCGGGCACCGGCGGGCCGGTCGGCACCGGGCTGGTGTCGCGGTCGCACGCGGCCGTCGTCGTGGTGGTCGGCTGCGGCCTCGCCGTCGCAGTGCTGGGGCTGCTCACCACCACGGCCGCCGCACGCCGCAGCGCGGTCAGGACGGCCGCCGAACTCGGCGACGCCAGCGTCGAGCGGCTCGACGACGCCCGGGTGGCGGCCGCATGAGCGACGACGCCGCGGTACGGGTCTGGACGGCCATGCGCACCCTCGTGCTCGACCGCAACGACCGTCGCGCCGAGGTGGCGGCCCGGCTCGGCATGAGTTTCGTGCGGGTCAAGGCGCTGCGGCATGTCGCGCACGCGCCGATGACCATGCGCGAGCTGGCGGCGCTGCTCGCGATCGACGCGCCGTACACGACCGTCGTCGTCGACGACCTCGCGCAGCGCGACCTGGTCGAGCGCCGCACCGACCCGGCCGACCGGCGCCGCAAGATCGTGGTGGCGACCGCGGCGGGCAAGCGCCTCGCCCGCACCGCGCAGCGCATGCTGGACGTGCCACCGCCGGCGCTCGCCGGGCTGCCCGCCGACGACCTCGCGGCCCTCGACCGCATCCTGTCCGCCGCGCTCGAGTGAGCCGCCGCCGAACCTGGAGTTACCGATACCGGTGTTCACGTGACACGGTGATCGCGCATTTCCCGGACGTTTTCCTGGTCATTTCCGTGACGCGTCATCCGCTCAATCGCAGCACCCGATGCACCAACTGCATGCTGGGGTAGCGATCCTGGCGGACCTTCTCGAGCAGCACCTCGACGAACTCCTGTCGCTCGTGGCCGACGAGGTGCTGCTCCAGCAGATCGAGCTGTTGCGTGCTGGGATAGCGGTCCTGACGCACCTTGTCCAGCAGGGCGCCGAAGACGGCGTCGTGCATGGCGATGCGTTCGCTCACGTCCTTCACGGCGTGCTCCTTCTGGCAGTTCGAGTGCGCCAGCAGGTACCCCGCAAATGCATCAGATAAACGGTACTGGCGCAAAGTTGTCAGAAATTCGTTGTGGGTGCGAGGACGTGGGTAGCGTCCGAACTGCGCCGGCCAACATGCGCCGCGCACCGCAGCCAACAGGTGCTGCTGAGCGACCCGTTCGGGGGAAGCTCCAGGAGGAATCTCATGACGGCCCAGCCGGATCGGGCGCATCGCCGCGCCCTGCCGCTGCGCAAGCTGGTCGGCCACGCGGTCGGCGAGTTCTGCGAGCTCACCGGGCAGCCGGCCGACCGCGTGTCGGGCGTGCGGCGCACCGACGACGGATGGTCGCTGCTCGTCGACGTCGTCGACGTCGAGCGGGTGCCGGCGACCACCAGCGTCCTGTCGACCTACCGGGTCGACGCCGACGCCGACGGCGCCGTCATCGGCTACGAGCGCATCCGCCGCTTCACCCGGGCCTCGACGGACGGGCGGTGACGGCGATGGAACCGACCCCGATCAGCAGCATCGGCCGCGGAGCCGGCGCGCCGGGGGTGCGCCGTCCCGACGGCGGCAGCGGTTTGGCCGACGTGCTGGAACGCGTGCTCGACAAGGGCGTCGTGATCGTCGGCGACGTCGGCGTCAACATTCTCGACATCGAACTGCTGACGCTGAAGATCCGGTTGCTGATCGCCTCCGCCGACACCGCCCGCAGCATGGGCATCGACTGGTGGACCACCGACCCCTTCCTGTCGAGTGACGCCCGCCGCGCCCAGGACGAGGTCGAGCAGCTCCGCCGCCGCGTCGCCGAACTCGAGCAGGGACGCGGTGATGACCATGACCGGGATTGACAGCCCGCCGGCGAGCGGGTGCCTGTACCTCTACGGCATCGTCGAGGTGACGGCGGCGACGCCCGAGCTGCTGCTGCGCGGCGATCGGCTGGTGGTCGTCCGCTCCGTCGGCGCGCTGTGCCGTGACCTCGACGCGAGCGCCCTCGACGACCTGACCGACGACTCGGGCGCGGGGCTGCTGCGACTGGCCGAGCAGCACGACGCCGTGCTGCGTCGGCATGCGACGGCCGGCGCAGTCCTGCCCGTCCGTCTCGGCACGCTCTACGCCGACACCGAGCGCGTGACCGCGATGCTGCACGCGTCGCACGACCAGCTGCAACAGCAGTTGCGTGCGTTGCGAGGACGGGCCGAATGGACGGTGCGGGTGCGCTTCCCGACTGCCGCGGCACCGGCGGCGCCGATGGGCCGAACCTCCGGCCGCGACTACCTGCTGCAGCGCCGCACCGCGCGCCGGGCGGTCGAGGACGAGCGGGCGCGCCGCGAACGGATCGTGGCACAGCTGGACGAGGAACTGCGCGAGCTGTCCGACGACGTGCGGACGCGACGGCGTGGCGCCGAGGCCGCCCACGTCGCCTCGTACCTGGTGCCGCACGAGGCGGCGGAGGCGTTCGCCCGCCGGATGACGGAGGCGGCCGCGACCCTGGGTGGCGAGGGTGTCGAGGTCGTGCTCGACGGACCCCTGCCGGCCTGGTCGTTCGCCGACGTCCGGCTCGAGGTGCGCCGATGACGAGTGTCATGACCAGCGACGGCGAGCGGGTCGGGCTCGACGGGCTCGTCGGCGCGCTCGATGCCCTGCTCGCCATAGGGGTGAGCATCGCGGGCGACGTCATCATCAGCGTCGCCGGTGTCGATCTCATCCGGCTCGATCTGCGTGCGCTGCTCGCCGGCGTCGCCGCCGTCGAGGATCCGTCATGACCCGCGCGGCGCCGGTGCGCATCGATCTCGCCGCCGACGACGTCGGCCGCGGGCTCGCCGAACTCGTGCTCGTCGTGCTCGACCTGGTGCGCGAGCTGCTCGAACGACAGGCGATCCGTCGGGTCGACGCCGGCGATCTCACCGACGACCAGATCGAGGCGCTCGGCTCGGCATTGCGCGACGCCGCCGAACAACTGCAGACGTTGCACCGCGCGGTCGCCGGGCCGTCGCGAACCCCGTCCCGACCACGAGAGGAACGACCATGACCCAGGCCCTCGCCAACCGTGCGCCGCACCCGAGCGGGCTGGCCGATGTGCTCGACCTGGTGCTCGACAAGGGCATCGTCATCGACGCCTACGTCCGGCTGTCCCTCGTCGGCATCGAGATCCTCACCCTCGACGCCCGCGTCGTCATCGCCAGCGTCGACACCTACCTGCGCTTCGCCGAGGCAGTGAACCGCCTCGACATCCAGCCGTCCGAGCAGGCGCAGGGGCTGCCCGGGCTGGTCGGCCAGCTGCAGGAGTCGGGCGCCTCGCACAAGACGAAGGGCGCGCTCAGCGGCATGAAGGACAGCGCGAAGGAGGTCGTCTCGTCGCTGCGCGGTGACGACGGCGACTCGGGCCGGTCGAACGGGTCCGGCTCGAACGGCAACGGGCGGCCGCGCAGCGAGGCACGCCGACCGTCGAGCGAGCGGCGTGCCCGGTCGGACAGCGACTGACCGATGCTCTACGTCTACGGCATCGTCCGCGGCGGGCACCCGGCACCGACCCGGGTGCGCGGCATCGACCATGCGCCGATCGAGGTCCTCGACGGCGGGCCGGTGGCCGCGCTGGTGTCCGCGATCGACGCGTCCGAGGTCGGTGACGAGGCCGCCCGGACACACCTGTACGTGCTCATCGCCGCCCTGGACGACGGCCCCGTGCTGCCGGTCCGGCTCGGGACCGTGCAGCCCGACGAGGCCGTCGTGCGCTCGACGACGCTCGGGGCGTCCGCGCCGGAGTACGCCGAGTCGCTCGACGCGCTCGACGGCCTCGTCGAGGTCCAGGTCGACGCCGACGACGACGAGGCGGCGGTGCTGGCCGAGCTGGCACCGCGGTACGCGTCCTTCGGGGCGTCCGGCGATCTCGCCGACCGCATCGAGACCGGGCACCGGATCGCCGCCGCAGTGATGGAGCGACGGCGCCTGCAGGCCGAGGCAGTCGTCGAGCGACTGCGCTCGGTGGCGCGGGACGACGTCGCGCGAGGACAGGTGCGCGGCCCGGAGGACCCGGTGCTGCGCTGGGCGTTCCTCGTGGCGCGTGCCGACCTCGACCGGTTCGACGCCGCCGTCGCCGAGGTGCAGGCCGACTTCCCCGCACTGCAGTTCCGCTCGGTCGGGCCGCTGCCCGCCGCGCACTTCCTCGACCGTCGCACGACGACGGTGCACCAGGCCGCGGACACCTTCCGCGGTTCCGGCTCGTGGGGCTGGTGACCGGCCGGCCCCCAAGGCAAGGAGATGGACGGATGCAGGATCAACTGAAGTTCGGCGCCGCGGCGCTGGGCGGGTACGTGCTGGGGCGTTCCAAGAAGGCGAAGATGGCGATCAGCCTCGCGCTGTGGATGAGCGGCAAGCCGCGCCCGGCCGACATGGCCCGCGAGCAGGTGACGAAGCTGCTCGCGACCGACCAGGGCAAGGAGCTCACCGCCCAGTTGCGCGGCCCCATGCTCGCCGCCGGCCGGCAGGCCGCGCTGTCGGTCTTCGAGGCGCGGGCGGGCAAGCTGGCCGAGACGCTGCAGCAGCGCACGCAGGCGCTGTCGTCGGCGGGCGGCCAGGCCGCAGGGCAGGCCGGCGACACGGCGAAGGACGCGACCGACCGGGCCGGTGGGGCGGTCGGCACGCTGACGAAGCGGCGCGGCAAGGGCCGGCAGGACGAGCAGCCGGAGCAGGACGACGACGAGTACCGCGCGTCGGACGAGGACGAGCGCGACGACCAGGACCCCGACGACCGTGACGACGACGACCAGTACCGCGCGTCGGACGAGGACGACGAGGACGAGGACGAGTACCGCGCGTCGGACGAGGACGAGGACGACGAGGACGACGAGGACTCGGACGAGGACGACGACCAGTACCGCGCGTCCGACGAGGACGACGACGAGTACCGCGCGTCCGACGAGGACGTGTATGAGGACGACGAGGACTCCGAGGAGGACGACGACTCGGATGAGGACGAGTACCGCGCGTCCGCCGACGACGACGAGGACGACGAGGAGGACTCGGACGAGGAGGACTCGGACGGGGACGACGAGGGCCTCTCGGGGGAGGGTGCCCAGGCCCGCGGCTCGGACGAGGACCAGCCGCGGGCCCGGGCCGACCGGTCGCGCCGGGGTGGCTCCGGCACCCGGACGCGGCACGCCCCGGCCAGGTCGTCGCGGCAACGACGCAGCACACCGGCATGACGAGCGAGGAGCGGACCATGGCGAAGGAATCCGGCTCGGGCAGCACCGGGCTGTTGCAGGGACTCAGGAACAGTCCGGCGACGCAGCAGCTCAAGGACCAGGCGCGCGAGTTCGCGCAGGCCCGTTCACAACGACTGTTGAGCGGCGTTGGGGACAAGGTCGCGAACGTCGGCAAGTCGGTCGACCAAGGCGACGGCAAGGCCACCGGGCTCGGGACGGGCGCCAAGAAGCTCATGCAGGGGGACGGCCCGGCGAAGGCCGGGCTCGGCGCGGCGACGTCCGGGCTGAAGGAGAAGGTCAAGGGCCTGGTGGGCAAGGGCCAGGGCGGCGGGAAGGGCCGCTCGGGCATCAAGGCCACCGACATCGAGGAGTCGATCGACGTCGGCGTCCCCGTGTCGGTCGCCTACAACCAGTGGACCCAGTTCCAGGAGTTCTCGCAGTTCATGAAGGGCGTCGAGGGCGTCGAGCAGACGAGCGACACGGAGACGAACTGGCGGGTGAAGGTGTTCAAGTCGCGGCGCACCTGGAAGGCGACCGTGCAGGAGCAGGTGCCCGACTACCGGATCGTCTGGACCTCCGAGGGCGCCAAGGGCTCGACGAAGGGCGTGGTGACCTTCCACGAACTCGGCGAGAACCTCACCCGGGTGCTGCTGACGATGGAGTACTACCCGCAGGGGCTGTTCGAGAAGACCGGCAACCTCTGGCGCGCCGGCGGACGGCGTGCCCGCCTCGACCTCAAGAATTTCCGGCGGTTCCTCGCGATGCGGGGCGAGGCGACCGGCGAGTGGCGGGGCGAGGTGCACGACGGGCAGGTCGTGCCGCCGGAGGAGCAGGAGCAGTCCGACCAGCAGGACCGCCGGCAGCGGTCCGACGGCTCGAAGGAACAGCACGGCTCGAAGGAGCAGAACGGCTCGAAGCAGCAGGACGGCTCCAGGCGTCAGCACGGCTCGAAGCAGCAGCAACGCTCCGAGCAGGGCGACCGGTCCGACGGGGATCAGCGGTCGCGCAACGGCAGGTCGCGCGACGGGCAGGGCCGCCCCGACCGCAACCGCGACGCGTCCGCGAAGCAGGGGCCCGCAGGGGGCCAACGGGAGCGGGTACCCAGTCGATGATCACCCCTAACCGGGACGGCGTCTTCTTGTCACGTCGTCGTGGAGCGTTCAACCGCTGGGTACCTCGTTGGCCTACGCCCTCGCGACACGTCGCAGCCGGACCCCCGCTCCGGGCTGTCGCGGGATGACGGCGTAGTGGGTCGGCGGCGCGCGGGGCGTCGCTCATGGGCCGCAGCCGCTCGGGCCGGTGTCGGGGGAGATCGGAGAGCGGCTGCGGCCACCCCGCTGCGCAGGTTCTGCGCAGTTTGTCGGGGCCCGTCGCCGGGGAGGCTGGGCGCGTGACCGATCGCGTGACCCTGGTCGTCGGTGCCTCCAGCGGCATCGGCCTCGCCACCGCCGAACAGCTCGCCGCCCAAGGCGAGCACCTCGTCCTCGCAGCCCGGAGCATCGAGAGCCTGGCGGACGCCGCTCGGGCGTGCGAGGCCGCCGGCGCGCGCAGCGTCGTCACCGTCGCGGGGGACGTGAACGACGACGAGGACGTGCGGCTCATGGTGGCCCGTGCCCTCGACGGGCACGGCCGGCTCGACGCCGTCGTCCACACCGCCACCGTCATGGCGTACGGCACGATCGAAGCGTTGCCCGCCGAGGTGTTCGAACGGGTCGTCGACACGGCGGTCCACGGCACCGCGCGGCTGGCCCGGCACGTCCTGCCGGTCTTCCGGCGGCAGGGCGCGGGCACGCTCGTCGTCGTCAACTCGCTGCTCGGGTCGGTGACGGTGCCGTCGATGGGCGCGTACTGCACGGCGAAGTGGGGCCAGCAGGCGCTGGTGCGCACGCTGCAGCAGGAACTGGTCGGTGAGCGGGGCATCCACGTCTGCCTGGTGAGCCCCGGCAGCACGAACACGCCGATCTACTACCAGGCGGCGAGCTGGTCGGGACGGCGCGCGCGGCCGCCGTGGCCGGTCGTGCAGCCGGAGACGACCGGTCGGGTGATCGCCCGTCTGCTGGACCGGCCGCGCGGGCACGTGTCCGTCCCGGTCGGCCCGACCAACCCGGTCATCGTCGCCGGCTACCGCCTGCTGCCCGCGGTCTACGACCGCATCGTCCGACCGCTGTTCTCGGTCGCCGCCCAGACCCGCGTGCGCATCGGCCCGACCGAGGGCAACGTGTTCTCGCCGCGCCCGGCGGAGGATCGCCGGCGCGGGCACTGGCCACCGCCGGACGGTTCGCCCCCGGGCGAGGTGTCGCCGGCGTCGCAACAATTGCACAGCGCAAGACCGTAGGGATCACCGTCCGACCGGGAAGGCTTCGGTCGTGCGCCCTGTCCGACGACTGCTCCCGGACGCCGGCGTCATCGTCGTCAGCATCGTGCTCGGGCTCGCGCTCTCGCTGTGGCTGACCCCGATGCAGCGGGTGACGGCGGTCGGGCAGCGCATCGACGTGGGCGTCACTGGGCCGAGCCTGAGCTGGTCAGGCCCCGGCGAACTCGACCTGTTCGGGCAGCGGATCGACACCACCGTCCAGTTCGCCGGCCCGGTGCGCCCCCGGCTGCGGCTGGCGCAGCTGACCCTCGACTCGCAGGTGACCCGCTTCGTGTCGCAGCCGGACGACGCGGCCCGGTCGTTGCAGCACGCCCTCGTGCGGGGCTGGACGCGCTTCTTCCTGTGGCAGCTGGCCGTCGCGGCGCTGTGCATCGCGGCGGTCGCGGCGGCGGTCACCGGTTGGCTGCGGCGCCCGGCGCGGCGGGCGGTGGTCGTCGTCGTGTTCGCGGTCGTGGTGGGGCTGGCGCTCGACGTCGCGACCATCATGGCGACGGCCGCCACGGCCCCGGCGAAGCTGCGCACGATCCGGTCGCTGCAGTCGCTGGTCGGGGGCGCACCGCCGGTCGCGTCCGCGCCGCCGGTCGCGTCCGACGGCTCGACCCAGCAGGTGGCGGTGATCGGCGACTCGACGGCCGCGGGTCAGGGCAACGACCTCGTCGCCGGTGCGACGCCCGACGACCGGGCCTGCCACCGCAGCAGCGTCGCCTTCGCCGAGGTGCTGGACACCAACCCGCACCGCGCGGTCACGAACGTCGCCTGCGGTGGCGCGACGATCGCCGCCGGCCTGCTCGGGCCGCAGCAGGTCGACGGCCGGACGCAGCCGCCGCAGGTCGAGGCCGCGGCGGTGGCGGCTGCCGACGTATTGATCGTCGACATCGGCGCGAACGACGTGCACTGGGACGACATCCTGCGCCTGTGTGCGGTCTCGGCCTCGTGCGCCAACAGGGCCGAGCAGGCGTACCTGCAGCAGCAGTTGAGCCGCTTCAGCCGCGACTACCTCGAACTGCTCTCGCGTCTGCAGACGCTGCCGCGGCACCCCGCCGTGGTGGTGAACCTCTACTACGACCCCTTCGACGGCGACCTCGACTGCCTGTCCGGGGTCGGGATGACCTCGAGCAAGCGGGTGGCGCTCGCCGCCGACCGGGCGGCGCTGAACGACGTGCTGCAGCAGGGGGCGGACGCCGCGGGGTTCCTCACCGCGCGTCCTGACTTCGCCGGCCACGGGGTCTGCGCCGCGACGACGTACGTCCAGGGGCTCGACGCGCCTGCACCGCTGCACCCCAACGCGAGCGGTGAGCTCGCGATCGCGCTGGCCGACGAACGGGCGCTGCGGCGGCGCTCCTGAGCCTGCCCGCGGCTCACCAACCGAGCGCGGCGACCTCGTCGTCCAGGGTCTCGTCCGCCTCACCGGACGCCCGGGCGAACTCGAGCAGGGCGGCGACGAGCTGCTCGCTGCGCTCGTCCGGCATGCGCGAGACGATGCGGCGCAGCTCGGCCCGGCGGCGCACCATCACCTTGCGGACGATCGCCTGGCCCTCGCGGGTCGCACTGACCAGCGTGTACCGGCGATTGCTCGGGTCCTCTCGGCGCGCGGCCAGCTCGACGCTGATGAGGCGGTCGATCATCCGCATGGCGCTGGACGAGTTGACCCCGAGCAGCTCGGCCAGCCGGTGCAGGGGCATCTCGCCGTGCCGGGTGAGCACGACCAGGGTGCGGAACTGCGGCAGCGTCAGCGAGTCGGCGGTGCCGGCCAGCGAGCGTGCCGAGACGCCGACGAGCACCCGGGACGCCGTGAGCAGCG
>NZ_JBQCEE010000100.1:0-4366 GCF_051960575.1 Jatrophihabitans sp.
ACCAGCACCGTCACCGCGCAGGGCCTCTCACCCTGGGCAGGACACGCGAGGAGTGGGGACTTCTAACTGGCCACCAGTGGGGACCGCGATCCGGCCACCAGTGGGGACTTTTTCATGGCCACGGACAACGTGAACCCGGAGGTTGCGGGAGTAGGAGGACCAGGTTGCCGGCCGAACTTGGTTGCGTTCGGCGGCCAGCCACCGCTCGGCCCACATGGCCAACGTCTCCGTGTCGGGTGCGACGTGTTGGCCGTTGGCGATGTCGCGAAGTCGCTCACGGAGGGTCGCCTGGGCGGCACGCCGCGTCTCGAAGCCGCGGACCCGGAACTGTCTGACCTTGCCCTGCCGGGGATCGTATGCGCGGTAAACGATGGAGAACCGCTCGCCGGCGTTGGTGCGGTAGGAGCTGATGCTGCCCTCGCCGTGTCCGCGACGCTTACGTCCGGTTGTCATTGTTGTCCAGCTTTCCAGGTCGTTGAGATGGCCACGAGATGGTCGGGTTGGACGCCTGTCGATCGGCAGGCGCGGCTCGCGCGCGTTCGGAACCTGTCACATCGGTGCTCGCGGTAGCCAGGGTGAACGCGAAGGCGTCGGCGTCGGCGGCTGCTCCGCTTCGTCACGACGAACGGGGATGCACGTCGTGATGATCCGCCAGGAGGTAGAGGTTCGAGCTTTGGCCGCCGCCCTTCCGCTCCCGCGGCGCCACCTCGATGTACCCCGCGTGCACGAGTTCGGTCGTCCAGTTCTGAATGGACCGGGTCGTGCAACCAAGGTCTCCTGCTAGCAGTCGCTTACTCGGGAAGCAGGTGCGGTGCTCGATGTCCGCGTAGGTGGCGAGCAGTACGTACAGCAGTCGTGCGTTCGGGCTGACCGCCGCGTCGCGGACGATGCGGGTTGAGACCTTGGCGAAGGGCAACGCGCCCTTGCCGTCGTTCTTGGCGTGGACGCGCTTAGTGGGTTGCCTCCGGCCATCGGGCGCCGTGTTGGCTTCGTCAGGAGCAGTCTCCAGCGCGTCCCTAGTGGTCTGCGCGGGTAGCGATGCGCGATGGTGTACGCCGCGCTGCCGGATCGGGTCCGCAGTCGGGTGAGCCGAATCCGACTCTGGGTCAGCCGTCGGCTCAGGGCTCCCCCAGGTGACGGGCTCGACCAGTCCAAGGAACTCGAGGTCGCGGTAGTCCATCGCCATGTCGAGGGCGCTCATCGACTGCTCCGGACGGCGACTTCGGGCGAAGTAGGCACGCGCGCACAGCACCCCGGAGAACCGAAAGTCTCCGGGCCGGGTGCATAAATGTTCCTAGGCCCCTGGAACGGGCGTTCCGGGCATTGAACGAGACCCACCACATCTAGAGACATCTCGAACGAGAGTCGCGAAAACCTATCCGCGCCGTCGATGTCACCGGCGACACCTTCGGCTGTCACTCCAGGCCGCCGACGTTAGTCGAACCGCGACGCGAACCGGGCGAGGTTGTCGGCTCCGCCCTGCCGTCCGGCTTCGCCCCCTGGTCAGGCCTCGGCTCGGCCGAGTCAATGCCGGGGTCGTGCTCGCGCTCGTCGAGATGCAGCATCCTTCGCAGGGCCGCGGTGGGGATGAAGATGCGCGATCCGATCACGATCGAGGGAATCTCGCCCTTCTTCAGCGCGTCGTACACAGCGGTGCGCCGCAGCGTCGGGTGCAGCCCGATGACATCGGCGGGTCGGAGCAGCGGCTGGAGCTCGGGGTTGGGCAGCATGGTGGCGGCTTCTTTCGACATGGACTCGGCTGGGTGCCGGATCCCTGCGGAACTGGTCGATGCTGCCTCCGGGGCATAAACGGGCTGTGCCTTCAAGAAGAGGAACGCTGGGATCGTCCGAAGGGTTACGGCCTTGTTCGGACGCGTGGTGATGTGTCCGGCAGGGTCCGGGGATGAGCTTGTCCTCAGCGACGCGCGATACACCCCTGGCGCTGTCCTACGCACGCGGGCGCGGAGGGAAGCCGGGCGCCACGCTGGCCGACAAGTTCCGCTGGGCTCGCGCGCAACCGATCGACTTCGCGGTGACGTTGCTCGGCTACTGCGCTGGTGATGGGTTTGGCAGCGGGATTGTGACCGCCAACGTGATCACCGTGGCGCCGAGGGCAGTTACAGGCCAGCGAATACGGGCCATATCGCCATCTGCGCAGCGGGATACGGAGTCCCCCCTCGGGCGATTTGACGCCGAAGACTTGATCTTGAGCCGCTGCTCGTCACAAGAGTTGCCGCCCATCGGGGTCCTCGCCGATCGCTCGGCCCGGGCCGCCCGGCCACGTGTGCCGCTCCGGCTCGCGACCCGTCCGATTCCGCGCATGAGTTGAGTCTGACTGTTCAGTGGCGCACCAACGCTTGAGCTTCGGTCCCCCACGGCCGTCATCGTCGTTCGCGAAGACGGGGAGGTGGCCTTGCGTCGACGAGCGACCCCCAGGCCCTCAACGGGCGACACTCTGCAAACGCGTAGCAATACCCCCCGGGGGTGTCACCTCGTCGTATTCCAGCCGTGCGCCGCAGCCCCCACCCCGCTTATGCCGGGCTGTGCCTTCGGGGCGTCACCCCGGGTGGGGACTCATTCCTAGCCCGCGGAGCGACAGAACGGCGTTCGATCGTCAAGCCGTCCGCCCGCGTCAGCCTCAACCGGCTATCGAGGGGGAACCTGCTCGACCTCGGTCGCGACGATGTCGCCCGCTTTGGTCCGCGTGCTGGGCGCCTTCTGATAGTCGATGACCGACGCGTCCCGCCTGTAACCGCTGGCAAAACCTCGGCTCCCAGCCTGCAGCTGCCTCAGGCGGCGTCCGCTGTCCGGCAACAAGCGGCGTCGTTGCCCATCGCGCAACCGTCGAGACAGCACCGCCGGGTCCCACCAAAGCGCAGCCGCGCACGGTCTTCAAGCGGCGGTCGACGCAAGCGTCTGCGTCTGGGACAAGTAGCTGACCATGACCCCCAGGGAGCATCACCATGATCATCGATGAGACGCTGCGTTGCCTCGACTGCGGATCGAACCGTGTCCGCACCGGCACCGGACCGGTCGCCTGTCCGCCTGAGCTCGCCCGCGCTCGCCGTAAGCCGGAAGGCCGCGCCGGATACAGCGACCCCGCGTGGATGTTGCGAGCCCTGAACGCCGTTGAGGCCGCAGTCGCCACCGGCGTCCCGTTCCAGTTTGGAGACCTCGACGTCGAGCCCAACCCAAGCCAGCATGGCGTCTTCATGAACGTGCTCCACAGCAGTAAGGCGCTTCAGTACGCAGGCGCGACGCCTGACGGGCGGAAAGGTCGACGAGGCGAGGTGCAGCTGTGGAAAGCCAGCCCCGACTTCGTGATAGCCATTGCGCGGGTGCGTGCGCATATCCGCAAGACGACTGAGCAGGATCAGTTCCAGGCACCGACGGAACACGCGCAACCGCAGTTCTAGCCTGTGAAGAGGTGCGCCCGCCCGAAGGTGAATTCGGCAGCAGGGTGCTATTCCATGCGTACAAGTCGGCACCCGAGGGCTGCGTTGCAGCAGCCCGGGCACCTGCCCCGATCTGGGCCAGCTACAAGCAGTCCGGCGGACCGCTCGCGGCAGAGTCGAACATTCTTTAGCGCGGACGGCTGTCCGAGATCGACGGCTGGTTGCTGGGCAACTTCACCAGGATCACACCGAACTCCGGCGTCTGGGTGCCGAGGGCGTCCGCGGACGCCTCAGGCGTTGCGGCCGCGCACAGCGGCATCAACGGCCCGAAGCCAGCGTGGAACGGTCGCTGAGCGCACCCTCTGGACGCTGGGCCCGTTGCTGTCAGACCCCTCGTGCACACTCCGCGCCATGCATCACCTCGAACCCGCCCCGTCCGCCCCGACAGCCAGCAGGACAAGGCGCCGGCGCATCCGCCGCGGCGTCATCGGCGGCGGCCTGGCGGCACTGTCGCTGCTGCTCGGCCTGGTCGGCGCCAACCTGGCCTGGAACCGTGCCGGCGACATGTTCCTTCGGGCGGGATACCTCACCAGCTGCGCAGAGGGCGCCGCAGACCCGGCGACCGTGGATCGGTGCGCGAGTTTGGCGAAGGCTTCGGATCACTTCGGTCCCGTGCCGCTCGACGATAAGGCGCTGACGTTGTCCTACGCCTCGAGCATCAGCGCCACCGGCAGCGCGGCGATGACTCTCGGCAGCGTCATCGCCTCGCTCCTCGTCGGGCTAACCGGCTTGTGGGTCGCCGCCGTCCGCGACGACTGCGCGACCGGACGCCTGCGTTAGTGTTGTTCGCGTGGATCAAGCAGAGCGCGTTGGTTCCGTATTCGTCGTCGGTCGGCTTCCCCGGATCACCTACAACCCGCGCGACGACAGGGGCCTAGATGTCGTGACCCGGGACGTTGTTATCAGGCGGC
>NZ_JBQCEE010000101.1:0-18776 GCF_051960575.1 Jatrophihabitans sp.
GCCCGCGCGGCCCCGCCGGGGGGGGGGGGGGGGGCGCGGCGGGCCGCCCGGGGACCGAACGGGGGGGGGGGGGGGGCCGCCCACGGCTCGACGAAGACGTCGCCGCGCACGCCGCGGGCCTTGCCGACACGGCCGACGGCGATGAGCTCGTCGGACAAGTCAGCGCCGGTCGGTGTCCACGACGTCGACCCGGATGCCCTTGTACCCGGCCGACGCGCCGACGCCGGAGATGACCTGGCGCAGCGCCTTGGCGGTACGCCCCGACCGGCCGATGACCCGGCCGAGGTCGTCGGGGTGCACCCGGATCTCGAGCCGCTGCCCGCGCCGGTTGTCGATCAGGTCGACGCGGACGTCGTCGGGGTGGTCGACGATGCCGCGCACCAGGTGCTCGAGGGCCTCCTCGAGCACGTCAGCCCTCGGTGCTCTCGGTCGCCGGCGCCTCGGCGGCCTCGGCGGCCGGCGCCTCGGTCTCGGCGGCGGCCTTGGCCGGGGCCTTCTTGCGCGGCGTCGTCGCCTCGGCGACCGGCTCGTTGCCGACCGCGGCGAGGGCGGCGTTGAAGACCGACAGCTTGTCGGGCTTGGCCTCGGCCACCTTCATCGGCTCGGGCGCGGGCAGGCCCTTGAACTTCTGCCAGTCGCCGGTGACCTTGAGGATCGCCTCGACGGCCTCGGTCGGCTGGGCGCCGACGCCGAGCCAGTAGGCGGCGCGCTCGGCGTCGACCTTGATCACCGACGGGTCGTTCTTGGGGTGGTACTCGCCGATCGTCTCGATCGACCGGCCATCGCGCTTGGTGCGCGAGTCGGCGACGACGATGCGGTAGTGCGGCTCACGCATCTTGCCCAGACGCATCAGCTTGATCTTGGTTGCCACGGGCGGTAGAGCTCCAGACTGTGGGTCACGGTGGACGACCGCGCCGGGGTGGGGCACTCGGTGCGGCGGATCCGATGGTGGCGCGGTGCGGGGAGAGGGTCCGCAGCCGTGCCAGTACTCGACCGGTCATTCTAGCCAGACGACCGGGGTGGTCGGGCCGCCGCCTAAGGTGAGGCCCGTGACCGCACCCATGATCTTCCCCGACGGCTTCACCTGGGGCGCCGCGACGGCGGCCTACCAGATCGAGGGGGCGGTGGACGAGGACGGCCGGGGCCCGTCCATCTGGGACACCTTCAGCGCCGAGCCGGGCCGCACGCTCAACGGCGACACGGGCGCCGTCGCGTGCGACCACTACCACCGCGTCGACGACGACGTCGCGCTCATGGCCGAGCTCGGCCTGCAGGCGTACCGCTTCTCGGTCGCCTGGCCGCGCGTCGTCCCGACCGGTTCGGGCGCGGTCAACCAGCGCGGCGTCGACTTCTACAGCAGGCTGGTCGACCGGCTGCTCGAGCGTGGCATCGCGCCGGTGGCGACCCTCTACCACTGGGACCTCCCGCAGCCGCTGCAGGACGAGGGCGGCTGGACCAACCGCGACACCGCCGCCCGCTTCGCCGAGTACGCGAGCGTGATGGGGCAGGCGCTGGGCGACCGGGTCGGTGTCTTCACGACGCTGAACGAGCCGTGGTGCTCGGCCTACCTCGGTTACGCCGTCGGCCTGCACGCCCCCGGGGTGCGCTCGAACCCCGCCGCGTACCGCGCGGTGCACCACCTCAACCTCGCCCACGGCCTCGGCACCACCGCCCTGCGCGCGGTGATCCCGTCCGGCGCCGAGGTGGCGCTGACGCTGAACACGGCGGCCGTGCGGCCCGCGACCCCCGACGACGTCGACGCCGCGCGGCACGTCGAGGGCATCTCGAACCGCGTCTTCCTCGACCCGGTGCTGCGCGGCGGCTACCCCGCCGACATCGTCGAGGACCTCAAGCACGTCACCGACTTCGGCTTCGTCCAGGACGGCGACCTCGCGGCGATCAACGTGCCGGTCGACCGGATCGGCGTGAACTACTACTCCCCCACGCTCGTCGCGCACTCGACCCCCGAGCAGCGGGCGGCCGACCAGTCGGTGGTGAGCGACCCGCAGGCGTCGTCCGGGCCGTCGATGTACCCCGGCACGCACCTCGCCGTGTCGCTGCCGCAGCCGGGGCCGCACACCGCGATGGGCTGGCGCATCGAGCCGGGCGCCTTCACCGAACTGCTCACCGGCCTCCACCGCGGGTACCCCGGCACCCGCTGGATGGTCACCGAGAACGGCGCCGCGTTCGACGACGAGGTGTCCGCCGACGGCGCCGTGCACGACGCCGACCGGGTCGACTACCTGCGCGGCCACCTCGCCGCGGTGCACGACGCGATCAGCGCCGGCGTCGACATCAGTGCCTACTTCGTCTGGTCGCTGATGGACAACTTCGAGTGGGCGCTCGGGTACTCGAAGCGGTTCGGCGTGGTGCGCGTCGACTACGACACGCAGCGGCGCACACCGAAGGACTCGGCGCTGTTCTACCGCGACGTCATCGCCGCGAACGGCCTCGCGACCGGCTGATCACGGCGTCGCCGCGGGCCCCTCGAGGTCACGGATGTCGAACCACATCCGCCGCGTGACGCGCACCGGCACCATGTCGCCGGCGAGCTGGCGACGCATCGCCTCGGCGCGCACCCGCCGGTACCAGGTGGCCAGCTGCACGAGCCCGAGCGACTGCACGGCGACGAGCACCAGCAGGGCCAGCCGCATCGCGTGCGCGCCGGCGCCGCCCTGCGCGTCGAGCACGAGCCCGAACGCCACCGCGGCGACCGACGTCGCGGCGAAGCCGCCGACGTTCACGACACCGGACGCGGTGCCGAGCGTCGCGGGCGGGTTGTAGTCGCGCGCGACCGCGAAGGCCGCCATCGACGCCGGGCCGCCGATCAGCATGAGCACGAAGATCGTCGCGACGACGACCTTGGACGGATGGTCGCCGAGCCCGAGGACGATGACGAGGAGCGCGACGACGGTGCCGCCCGAGACGCCGAGGCCGAACGGGATGCGGCTGGCCGGCCAGTGCCCGATCAGCGCGCCGACGGCCGGGTTGGCGAGGCCCGAGACGATGACGCCGATCATCAGCAGCGTGCTCGCGGCACCGGCGCTGAAGCCCACGCCCTGCACGAGGTAGGGCTGCCCCCATAGCACCATGAGCGGCGTCGCGGACGCCATGCAGGTGAAGTGCACCCAGAAGCCGAGGCGCGTGCCGGGGATCGCCCACGCGGCCCGCACCCGCCGCGCGACGTTGCGGGCGGTCGGGCGCAGCTTGTCGCGGGCGATGCGCACGGGCAACGGCGTCGGGTCGTGCACCAGCAGGGCCACCCCGACCGCGCCCGCGAGGGAGGCGATGGCGGCGGTGAGGAAGCCGGTCGTCCAGCCCTCGCCGCGCAGCAGCGCGTTGAGCGGCAGCGTCGCCAGCACGTTGCCGATCGTGCCCATCACCGCGGTGAGCGCGACGAGCAACGGGTAGCGCCGCGCGCTGAAGTGGGTGGCGGCGTAGCGCAGCGTGCTGACGAAGGTGAGCGCGTCACCGAGGCCGAGCAGCGCCCGGGCCACGAGCGCGAGGGCGAAGACGTGCACGAACGCGAACGCCAGCTGCGCGACGCCGAGGATGGTCGCCGCGGCGATGAGCATGCGGCGCGGGCCGTATCGGTCGACCAGGATGCCGGTCGGGATCTGCATGGCGGCGTACACGCCGATCTGCAGCAGCACGAAGGTCGACAGCGCGCCCGGCCCGATGTGGAAGCGCCGTTCGGCGATGAGGCCGGCGACGCCGAGCGAGCTGCGGTTGAAGACGGCGAGCAGGTACACGGTCGCCGCGAGCACCCAGCCGCGGTATGCCCGGTTCATCGCTCCCTCGCCGTTCACACCGGTCAGGCCACCACGCGGCCGCGCAGCACCGTGCGGCGCACCGACCAGAGCGCGGCCAGCGTGCGGCGCGGATCCTCGGCGAACACGAGCAGGTCGGCCTCGGCGCCCTCCTCGAGGCCGCGCAGCCCGAGCCACTCGCGTCCGCGCCACGAGGCCTGGGCGACGACGTCGTCCTGCGGGATGCCGGCGCCGACCAGCGCGCGGATCTCGTCGCGCACCAGCCCGTGCGGCAGCGAGCCGCCGGCGTCGGTGCCGGTGTAGACGGGGATGCCGGCCTCCCACGCGGCGCGGATGCGCTCGCGGTTGGTGGCGTAGAGCGAGCGCATGTGGGCGGCGTAGACGGGGAACTTCGCGGCACCGGCGAGCGCGATGGACGGGAAGTTGTCGATGTTCACCAGCGTCGGGACGATGGCGCAGCCCGCCTCGAGGGCGGCCGGGATCAGCTCGTCGGTGAGGCCGGTGCCGTGCTCGATCGAGTCGATGCCCGCAGCGATGAGGCCGGGCAGCGCGTCCTCGCCGAAGACGTGCGCGGCGACGCGGGCGCCGAGTTCGTGGGCACGGTCGACGGCCTGCTTGAGCACGTCGTCCGGCCAGACGGGCGCCAGGTCGCCGGTGCTGCGGTCGATCCAGTCGGCGGCGAGTTTGACCCAGCCGTCGCTCCACGCCGCCTGCCGCTCGACCTCCGCGACGAGCTGGTCGGGCTCGATCTCGACGCCGAGGTCGCGGATGTAGCGCTTGGGACGGGCGATGTGGCGGCCCGCGCGGATCAGCCGAGGCAGGTCGTCGCGCTGCTGGATCGCGCGGTTGTCGACCGGCGAGCCGGCGTCGCGCAGCAGCAGGGCGCCGGCGGCGAGGTCGAGCCGGGCCTGCTCGACCATCGCGTCCAACGTGTTGAGGTGGCCGCCGCCCTCGGCCAGCCCGATGTGGCAGTGGGCGTCGATGAAGCCGGGCAGCACCCAGCCGCCGTCGGCGATGGTGTCGCTGTCGCCGGACGGCCGGGTGAAGGTCAGGCGACCGTCGACGATCCAGGCGTCGCGCTCGGTCTCGTCTGGCAGGAACACGCCACGCAGGTGCATCGCCACTGGCCCGACCTTAGTCGCCGCTGCCCCGCCGTCCGTGGCGGCGTCAGCGCACCACCTTCAGCGTCAGCAGGTGCACGACACCGCCGACCTTCACCCCCACGATCCACACGCTGTTGACCCGCATCGTCGACCTGATCGTCAACGTCGCCGACCAGGCCGGGTCGCCACCGAGCACCCCGGCGCGCGCCATCGCCGCCCCGCTGCCGCTCGGCCGCCTCGGGGACGCCACCGGCGCGAGCCAACGCGGCGCCGCGGGCCCGACGGCCATCAGCTTGTAGCTGTGGCCGGCCCGGACGGCCGAGACCCCCTTCACCGGCGTCACGCCGGCGACGAAGTACGGCAGCACCGTGTACGTGCCGGTCACCGTGCGGCTGTTGCCCGCGCGGTCGGATGCGGTCGCGCGGTAGGTGACCGTCGTGCCCGCGAGCCTGGTCGAGACGCTGCAGGAGGCGACCCCTGAGGCCGTGTCCGAGCCGGTGCAGGTCGCCTTCGGCGCGGCGCCGAGGTAGGTCGCGCCGCCCCTGACCCCCCGCACTGTGATGGCCGGCGCCGTGCGGTCGATGGCGATGTTCGGCACCGTCACGACCGCGAGCCCGCCGTCGTCGGCGTGCACGGTGCGGGTCACCGACTGTCCGGCGCCGTCGGTCGAGAGCACGACCGGCGACGGGCACGGGTCGAGCAGTGCGCCGCTGCCCGGGGTGCAGGTGAAGGTGATCGACACCGCGCTGCGGTACCAGCCCGACAGGGTCCGCGGCACCAGCGACGACACCGTGGCAGTGACCGTCGGGTCGGTGCGGGCCGTCGAGTCGCCGGACGCGAGGAAGTCGCCGTCGCCCCCGTAGCTGACCGAGACGTGGTGGATGCCCGTCGGCAGCGTCGCGGCGAGCGTCGCGACGCCGTGCACCAGCGGTGCGCTGCCGAGCGCGGTGCGCCCGTCGAGCAGGAACGCCGCGCTGCCGGTGGGCGTCCCGGCACCGGGGTCGACCGCGCTGACGACCGCGACCACCGTGGACGGCCGCACCTGCAGCACCGTGGTCGTCCCGGCCTGGCCCACGGTGAGCGGCTGCGTGCCGCTCGACGGCGCATCGACGGCCGGGTCGGCCGGCGCGAACGTCGCGCCCACGACGTGCGGGCCGGCGGACGGCGCGTGGCCGAGGCCGTCGGTCAGCACACCGCTGACTGCCTGGCCCTGCACGACCGGCACCGGCAGGCCGGTGTCCTGGCCGTCGACGGTGAACTGCACGGTGCCGGTCGCGCCACCGCCGACGGTGGCGGTCGCCGTCACGGACTGCCCGAAGACCGGCTGGTCGAGCGAGGTCGTGACCGTCACGACCGGCTGGTAGGGGTGCACCGGGAAGGACACCCGCTGCGTCGGCGCGGCCGCGTAATCGGTCGACGCGGCCTGGTCGACGTCGATGACGCACTGCCCCTGACGGGCCAGGGCGACGACGCCGTTGTCGGGGTCGACCGAGCACGTGCCCGCGTCGCTCGTGGCGTCGACGGAGAACGTGACCGGCCGGCCGGACGGGCCGCCGATGGCCCCGACCGTCGCGACGGTCCTGGCGGTGCCGGCGGACGGGGCCGTCGCGATGGTGATGCTCTGCGCGCCCTGGCCGACGGTGATGTCCTGCTCGGCGGTGGCGTCGGCCCAGATCGCGTCGCCGGGCTCGAAGGCGACCACCGTGCACGTGCCGACGTGCACGAAGCTGATGAGACCACCGGCGACCGTGCAGGCCCCGTTCGGGACGTCGACGCCGAACAGCACCGCGTTCCCGGACTCGCCGAGGGCCGCGGCCGGTCGATAGCCGGCGTCCCCGACCGTCGCGTGCAGCGGTGCGGCACTGGTGATGGTCATCGTCTGCGGCGTCTTGTCGACCGAGAAGGTCTGCTGCACCGGCGACGCGACCGCCCAGTCGGCGTTGCCGGCCTGGTTCGCGATCACGGTGCACGGTCCTTCGCCGCTGAACACGATGGTGGCGCCGTTGACGGAGCAGGGACCCGCCGGGTCACCGACGCTCAGCACGACCGGCAGCCCCGAGCCACCGGCGACGACGACCGGGCGGTACGGGGCGCCACCGGCGCCCGCGTGCGGTGCCGGCGAGATGATGCTCAGCACCTGCAGGCCGGGCGCGACCGGGAAGCTCTGCCGCACGGTGCTCGGCAGGTGGTCGGCGTCGCCGGCCTGGGTGGCCACGAGCGTGCAGATCGTCGCGTGCACGAAAGTGACCATGCCGGTCGGGTCCATCGTGCACCCGGTCGCCGACGGATCGGTCGTGACGGTGATCGGCGCACCGCTCGTGCCGCTCGTGATGTGCGGGGTGTACGGCTCGGTGCCGACCTGCGCGTCCGACACGTCGTCCACGATGGCGAGCGGCTGCGGTCCCCGGCCGACGGTGAAGGACTGCTGCGCGACGCCGGGGTGCCCGCTCTGCTGGGCGACCACGAGGCACGTGGTGGCGTGCACGAACGAGACGACACCGCTGCCGTCGATCGTGCAGCCGGTCGACGACGGGTCGACCGAGTAGACCATCGGGTCGCCGGACAGGTCGCCGGCGGCGACCGGTGTGTAGGTCGGGCCGCCGACGACGGCCGCCGGGGGTGTCGAGAGGAAGACGATCGCGCCGTCGGTCGGGTGCACCGCGAAGGTCTGCTGCGTCTCGGCGTCGGCGAAGTCGCCGTTGCCGGCCTCGGTGAAGGTGAGGATGCAGGAGCCGGCCGAGAGGAACGACACGACGCCGCCGGTGATCGCGCAGACGGCGGTGGCGGCCGGGTCGACCGCGACGGACACCGGATTGCCCGAGGCGCCCGCGGTGACGACGGGCGTGTACGGGGCACCGCCGACCAGGGCGCCGGTCGGCGCGGGGCCGACGCCGATGTACTGCGACTGCCCGACGAGCGACTGCCCCTCGGCCTTGCGCTGGCTGTCGTCGCCCCAGCAGAAGGTCGTGCCGTCGGTGACGATGCCGCAGACGTGACCCGATCCGCTCGACAGTGCGGCGAAGGTGACGCTGGCCGGGGCGTCGGCGACGACGCCCGCGTCGTTGCCGGTGTCGCCCCAGCAGGTCACGGTCGAGTCGCTCAGCACCGCGCACGCGGCGTGGTCCGTCGGCGTCACGGACCGCACCCGGGCGGACGGGGCGCCGGTGACGATCGCCGGGACCCCACTCGTGCAGGTCGCCTGCCGGGCGGCCGTGACCCCGCAGACCGTGCCGGACGCGATGCTGAGCTGCAGCAGCGGCGCGGCCGGCGGCACGAGCGCGTCGGCGCCGAAGCAGACCGGCTGCCCGTCGGCGCCGAGCGCGCAGACATCGTCGTCGGTGGCGGTGAGCGCGATGAACGAGCCGGACGGCTCGTGCCCGACGACACCCGGCGCACCGCCGGTGGTGCCGCCCCAGCACCGCACGGTGCCCCCGACGAGCAGGGCGCAGGCGAACGAGTCGCCGACGACCGCCTGGGTGACGACGGCATCGTCCGGCGGCTGCAGCGCCGCACCCGTCCCGCCCCAGCAGCGCAGGTGCCCGCCGATCGTGATCGCGCAGGCGTCGAACAGGCCGGCGGCCACGCTGCGCACGGGCTCGGTCGGCGCCGTCCCGGCGAACGGTGAACCCCAGCAGACCACGTGCGAATCGGTGGTGACGCCGCAGGTCGAGAGCCCGGATGCCGCGATGCCGGGGTGGCCGAAGTTCTGTCCGGGCACACCGACGGCGGCGCCCCAGCAGCTGATGCGGCCGTCGCCCTGCAGGCCGCAGGACGTCGCCGAGCCCGCCGCGACCTGCAGGTAGTCGACGCCCACCGGTGGGCTCGTCTCGCCGTCGGTGTCGACGCCCCAGCACACGGTGCCGCCGTCGGTGCGCGACGCGCACGCGTGCTGCAGGCCGACCGAGACGTGGCGATAGCTGCCCAGCGGCGGTGTCCAGGTGGACGCGACGGTGGCTGCGGCCGGGACGGCGAAGCACTGCAGCGAGGCGTCGACCGCGAGCGCGCAGGCGGTGTCGCCGGGGCCGACGCTCACGTCGGTGAAGCGGCCCGTGGGCGCGGCCGAGGTCGGGACGGCGCCGAAGCAGGTCAGGGTGCCGTCGACACGGACGCCGCACGCGGTGCTGGTGCCGGTCGCGATGCTGCGGAACGCCCCACCCGGGACGGGCCCCCAGCTGTGCCCCCAGCAGTTCACGGCGCCCCAGGACGCGACGCCGCACCCACCGCCGGGGGCGGCGCTGACCGTCGCGAAGGTCGTCGACACCGCCGGCGAGACCGCATTGCGACCCCAGCACACCGCGTGCCCGTCGACCGCCAGCGCGCAGGCGGTGTCGCCGCTCTGCGCCAGCTGCAGATAGGTGCCGGCCGGCGGCGAGAGGACCGGCGACGGCGCGTCGCCCCAGCACGCGATCGAGCCCCCGGCCCGCAGACCGCAGCCGGAGCCGCTGCCGGCGGTCACGGTCGCCGCGACGGCACCGCCGGTGCCGTTCACGAACGTCGTGGCGGCGCCGGCGAGCGCCGAGGCCGACGGGGCGCCGAGCAGGCCGACCACCATCGCCACGACCGCCACGAGCAGGGCGACGACGCGGGCACGCAGGACACGCACAGGGGACCACCTTCGGCACTGCCCCGCTTCCGTCCCGCCCGACCGGCGCGCAGCACGCCGCGCACCCGGTCGCAGCGATCGTCGCGCGGGACGGCCCGCCGCCGGGACGGGGCGCCGGTCGACCGAGCGTCCCGGCCCGCCGGGACCTTCGTCCCGATCGGCGGCGTTGTCGGTGGTGGTCCCGATACTGCTCGGCATGGCGTACGACGAGGAACTGGCCGAGCGCCTGCGGGCGCTCGTCGCCCGCGAAGCCGGGTTGCACGAGCGGCGGATGTTCGGCGGGCTCGCGTTCCTGCTCCGCGGCCATCTGGCGGTGTCGGTCAGCGGCCGGGGCGGGTTGCTGCTGCGGTGCGATCCCGCCCGCACCGACGAACTGGTCGCCGCCCCTGTCGCGTCGCGGTTCGAGATGCGCGGCCGCCCGATGGGCGGCTGGCTGCGGGTCGAGGTGTCCGGCCTCGACGACGCGGCACTGGCCGAGTGGGTCGCGATCGGCGTGACCCACGCCCGCTCGCTGCCACCGAAGTGACGGCGCGCACCCGCCGCAAGTGGATCGTGTGCAGGACGCGCCGGGGACGCCGGCGGGTCTGCACATGATCAACATGCGCGTCCCGATCATGTGCATGGCGCGCGGGAGGGTCCGGCGCGTCTGCACATGATCGGCATGGCGGCTCGGGCGCGCGGTGTCGGTGGGTCGGCTACCAGGCGGCGGCGAGCTGCTCGCGGGCGTCCGACAGCAACTGGGGCAGCACGCGGGTGTGCGCGACGACGGGCATGAAGTTGGTGTCGCCGCCCCAGCGCGGGATGACGTGCTGGTGCAGGTGCGCGGCGATGCCGGCACCGGCGATCGAGCCCTGGTTCATGCCGAGGTTGAAGCCGTGCGGCGCCATCGCCTTGCGCACCGTGTGCATCGCGTGCTGGGTGAACTCGCCGAACTCGATCATCTCGTCGCGCTCGAGGTCGGTGTACTCGGCGATGTGCCGGTACGGGACGACCATGAGGTGCCCCGAGTTGTACGGGTAGAGGTTCAGCACCGCGTACACGAGCGAGCCGCGCGCGACGACGAGCCCGTCGGCGTCCGAGCGGGTCGGCGCCGCGCAGAACGGGCAGTCGTCCCCCGCCTCGGCGTGCGCCGGCTTGCCGCCGCCCTGGATGTAGACCATGCGGTGCGGCGTCCAGAGCCGGCCGAAGCCGTCGGGCTCGCCGGCGAAGGCCGACGCGGGCTCGCTGACGACCGGGTCGACGTGCGTGGTGTCGTCGTGCCGATCGCTCATCCGAGCAGCTCGGCGCTCGGCGACGCGTTCACCCGCCGGGCCACGAAGTCGGCCACCTCGTCGACCGCCGCGGCGACGGGGATGCCGTTGCGCTGCGAGCCGTCGCGGTACCGGAACGAGACCGCCCCGGCCTCCTGGTCGGCGGCGCCGGCGATGAGCATGAACGGCACCTTCGACTTCTGCGCGGTGCGGATCTTCTTCTGCATGCGGTCGTCACCCGCGTCGACCTCGACCCGGATGCCGCGCGCCTCGAGCTGCGTCGCGACCTCGCGGAGGTACGGCACCTGCTCCTCGGTGATCGGGATGCCGACGACCTGCACCGGCGACAGCCAGGCGGGGAACGCGCCCGCGTAGTGCTCGGTGAGCACGCCGACGAACCGCTCGATCGAGCCGAAGAGCGCGCGGTGGATCATGATCGGCCGGTGCCGCTCGCCGTCGGCACCCTGGTAGCTGAGGTCGAACCGCTCGGGCAGGTTGAAGTCGAGCTGGATCGTCGACATCTGCCAGGTGCGCCCGATCGCGTCCTTCGCCTGCACCGAGATCTTCGGGCCGTAGAAGGCCGCGCCGCCGGGGTCGGGCACGAGCTCGAGCCCCGACTCGGCCGCCACCCGGGCGAGGGTGTCGGTGGCGCGTTCCCAGATCTCGTCCGACCCGACGTACTTCTCCGGGTTCTTGCTCGACAGCTCGAGGTAGAAGTCGTCGAGCCCGTAGTCCTTGAGCAGGTCGAGGACGAAGGTGAGCAGCTTCTTCAGCTCCGACTCGACCTGGTCGTCGGTGACGTAGATGTGCGCGTCGTCCTGCGTCATGCCGCGCACGCGGGTGAGGCCGTGGATGACGCCGGACTTCTCGTAGCGGTAGACGGTGCCGAACTCGAACATGCGCAGCGGCAGCTCGCGGTAGCTGCGCCCGCGCGCCCGGAAGATCAGGCAGTGCATCGGGCAGTTCATCGGCTTGAGGTAGTAGTCCTGGCCCGGCTTGCGCACCACGCCGTCAGCGTCGCGCTCCTCGTCCAGGTGCATGGCCGGGAACATGCCGTCGGCGTACCAGTCGAGGTGACCCGAGATCTCGTAGAGCATCCCCTTGGTGATGTGCGGGGTGTTCACGAACTCGTAGCCGGCCTCGACGTGCTTGGCGCGCGAGTAGTCCTCGAGCGCCTTGCGCAGCACGCCGCCCTTGGGGTGGAAGACCGCGAGGCCCGAGCCGAGTTCGTCCGGGAAGCTGAAGAGGTCGAGCTCCTGGCCCAGCTTGCGGTGGTCGCGCTTGGCGGCCTCCTCGAGCCGGGCGAGGTACGCCTTGAGGTCGTCGCGCGACGCCCACGCGGTGCCGTAGATGCGCTGCAGCTGCTCGTTCTTCTCGCTGCCGCGCCAGTACGCGGCCGCGCTGCGCATCAGCTTGAACGCCGGGATGCGCCGCGTGGTCGGCAGGTGCGGGCCGCGGCAGAGGTCGGTCCAGACGAGGTCGCCCGACCTCGCGTCGAGGTTGTCGTACATGGTGAGGCCACCGGCCCCGACTTCCGTCGCCTCGTCACCCGTGGCCGACGACTTCAGCCCGATGAGCTCGAGCTTGAACTTCTCGTGCGCGAGCTCGCGACGCGCCTGCTCGTCGTCGATCGGACGCCGGTGGAAGCGCTGCCCCGCCTTGACGATGTCGCCCATCTTCTTCTCGAGGGCGGCGAGGTCGTCCGGCGTGAACGGCTTGTCGGGCAGGAAGTCGTAGTAGAAGCCGTCGGTGATCGGCGGCCCGATGCCGAGCAGCGTGCCGGGGAAGAGATCCTGCACCGCCTGCGCGAGCACGTGCGCGGTCGAGTGCCGCAGCACCGCGAGGCCGTCGGGCGACGACGCGGCGACCGGCTCGACGTCGGTGTCCGTGTCGGGCACCCACTCGAGGTCGCGCAGCGTGCCGTCGGCGTCGCGGACGACGACGGCGCCGTCCGGGCCGTTGAGGTCGACGCCCGCGGCGCGCAGTGCGTCCTCGGCCGAACTCCCGGCCGCCACCCGTACCGCATCCATGACCGCAAACCTAGTGCACGGCGCGGATCGACTTCGGTCACGGGATTCGTCCCTAGGATGCGCGCATGACGAACTACGGAGCACCGCCGAGCTCGCCCGCCGGGTGGTACGCCGACCCCCTCGGCCGCCACGAGATGCGCTACTACGACGGCGCGCAATGGACGGAGCACGTCTCGTCGCACGGGCGGCAGTCGGTCGACCCGCCCGTCGGCGGCAGCCACGTGCCCACGGTGCAGCGCGACCCGAGCAAGGTGCAGCAGGACGTGCAGCGCGCGGGTCAGGCCGGCGTCGCGGCGTGGCAACCGGGCAGCGGGTCGGTGTTCACCGAGCCGATCCTGGTGGTGAACCAGAAGGCGAAGCTGATCGAGGTCAACAACGAGTACGCGATCTACGACCAGCACGCCCGGCAGATCGCCGCGGTGCGCGAGGTGGGGCAGAGCGCGATGAAGAAGGCCGTGCGCCTGCTGACCTCCTACGACCAGTACCTGACGCACAAGCTGCAGGTCGTCGACATGACCGGCACGCCGCTGCTCACGCTGACGCGTCCGGCGAAGGTCATGAAGTCGCGCATCATCGTGCAGGACCCGGCCGGCTACGAGCTCGGCCAGATCGTGCAGCAGAACGTCTTCGGCAAGATCCGGTTCAGCCTCGAGTCGGGCGGCCACACCTGGGGCTCGATCAACGCCGAGAACTGGCGGGCGTGGAACTTCAGCATCCAGGACCACACCGGCGCCGAGATCGCCCGCGTCACCAAGACGTGGGAGGGGCTGGCGAAGACGATGTTCACCACCGCCGACAACTACGTCGTGCAGGTGCACCGGCAGCTCGAGGAGCCGCTGCGCTCGCTCGTCGTCGCGTCGGCACTGTCGATCGACACCGCGCTCAAGCAGGACTCGCGCGGCTTCGGATGAGCCGCCGCGCCGTCGCCCTCGTGGTCGCGGCCGTCGCGCTCTGCGTCGGCTGCACCAGCGGATCCACACCGTTCGCCCGGACGACGGCCGGCGCAACCCCGGACGGACGCTCGACGACGGTGAGTGCGCCCTCGTCGTCCACGTCCGGGTCGGTTGCCCCGCCGACGGAGCAGGGCCGCTTCACGATGGCCTTCGCCGGCGACGTCCACTTCATGGACCAGGTCGGCGAGCGGCTGGCACGCGACCCGGCGACGGTCTTCGGCGCCGACGCCGCGATGCTGCGCGGCGCCGACCTGACGATGGTCAACCTCGAGACCGCGATCACGACTGGGGGCGACCCGCAGAACAAGCTGTTCACCTTCCGCGCGCCGCCGTCGGCCCTGACCGCGCTGCGGGACGCGGGGGTCGACGTCGCGACGATGGCGAACAACCACGGCGCCGACTACGGCGACGCCGGGCTGCGCGACACGTTCGCCGCGATCGCGTCGTCGCACTTCCCCGTGCTCGGCATCGGGCCGGACGCCGACCACGCCTTCGCGCCCTACCGCACCACGTTGCACGGGGTGAAGGTCGCGATCTTCGCCGCCGACCAGGTGCAGGACGAGACGACGCTGCCGCTGTTCAGCGCCGGCCCGCACAAGGCCGGGGTGGCGAACGCGTACGAGCCGCGGCTGATCACCGCGGTGCGCCGCTCGGTGGCCGCCGGGTACGTCACCGTCGTCTACCTGCACTGGGGCATCGAGTACCGGACGTGCCCGTCGACTGACCAGACCTCGCTCGCGTCGGCGCTGGCCGCGGCCGGGGCCTCGGCGGTGATCGGCACGCACGCGCACGTGCTGCAGGGCGCCGGCTGGCTGCCGGGCGGCACCTACGTCGCCTACGGGCTCGGCAACTACCTCTGGTGGCGCACCTTCGGCAACGAGCAGGACGACAACGGGGTGCTCACCCTCGACTTCGACCACGCGCAGGTCGTGGGCGCGCGCTTCGCGCCGTCGCACCTCACCGACAGCGGCGTCTCGCCGCCCGCGACCGGAGCCGAGCGGCGTCGCATCCTCGCCGAATGGGACGCTGACCGGCGGTGCACCGACCTGGCCGCCACGCCGCCCCACTGATCCAGCCGAGGACCCCATGCCGATCTTCGAGTTCGAGGGCGTCGCGCCGACGATCGCCGACGACGCCTTCATCGCCCCCACCGCGAGCGTCATCGGCGACGTGACGATCGAGGCCGGCGCCTCGATCTGGTACGGCGCGGTGCTGCGCGGCGACGACGGGCCGATCGTCGTGCGCCGCAACGCCAACGTGCAGGACCTGTCGCTCGTGCACACCACCCCCGGCGTCACGACCGAGATCGGCGCGGGGGCCACGGTGGCGCACCAGGTGGTGATCCACGGTGCGGTGCTCGAGGACGAAGCGCTGGTGGCCAACGGCTGCACGGTGCTCGACGGCGCGCGCATCGGCGCGGGCTCGCTCGTCGCCGCACACTCGCTGGTGGCGTCCGGGATGCACATCCCGCCGGGCGTGCTCGCCGCCGGCGTGCCGGCCGTCGTCAAGCGCGAGATCGCCGGGACGGCGGCCGAGCTGTGGGTGAAGCTGAACCCGACGTACTACCCCGAGCTGGCCCGCAAGCACCGGGCCGGGCTGCGGCGCATCGACTGAGCGGGCCGGGTTAGGGTCGGCACTCCGGCTGGTACCGACTCGTCGAGGAGGATCCCGTGGCTCAGTCGCACGGCGGAGCTCGCAGGAACAACGCGCGTCCCCGCAAGGCGGCACCGGCCGGGCCGCGCCCGCCGCGCAAGTCGGCCGCCCCGCGTCCGAAGCCCGGGCCCCAGGCGGCGACGGCTCCCGAGACGGTCGACGGGCCGACGCCGGACGCCCCCGCCACCGCGCCGACCGAGGCGTGGTCCGACAGTGCCGCTGCGGCATCGTCGGCGGAGTCGTCGGCGGAGGCGTCGGCGGAGGCGAGCGCACCCGACGCCACCCTGCCCGCGGACGTCGCCGCTGCCGACGACGTCGTCGACATCGACGAGGCCCCGGTCGAGCTGGTCACGCCGGAGGAAGCGGCCCTGGACGACCGCGACCGCCCCCCGCCCGCAGCCGCGGCCGCGGCGGAGCCGGTTGCAGAGCCGGCCGCCATCGCCGAGCCCGAACCGGCCGCCGCGCCGGAGCCGGTCGCCGAGGCGGGGCCGGTCGCCGAGCCGGAGCCGGTCGCCGACCTGACCCCGCCGAGCGGTTGGGCACCGCCGGCGGATGCGCCCGCCGTGGCGCCGGCGGAGCGAACGCCGCCCCACGGCGACCCGCTCGCCACGGCGGTCGACGCGGCGATCGACGCAGCGTCCGAGGCCGCGACGGCAGCGACCGCCGCAGCGACCACGGCGGCGAGCGCCGCGCGCACCGAGGCGGGCAACGTCGCCGCCGACGCCGCCGAGGTGATCAAGGTCGCGAGCGGTCCGGCGAAGGCCAAGCTGCTCTCGGCTGCCGGCGCCGGCGTCATCGCCTTGCTCGTGCTGCGCCGCGGGCTGCGCGGCCGCCGCGGCTGAACCGCACCACCACGACCACCGGCCCTCCGCCGAGGCTTCGCCCCCTGCTGCGGTCGTCCCGCGACCGTCGTGGCGACCGCTGCAGGGGACCAGGCGGCGGGTCAGCGCGTGGCGCGCTCGCTGAACCAGTCGACGATCTCCTCACCCGCCGCGACGCCGGTCGTCGCGGTGACGGCGGCCGAGGCCGGGGCGCGTCCGAGGTCGAGCAGTTCGCCGTGCGCCGGCACGATCGCCTCGTCGGCGGCCTCGAGCAGGTCGAGATCGAGCAGCGAGTCCCCCGCGGCCACCAGCGCCGTCGCCTGCGCGCGCATCGCGACCTCGGCGACGGCGGCCGACTTGGTCAGCGGCGCCGGCACCCAGTAGAGCTTGCGGCCCTGCAGCGACTGCCGCCAGCCGCGCTCGGCCGCCCACGCCTGGGCCTCGGCGAGGAAGCCGGGCGGCAGGTGCTTGCGCTGGATCACCGCGTAGCAGAACAGGCCGCGGGCGTTGCGCAGCTTGGTCGTCCACTCGGCGTGGCAGATCGCGGTGACGTGGTCCCACACCTCGCCCAGCGGCGCGACGTCGCGCAGGCGCCGCTCGACCCGACGCGTCCAGGCCGGGTCGATGACGCCGTCGACGTGCAGGTACCCGCCGTTCGCCGTCACCGCGTACGCCGGACGCGCGCCGGGCAGCCGCACCCGCTCGTACTGCGCCGGCAGCCGGGTGGTGACCGGCACGACCGTTGCCCGCTGCTGCAGCTCGACGAACCGCGCTGCCGCGCGGTGGGTCATGAACGACGCGTCGGCACCCTCGTAGTGCTCGACGGCCACCAGCCCGTCGTGCGGTCGGCCGGCGGCGGCCTTCGAGTAGATCAACGTCCGGTCGAGGTCGGACGCCACCAGCAACGTCATCGGCTCGCCCCGGCCACGAGGCCGTCGGCGCCGGTCGCGCCGCGGGTGTAGCGCGGGTGGATGAGCCCGACGCACTCGTAGGGCAGGTCGGCCACCTCGCGCACCTCGACGCCCCGTTGCGCGGCGAGCAGCCGGATGTGCCCGAGCGTCGCGCCCGGGCGGGCGAGCACCAGCCACGGCACGCGGCGCAGCAGCACGCGCGTCGTCTCCCCCACCCCCGGCTTGACCAGCGTCGGGTCGTGGATGCCGTACTCGTCGCTGAGCCGCTCGACGGCGGCCCAGCCGGCCCACGTGGGCGTGCGGTCGCTGCGCTGCAGCACCGGCCAGTCGCGCTGCACGGCCGGCGCGACCTCGTCGAAGTGCGCGCTCACCGCGTCCAGGAAGCGGTTCGAGACGTCGTCGGCGGCGAGCTCGCGGTAGTGCTTCGCCCCGTCGAACTGGCCGGGCGCGAGCACGCGGTCGTTGCGGACGGTGCGCGACACCAGCCCGGACACCGTCGAGTTCAGGCAGGCCGACGGGATGAGGAAGTCCTCGCGCGTGCCGAAGGTGGTGACGCACGAGCCGGGGTCGGCGAGCACGGCGAGGTCGGCGCGGAACGCCGTGCCGAGCGCCTCGTTCACCTCGGCCACGGCGGCGGCGAGCTCGCGCGCGATGGCGCCCTTGCCCGTCCAGCCGTCGACGAAGACGACGTCGGCCGGCTCGTGGTCGTGCGCCAGCCGCCGCATCGCCACCACGTCGAGCCCGCGCCCGCGGACGATGCTGATGGTGTGGTGCGGCAGGCGCAGGCCGTGGCGGCGCGCGGCCCAGCGCCGCATCAGGATGCCGATCGGCGTGCCCGCCCGGGCCAGGGACGCGAGCACGGCGCCCTCGCCCCGCTCGGCGAGCACGATCTCGGTGACGACGCCGACCGCGTGCGCGAGCCGCCGCGCCGACCCCGCCAGCGCGGCCTCGAACAGCTCGCGGTACTCGGCACTCGGCTGGTACTCGATCGGCAGCGACTCGGCGTAGTGCGCGCCGCCGCGCTGGATCGCCTCCTCGCGCTCCTCGACCGGCGCCTCGAGCGCGACGTCGGACAGATCGGTCAGCAGCCAGCTCACCTCGTCGGCCGCGTAGCTGCCGAACGCGGGCCCGCGCAGCGGCGCCGGTAGTGGCAGGTGGGTCGGCAGCACGACGACGTGCACGCGCGGGGTGACGCGCCGCAGCTCGCCGAGCAGGCCGTCGAGCGCCGGGCCGGCGGCAGCCTCGTCCACGACCAGCACGACCTCGGCGAAGCCGCGCACGTTGTAGCCGAAGCGCGGCCCGGTGCCGTCAGCGGCCGGGTCGTGCGACGGGAACCGCAGCACCGAACGGATCGGGTACCCGTCGTCGTCGACGACGTGCACCGGCGAGCGGGTGGTGGACGAGAGTCGCACCGGCCAGTGGACGCGGCTCGCGAGGGCCTCGGCGACGAGCAGCGGCGCGTACATCAGCGCCTCGGTGCCGAGCACGAGCAGCGGTCCCCCGCCGACCGCGGACGCGAGGGCAGCGGCGACCGCATCCGCGGCGGTTCGCGCCGCCTCGACGTCGGCCGGCCCGAAGCCGTGTCGGCCCCTCTAGCGGACGCCGACGGGCCACATGCCCTCGTTGCGCAGCACCACGCCCCCGCCCACCGCAGGGGGGGGGGGGGGCGGCGTGGGGGTGCC
>NZ_JBQCEE010000102.1:0-7434 GCF_051960575.1 Jatrophihabitans sp.
AAGGCGGTGCGCGGCTCGATCGGCTCGGTGAGGACGTTGGGGTCGGCCGTCATCACCCGGTGCAGCTGCGCGAAGCGATCGGCGCCGACACAGTCGGCCTCGGTCACGATGCCGACCGGGCGCCGGCCGTCGACCACGACGACCGCGCCGTGCGCGCGCTTCGGCAGCAGGGCCAGCGCATCGCCGACGGTGTCGGTCGGACGCAGCGTCAGCGCGGTGTCGACGACGAGGTGACGCCGCTTCACCCACTCGACGACCTCGCGCACGACCGGGTACGGGATGTCCTGCGGCAGGACGGTGAGCCCGCCGCGCCGCGCGACCGTCTCGGCCATCCGCCGGCCGGCGACGGCGGTCATGTTCGCGACGACGATCGGCAGGGTCGCGCCGGAGCCGTCGACGGTGGTGAGGTCGACGTCGAAGCGGGAGGCGATCTCCGAGCGCGCCGGCACCATGAAGACGTCGTCGTAGGTGAGGTCGTACACGGGGGTCGGGCCGAGGAATCGCACGACTCACCAGGGTAGTCGCCAGCGGCGCCGACGACCCTTCTCTACTGTCGGACGGGTGCTGGCCGTGTTCGACATCGACGGGGTCGTCGCCGACGTGCGCCACCGGCTGCACCACCTCGAGGGACGCCGCTCGTACCCCGCCTTCTTCCGCGCCGCCGGCCGCGACGCCCTGCTCGAGCCTGGTGCGCGGCTGGTGCGCGAGCTGGCGGACCGGCACGAGATCGTCTGGTTGACCGGCCGCCCCGAATGGCTGCGCGACGTCACGGCCGACTGGCTCGCCGCGCACGGTCTGCCCGGCACCGAGCTGCACCTGCGCCCCGGGAACGACTACCGCCCGGCGCCCCAGTACAAGCTCGGCGTGCTGCGACGGCTGGCGTCCCGCGGCGTGGCCGCCGTCGTCGACGACGACGAACAGGTGGTGGCGGCGGCGACCGCGGCCGGGTTCCCGGCGATCCTCGCCGACTGGGTGCCGCGCGGCGGCACGCTGCGGAAGGCGCAGGACGAGGAGGGTCGGACCTGACCCTGTTTGTCTCGGGTCCGAACGAATCCGGTCACGGATCGGTAACTTTTCACAGTCACCACACGTCAGCTAGGGTGGGTCTGTCAGGATTTGTCCTGAGACACACCAAATGCGATCACTGGACAACCGCCGACCGATGCGGACACTGGTGATCGGCTCACATCACCGCAAGCGATTGCAGGACTGGACATGATGAACACCGCTTCGGGGGTCACCCCCCTCGAACGTCTGTGCCGGCACACCCCGCCGTGCCCGAACGCCGACGCCGCCGACCGCGACGCCGCCCACGTCATCTCGGCGCACCCCGAGCAGGGCTGGAGCCTGCTGTGCAACGGCGTCGTGGTCTTCGAGGACTTCGGCGAGCTCCTGCCGTCGGGTCAGGCCGTCAAGGCCCGCCGTGAGGCGCTGCTCGGTGCGTCCCTGCACCGCTGCGCCAGCTGAACCACTCCCCTACTGGCTCAGTCCCACGACGAGCCACATGAACGCCGCACCGGCGACGGTGCAGACCAGCGTCAACCGTGACGGATGGCGGGCGTGGGCCTCGGGCAGGATGTCCGAGGTCGCGAGGTACAGCAGCAGTCCCGCGAAGTAGCCGAGGTAGAGCCCGATCGCTCCCTCGGGCACCGGGACGGCCATCCCGATCGCCGCGCCGACGACCGGCGCCAGCGCGTCCAGCCCGAGCAGGGTCATCGCCCGCTTGCGCGCGTTGCCGTAGAGCGACGTGATCGTGAAGGTGTTGAACCCGTCGGCGAAGTCGTGCGCGATGACGGCGATCGCGACCGCGATCCCGATCGCGTTGTTCGCCTGGAACGCGACACCGATGCCGACACCGTCGAGCGTGCTGTGCAGCACGAGCCCGCTGCCCGCGAGCAGCCCGACCTCGGGCAGGTCCTTGTTCGCGACCGCCGCGTGCTCGCGGCCGTGGTGATGGCCGCCGAACTCCTGCTCGTGACCGCGGTGGATCGCGAGCGACCGCTCGACGATGTGGATGGTGAAGAACCCGGCGATGACCATGAGCATCGCCGCCGGCACGCCGAAGACCACGTGCTTGGAGGTGTCGAGCGCCTCGGGCAGCAGGTCGAAGGCGGCGACGCCGAGCAGCACGCCCGCGGCAAGCCCCAGGATGAGATGCAGCTTGTCGCGCGCCCGCATCGCCACCACCCCGCCGGTCATGGTGGAGACGAAGGCGAGCAGGGAGACGAGGACGGCCACATCCGCACTGTAGCGGATATGGGAATCGTTCCCAGTAAGCCGGGGTCGGCGTCAGCCGCGATGGACGGTGCGGCCGGCGTCGCCGAACGGCTCGTCGCGGTCGCGCACGGCCTGGCGGAAGCCCGCCTCCGCGGCACGGGCGACGAAGCCGTGGCCCTCGCGCGTGTGCCGCGCGATGCCGTCGAAGACGGTCGAGACCATCGCGCTGGACGCGACCCCCTGCGCCAGCAGCACCGAGTTCAGCGCCAACTTGGCCATGATCAGCTGGTTCAGCGGCATGCGGGCGATGCGGGCGAGCAGCACCTCGGTGCGCTCGTCCAGGTCGTCGGGCTCGGGCGCCTCGACGGCGAGGCCCCACTCGAACGCCTCGGCGCCGGTGATCGTGTCGCCGGTGAACAGCAGCCGCTTGGCGCGCTGGTCGCCGAGCCGGTGCGCCCACATGCCGGCTGCAGGGATGCCCCAGACGCGCGTCGGCGGGTAGCCGATCTTGGTGTCGGACGCCGCGATGATCTGGTCGGCGTACAGGGCGATGTCCGTGCCGCCGGCCACGCAGAAGCCGTGCAGCTTCGCCACCGTCGGCTTGTTCGCGTGCAGCAGGCTCGCGAAGCCCTTGTTGTAGCGGCTCATCATCGCGTAGTCGACCATCGGGTCCCACACCTGGTGCGGGTCGTGGTTCCGCGCCTGGACGCGGGGGTCGAGCACCGTCCCGTCACGCGGCGGCGACTCGGCGCCGGCCATGTCCTGCTCGGCGAACACACTCAGGTCGTAGCCGCCGCAGAAGCCGGTGCCGCGGCCGCTCACCACGATGACGTGCACGCGCGGGTCGAGGTCGGCGCGCTCCACCGCGTCCGCGAGCTCCACAGGCGTGAAGGGCGTGATCGCGTTCCCGTGCTCGGGGCGGTCGAACGTGATGCGGGCGATGCGGCCGTCGCGCTCGTAGGTGAGCGTGCGGTACTGCGGCGCCCCATCGTCCGGCGCGGGCACGCCGTCGAACAGCGGACCGTCGGTCAGCCCCTCCTGCCAGGCCGTCACGCGACGGGCACGGCGCGCTCGAGGATCGCGGCGGTGTCGACGCCCGGCGGCAGCGTGCCGTAGGCGACGCCCCAGTCGTGGGCGAGCCGCGAGCGCACGAACGCCTCCGCCACTGCCGGCTCGCCGTGCTTGAGCAGCTCGGCACCCTGCAGCAGCAGCGCCATCCGCTCGACCAGGCGGCGTGCGCGGAACTCGAGGTCGTCCAAGTCCGAGAACTCCTTCTGCAGCAGGGCGAGCGCGTCGTCGTAGCGCGCGTCGGTGCCGGCTGCCGTCGACAGCTCGGCGAAGAACGCCTCGACGGCGTCGGGCTCCTTCACCATCGCGCGCAGCGTGTCGAGCGCGGCCACGTTGCCCGAGCCCTCCCAGATCGAGATGAGCGGTGCCTCGCGGTACAGACGCGGCATGCCCGAGTCCTCGATGTAGCCGTTTCCGCCGAGGCATTCGAGCGCCTCGACGGTGTGCGACGCGAGCCGCTTGCAGAGGAAGTACTTCGTGACCGACAGCGCGACCCGGCGGAACAGGGCCTCGGCGGCGTCGCCGCGGCTCGCGCGGTCGACCGCCCCGGCGATGCGCATGACCACCGCGGTCGCGGCCTCCGAGTCGACGGCGAGGTCGGCGAGCACGTTGCGCATCGCCGGCTGGTCGACGAGCGCCTTGCCGAACGCGCGCCGGTGCGTCGCGTGGTGCACCGCCTGCGCTACGCCGAGCCGCATGCCGCCCGCGGCCATGAGCGAGCAGTCGAGCCGGGTCATGTTGACCATCTCGATGATGGTGCGCACGCCGCGTCCCTCGGCACCCACGAGCCAGCCCAGGGCACCGTCGTACTCGACCTCCGACGACGCGTTGCTCTTGTTGCCCAGCTTGTCCTTGAGCCGCTGCAGGAAGAAGGCGTTGCGCGTGCCGTCCGGCAGGATGCGCGGCACCAGGAAGCAGGACAGGCCGTTCGTCGTCTGCGCCAGGGTCAGGAACAGGTCGGACATCGGCGCTGACGTGAACCACTTGTGCCCGGTCAGCGACCAGCTGCCGTCGGCGTTCGGCGTGGCGGTCGTGGTGTTGGCGCGCACGTCCGAGCCGCCCTGCTTCTCGGTCATCGACATGCCGGCGATGAGGCCGGACTTGCTCAGCGGCGCGCGAAGTCCGAAGTCGTAGCTGCGGTTGGTCAGCAGCGGCTCGTAGGCGGCGGCGAGCTCGGGCGTCGTGCGCAGTGCGGGCACGACCGCGTAGGTCATCGAGATCGGGCAGAGGTGCCCCGCGTCGGCGACACCCCAGGCGATGACCTTCGCCGCGCGGGCGACGTGCGAGCCCGGGCGGTCGTCGGCCCACGCGGCGCCGTGCAAGCCGTGCTCGACCGCGGTGCGCATGAGGTCGTGGTACTGCGGCAGGTACTCGACCTCGTCGACTCGGACGCCGTAGCGGTCATGGGTCCTGAGCACCGGCGGGTGCTCGTTCGCCAGCCGTCCGGCCGTCTGCACCGCGTCGCTGTTGCCGAGCCGCGCGAGCCCGCGCACCTCGTCCTCGGCCCAGCCGGCGCCCTCGCGGTGCAGCGCCTCGAGCAGCGCAGGACTGGTCGAGATGTCGAGCCCCGTGATCGGCGGCACCTGGTTGGTGACCTCATGCGTGGATGTCGGCGGCATCTGCAGCTCCTACGGCGCGAAGGGCGAACGTGATCAGGGTGGGCAGCGTGTCGGGCTCGGCCTCGCCGCGGGTCAGCGGGCCGACGAGGGCGTGGTCGATCGCGCCGACGAGCGCGGCGCCGACGACGGCGGCGTTCTGCGGCGGCAACTCCCCCGCGGCGATCCCGTCGTCGAGCACGGCGGCGACGACGTCGCGGAACTCGGCGTGGTACTCGAGACGCAACTTCTCGACGGCGGGTTCCGTGGGCTCGGCGAGCAGGGCGTAGGCGAGCTTGGGCTGCTTCAGGGCGCGCCCGGCGAAGGTTTCGATGACGGCGACCGCGCGGTCGGCGGCCGAGCCAGCCGCCGCGACCGCCTCACGAACGGCGGCGACCTCGCGCTCGACCGTGCGGCGGAACAGCGCACACAGCAGGTCGGACTTGCTCTCGAAGTGGTTGTAGACCGTGCCGGACGCGACACCCGCCTTGGTGGCGACCGCGGTCACCGAGCAGCCGCGCAACCCGTCACGCGCGAGCAACCGGCCGGCCGCCTCGAGGATGCCGAGCCGCTGCGCGTCCAGCCGTGCCTGCACGGTCGGGGTGCGTCGGTAGGCCACGGGAAGCAGTGAACCCGAGTTCAGCGCTTCGGTCAAGCCGTACGCGCTCGCACGTCCGGAGAGTTCGTGGATCTTGTGCACGGCGCGCGCACGACCTGGACGCCCTGCACAAGATCGCCGCTGGTTGCACAACCAATCCGGTGATGCAACTGGGCCCACCGCGCGCCGCGCTCAGGTATGGCCATCGAGCGCCGATGTCACGTCCGACCTCGATCAACGGAAGGATCGCAATGACCGCCTCCATCGACGTCGAGCAGTGGGCCGCCGAACGCTCCATCGCTGAGGGCGTCCGAGCCAGGAAGTGGGCCGGCGCCGTTGAGGTGTTCTGCGCGCTGTACGGCATCGCGAGCGTCATCGCTGGAATCCAGATCGGCACGATCGCCCGCGCGTCCGACTGTTCGACGATCTACGGTGACTACGAATGCGACAGCACCGATCATCCATTCGCGTGGCTCGGCGTCGGCATCGCCTTCGCGGGGCTCTTCACCGTCGCGGTGATCATGATGATTGCGCAGTACATCCGTTGGCGGATCAGTCATGCCGACGCGACGGCAGCCTCGTCCTGATGAATGACGGGCCCGGGCGCAGCGCGCGCCCGGGCCCTCCGGTGTCCGACGGGGTCAGTCGTCGTCGCCGCCTCGGCAGCTCGCGCTGCCGGAGTCGTGGTAGTTCAGCGCGGACGAGCCGAATCCGGCGCCGGCGAGGGCGGGCCGGTAGTCCCAGCTGTAGCCGTTCGAGCCGAGGGTCAGCTTGAGCACGCCGTACGCGCTGTCCTGGCCGGTGACGACGTTCGGGTTGCTGTAGCCGCCGTGCTCGCGGGCGATCGTGTCGAGGGCCTCGCCGCCGCTGCCGACGATGAACTCGGGGATGCCGTTGCGCGGGTCGGCGTGGCCGGCAGGGTCCATCGGTCGCAGCCGGGCGTAGTAGTGCTCGTGACCGTTGAGCACGAGGGTCGCAGGGTGCTGGTAGAGCAGCTTCCACCAGGCGTCGGCGGCGCCGCCCTCGGCGGTGTCGGCGCCCGGGGCGCTCGGGTCGGCCACGTCGGCCGACGAGTCGGCGGCGGTGAAGGTCGGCTGGTGCCAGTACGCGAGGGTGCACTGGCTGTGGTTGGCGCGCAGGTCGGCCGCGAGCCACTGCGTCTCCTGCGCGAGCAGACCCTGGTCGGTCGTCGAGCAGTCGTTGCCGAACGCCGCCGAGTTGCACTCGATGTTCAGCGAGACGATGTGCCACTTGCCGAGGTCGTAGCTGTACCAGCCCTGGCGGGCGTCGGTGTCGTCGCCGGCCTGCCCCTGCGTGTTCGGCGTGCCCGACTGGTCGTGGCCGTTGAAGTAGCCGAAGTAGCCGGTGCCGTTCTGCGCGGCCTCGTTGTCGCCCTTCTTCTTGTACGCGTAGTACTCGTGGTTGCCGGGCGCGGGGTGCTCGAGGAACTTGAGGCCGCCCCAGGCCTGCTCGAACGACTGCTCGAAGTCGCTGAGCTTGCCGACCTCGTACTGCTCGTCGCCGAGCAACGCGACGGCGTCCGGGTGCATCGCGTCGGCCTGACCGGCGGTCGCGTACTCGGCGGCGTAGCCGCCCAGCGACGCGCTGCCGCACTTCAAGGTCGACGGCGTCGCGGCGTTCTCCGCGTCGGCCGGCTCGCAGGCGATGTCGCCGACGGCGGCCAACGTGTACGTGTGGCCGCTCTGTGCCGCGTACGGCCAGTCGTTGCCGTTGTCGCTCGCCGACCCGGCGACCGCGGTCCCCGCGAGGGCGACCACCGCCGTCCCGATCGCGATCGCCGACACGGTGCGAAGTCTCATCCGATGCTCCTAGGTGTCGTGACCCGAGAGGTTGTTGACGGCGTGCCTGCTTGAAATAGGGAGGACCTCCCGGCGGAGTGGATGTGTCTAGGCATGCACTCCAAGGAGGTCCTCTATGGCTCACGCTAATGCCCGT
>NZ_JBQCEE010000103.1:0-2538 GCF_051960575.1 Jatrophihabitans sp.
GCCTGACCCGTACCGGCGATGCCACCCGCCCGGTTCGGCCGGACGTTCACCCAGGGCGGAATTACATGAACGCTGGAATGAGTGTTGCAACGTAAGCGTTGATGCGGGCATGACACAGACGCTGAAGCTGCCGGTGCTTCCGCTGACCGACTCGGTTGTGCTGCCCGGCATGGTGGTGCCCGTCAGGCTGGACGCACCGGAGGTTCAGTCTGCGGTGGACGCGGCGGACACGACTGATCGGAAGGTCCTGGTCGTCCCGAGGCTGGACGGCAGGTACGCGGCGATCGGTGTGGTCGCGGTGCTCGAACAGATCGGCAGGCTCCCGAACGGGGAGAAGGCCGTGGTCGTGCGCGGTGAGGTCCGCGCCCGTATCGGAACAGGGGTGACCGGTCCCGGCTCGGCCCTGTGGGTGGAGGCGGAGACGGTCGGCGACGAGGGCGACGAGGGCACGGTCACGGGCCGGACGCACGAGCTGGCCACGGAGTACAAGGCCCTGGTCGTCTCGATCCTGCAGCGGCGCAACGCGTGGCAGGTGATCGACTCGGTGCAGCGCATCGCCGACCCCAGCGAGCTCGCCGACCTCGCCGGCTACGCGCCGTACCTGACCGACGAGCAGAAGCGGCAGCTGCTCGAGACCCCGGACGTCGCCGCCCGGCTGACGCTCGTGACCGACTGGGCGCGGCACCACCTCGGCGAGCTCGAGGTGACCGAGAAGATCCAGCACGACGTGCGCGAGGGCATGGACAAGCGCCAGCGCGAGTTCCTGCTGCGCGAGCAGCTCGCCGCCATCCGCAAGGAGCTCGGCGAGGGCGAACCCGAGGGCAGCGACGACTACCGCGCCCGGGTCGAGGCGGCCGACCTGCCCGAGAAGGTCCGCGAGGCCGCGCTGCGCGAGGTCGGCAAGCTCGAGCGGTCGAGCGACCAGAGCCCCGAGGCCGGCTGGATCCGCACCTGGCTCGACACCGTCCTCGACCTGCCGTGGACGACGAAGACGACCGACAACACCGACGTCGCCGAGGCCCGCGCGATCCTCGACGCTGACCACCACGGCCTGGACGACGTGAAGGAGCGCATCGTCGAGTACCTCGCCGTGCGTGCCCGCCGCGCCGAGCGCGGGCTCGAGGTCGTCGGCGGCCGCGGCTCGGGCGCCGTGCTCGCGCTCGTCGGCCCGCCCGGTGTGGGCAAGACGAGCCTCGGCGAGTCGGTCGCCCGCGCGCTGGGCCGGAGGTTCGTCCGCGTCGCCCTCGGCGGCGTGCGCGACGAGGCCGAGATCCGCGGCCACCGGCGCACCTACGTCGGCGCCCTGCCCGGACGCATCGTGCGGGCCATCACCGAGGCCGGCTCGATGAACCCGGTCGTCCTGCTCGACGAGATCGACAAGGTCGGCAGCGACTTCCGCGGCGACCCGGCCGCGGCCCTGCTCGAGGTGCTCGACCCGGCGCAGAACCACACCTTCCGCGACCACTACCTCGAGGTCGACCTCGACCTGTCCGATGTCGTCTTCCTCGCCACGGCCAACGTCGCCGACACCATCCCGGCGGCGCTGTACGACCGCATGGAGGTCGTCACGCTCGACGGCTACACCGAGGACGACAAGGTCGCGATCGCGCGCACGCACCTGCTGCCCCGGCAGCTCGAGCGCACGGCGATCGACGCCGGCGAGGTGACGCTGCACGACGACGCACTGCGGCTGCTCGCCGCCGACCACACGCGCGAGGCCGGCGTCCGGCAGCTCGAGCGGCTGCTCGCCAAGGTGCTGCGGAAGGCCGCGACGAAGCTCGCGACCGGCGAGACCCACGTCGACGTCACGGCGGCGAACCTGCGTGACTTCGTCGGCCGGCCGCGGTTCACCCCGGAGTCGGCCGAGCGCACCGCGGTGCCGGGCGTCGCGACCGGGCTCGCGGTCACCGGCGCCGGCGGCGACGTGCTGTTCATCGAGGCCAGCGCCGCCGAGGGGCAGCCGGGGCTCACGCTCACCGGTCAGCTGGGCGACGTGATGAAGGAGTCGGCGCAGATCGCGCTGAGCTACCTGCGGGCGCACGGCGCGGAGCACGGGATCTTCCCCGCCAAGCTGGAGCGCTCGATCCACCTGCATGTGCCCGCGGGTGCGGTGCCGAAGGACGGCCCGTCGGCCGGCGTCACCATGGTGACCGCGCTGGCCTCGCTCGCGACGAGCAAGCCGGTGCGCAGCGATGTCGGCATGACCGGCGAGGTCACGCTGAACGGACGCGTCCTACCCATCGGCGGCGTCAAGCAGAAGCTGCTCGCAGCACAGCGGGCCGGGCTGAAGACCGTCTTCATCCCGAAGCGCAACGAGCCCGACCTGGACGACGTCCCGGCCGAGGTGCTGGCCGCACTGGACGTCCGGCCCGTGCAGGACGTGCGCGACATCCTCGCCTACGCTCTCAGCGCGGCCGAGACGGCGCAGGCGGTCGCCTGACGCGTCCGGTGGGCGGTCCGCGGCGGCGCACCCCACCCCCCCCGAACCGCCCCCCCCCCCCCCCGGGCGGGGGGGGGGGGGGGGGGTCGGGGCCCCCC
>NZ_JBQCEE010000104.1:0-2190 GCF_051960575.1 Jatrophihabitans sp.
GGCCAGGACCGGGGTTCTCCCGAGATCATCGCGGTGGGGGCCGTGGCAGGGGCGGGACCGATACGCTGGCGGCCATGCCGCGCCGCGCCGTCCCGCTGCTGGCGGCGGCGTGTGTGCTGGCGGCGTCGGTCGCCGGGTGTGCGTCCGGGACGCGCGCTGCGGCCGGCCCCGGCCCGGCCGGCGCGTCGGCGCCGAGTTCCGTGCCGTCCGCCGCGCCGAGCAGCGCGTCCGCCGCGCCGAGCAGCGCGTCCGCCGAGCGGGGCTGGACGGCGTACAGCCCGCTGGCCTCCGCGACCGCCGCGGTGCCACCGGTGGCCCGACCCGCCGCCGTCCCCAGCACCGACCCGTGCGCCGCGCGGGGGGCGGCGAAGTGGGTGCTCGTCGACATCAGCGACCAGCGCATGTGGTTCTGCGCCGCCCGGCACACCGTGCGCGAGACGCCGGTGACCACGGGCATGGCCGGGCCGGACACCTCCACCCCGACCGGCCACTACGCCATCCAGGGCATCAACCGCGACACGACGCTGACGCTGAACACCGGCGCCACCTATGCCGTGCGGTACTGGATCCCGTTCGACGCGCCGCTGTTCGGCTTCCACGACTCGTCGTGGCAGCACTTCCCGTACGGCAGCGCGAGGTACCGCACCGCCGGCTCGCACGGCTGCGTGCACATGCCGCTGGCGCAGATCGCCTACCTCGCGCGGTGGGCGCCCGTCGGCACGCCGGTCACGATCCGGGCGTGACGGCCGCCCCGACCCGAACCCTCGACGCGAGGTCGAGAGACTCGCGCGGACGACACGCGCGAGGTTGTCAGAGGGGTGTGCTGGAATCGCTGACGGATCGGATGGAGGCAGTCCAGCAGTGACGAGCGGCAGCGGTACTGGCAGCAGTAACGGTTCCAGCGACAGCTTCGTGCACCTGCACGTGCACACCGAGTACTCGATGCTCGACGGTGCCGCGCGGCTGGGGGAGCTGTTCGCCGAGACCGCCCGGCTGGGGATGCCGGCCATCGCCATGACCGACCACGGCAACGTCTTCGGCGCCTACGACTTCGTCACCAAGGCCAAGGCCGCCGGCGTGAAGCCGATCGTCGGCATGGAGGCCTACCTGACGCCGAACACGTCGCGCTTCGAGCGCACCCGGGTGCGGTGGGCGTCGGGCGGCGAGGACGACGTGTCCGGCGGTGGCGCCTTCACGCACATGACGCTGTTCGCCGAGACCACCGCCGGCATGCACAACCTGTTCCGGCTCTCGTCCCGCAGCAGCCTCGAGGGGTTCTTCTACAAGCCGCGCGCCGACCGTGAGCTGCTCGCCGAGTACGCCGACGGCCTGATCGGCACCACCGGCTGCCCGTCCGGCGAGATCCAGACCTGGCTGCGCATCGGCGACTACGACAAGGCGCGGGCCAGCGCCGCCGAGTTCCGCGACATCTTCGGTAAGGACAACTTCTTCCTCGAGCTCATGGATCACGGCCTCGACATCGAGACCCGCGTCCGCGAGGGGCTGCTGAAGCTCGGCAAGGACCTCGGCCTGCCGATGATCGCCACGAACGACCTGCACTACACGCACCAGGACGACGCCGAGGCGCACGAGGTGCTGCTCTGTGTGCAGTCGGGCAAGACGCTGGCCGACCCGAACCGGTTCAAGTTCGACGCCCGCGACTTCTACCTCAAGAGCCCGGCCGAGATGCGTTCGCTGTGGGCCGACAAGTACGAGCTGCGCGAGGCGTGCGACAACACCCTGCTCATCGCCGAGCGGTGCGCGGTCGACTTCACCGAGGGCAACGGCACGTACATGCCCAAGTACCCGGTGCCCGACGGCGAGACCGAGTCGAGCTGGTTCCGCAAGGAGGTCGCGCTCGGCCTCCGGCGGCGCTTCCCCGACGGCATCCCGGACGACGTGCAGCGCCAGGCCGACTACGAGGTCGGCGTCATCGAGCAGATGAACTTCCCGGGCTACTTCCTCGTCGTCGCCGACTTCATCAACTGGGCGAAGGACAACGGCATCCGCGTCGGCCCGGGCCGCGGCTCGGGCGCGGGCTCGATGGTCCCCTACGCCATGCGCATCACCGACCTCAACCCGTTGCAGCACGGCCTGATCTTCGAGCGGTTCCTCAACCCCGACCGCATCTCGATGCCCGACTTCGACGTCGACTTCGACGAGCGTCGGCGCGGTGAGGTCATCCGGTAC
>NZ_JBQCEE010000105.1:0-3000 GCF_051960575.1 Jatrophihabitans sp.
CTGCGGGTGCTGACCGGTCCGATCGGCGATGCGCGTCCGCTCGGCACCGTGTCGTCCGAGGAGCTCGCCGTGGCCGCTGGAGTGAATTCGGCGACCCTGCGCAAGGACCTCTCCTTCCTGGGCTCGTACGGCATCCGAGGGGTGGGCTACGACGTCGCGACGTTGGTCGAGCGGTTGTCCTGCACCCTCGGCCTCACCGAGCACCGGGCCGTGGCGCTGATCGGGCTGGGCAATCTCGGCCAGGCGCTGGCGGGATACGGCGGCTTCGCCTCCCGGGGCTTCCGGATCGCCGCCCTCATCGACGCCGACCCCCGGCGGGTCGGCACCACGGTGCGCGGGCTGCGGGTGCGCCACATCGACGAGTTCGAAGCCGTCGTGGACGAGTGCCGCATCACCATCGCCGTGCTCGCCGTCCCGGCCATCGCCGCGCAGCGGGTCTGCGACCGCGTCGTCGCCTGTGGCGTGACAAGCATCCTGAACTTCGCGCCGGCCGTCGTCTCGGTGCCGCCGCACGTCGACGTCCGCAAGGTCGACCTCGCCGCCGAGCTGCAGATCCTGTCGTTCCACGAGAGCCGCAAGGCGGCGCTGGCGGGGGCGCGGCGATGAGCGTTCTGGTGGTGGGGCTGTCGCACCGGTCGGCGCCCGTGACCGTGCTCGAACGGGCGTCGGTGCCCTCGGACGCCCTCCGCGCGACCATCGAGGAGCTGTACGGCGCCGAGACGATCAGCGAGGTGCTGCTGGTCTCGACGTGCAACCGCATCGAGGTCTACGCCGACGTCGCCCGCTTCCACCCGGCCGTCGCCGAGATCAGCTCGGTGCTGGCCCGGCACGCGGGCATCCCCGTGTCCGAGCTCGCGCCGAACCTCTACGTCCACTTCGCCGAGGCCGCCGTCGAGCACATGTTCACGGTGGCCTGCGGCCTCGACTCGCTGGTGGTGGGCGAGTCGCAGATCCTCGGGCAGCTGCGCAGCGCCTACGCGCTCGGCACCGAGGTCGGATCGGTCGGCACGGTGCTGCACGACCTCGCCCAGACGGCGCTGCACGTGGGCAAGCGGGCCCATGCCGAGACCGGCATCGACCAGGCCGGCGCGTCGGTCGTGGCGGTGGCGCTCAACGAGGCCGCCCGCGTGCTCGGCCCGCTCGGCGAGCAGCACGCCCTCGTCGTCGGTGCCGGCTCGATGGGTGCCCTGACCACCGCCACGCTGGCCCGCGCGGGCGCCGCCGACATCGTCGTGGCGAACCGGTCGCTGCCGCGCGCCGAGCGGGTCGCTGCAGCCGTCGGTGGCCGCGGGGTGGGCCTCGACCGGCTGCCGGCCGAGATCCATGCCGCCGACCTCGTGATCACCAGCACCGGCTCGGCCGGCATCGTCATCGAGGCCGAGCACGTGATCGCCAGGCACGGCCGTCCCCTCGTCATCCTCGACCTCGCCCTGCCGCGCGACGTCGACCCGGCCGTCGCCGCGCTGCCCGACGTCACCTACGTCGACCTCGACGGCCTGCGCAAGGCGGGTGCGATGGTGAGCGATGCCGAGGTGCAGGCGGCCGCCGACATCGTCGCCGAGGAGCTCGCCGAGCACCTGGCCGAGCAGCAACGGCTCGCCGTCGCACCGACGGTCACGGCGCTGCGGGCGCGCGCGAACCAGGTGATCGACGGCGAGTTGGCCCGGCTGGACGCCCGCCTGCCGGACCTCGGGCCCGCCGAGCGGCGGGCCGTCGGCGACGCCGTACGCCGTGCGGTCGAGAAGCTGCTGCACGCGCCGACGGTGCGCGTGAAGGAACTCGCCGCGACGCCGGGCGGCGACCAGTACGCCGCCGCGCTGCGCGAGCTGTTCGACCTCGACCAGACGACCGTCGACTCGGTCGTGGCCGTGAAGGCGCCGCCGTCCCCGCGGGAGTCCGCGTGACGACTGCTCCGCACCGGGGCGGAGGTGGGGTCGCATGACCTCCGTCCGCACCCTGCGCATCGGCACCCGCGCCTCGGCGCTCGCACGCACGCAGACCGGCCATGTCGCCGACGCCCTCGGCGTGCCGGTCGAGATCGTGCCGGTGGTGACCGAGGGCGACCGCTCGTCCGCCGCGCTCACCCAGATCGGCGGTACCGGCGTCTTCGTGTCGGCCCTGCGCACCGCGCTGCTGGCCGACGAGATCGACATCGCCGTGCACGCGTTCAAGGACCTGCCGACCGCGCCGGCCGACGGCATCGTCGTCGCCGCGGTGCCGCCGCGCGAGGACCCGCGCGACGCGCTCGTCGCCCGCGACGGGCTGACCCTCGGCGCGCTGCCGCCCGGCTCGCGCGTGGGCACCGGCTCGCCGCGGCGGGCCGCGCAGATCCGCGCGCTCGGGCTCGGGCTCGAGGTCGAGCCGCTGCGCGGCAACGTCGACACCCGGCTCGGCAAGGTCGCGTCCGGCGAGTTCGACGCGGTCGTCCTCGCGCTGGCCGGGCTGCGTCGACTCGGCCGCGAGGACGAGGTGACCGAGATCCTCGACCCGATCCAGGTGCTGCCGGCGCCGGCGCAGGGTGCGCTGGCCGTCGAGTGCCGGGCCGACGACGAGGTCGTGCGCCAGGTGCTCGCCGCGCTCGACCACGCCGACACCCGGGCGGCCGTGGCGGCCGAGCGGGCGCTGCTCACCGCGCTCGAGGCGGGGTGCCTCGCTCCTGTGGCCGCGCTGGCCGAGATCGTCGAGGACGACGACGACCTGCAAGTGTTCCTACGCGGTTCGGTGACCGCCGTCGACGGCAGCGACGCCGTCCGGCTGTCGGCCACCGGACCCGTGACAGATGCCGAGGGGGTCGGCCGGCGCCTCGCCGCCGAGCTGCTCGCCGACGGCGCCGATCAGATGATGGAGAGCTCGCAATGACCCGAGCCCGCAAGACCGTCGGCCGCATCACCTTCCTGGGTGCCGGCCCTGGCGACCCCGAGCTGCTGACCACGCGCGCCGTCGCCGCGCTCGGCAGCGCCGACGTCGTCGTCGCCGACCCAGGGGTGCCGCAGGCCATCG
>NZ_JBQCEE010000106.1:0-13087 GCF_051960575.1 Jatrophihabitans sp.
TTTTTTTTATTTTTTTTTGTTTTTTTTCTTCCCTCGTTGGGTGGGGGGGCGGGCCGCTCTGGTCCCCCCCCCCCCCCCGCCCGTGCTGGATCGTCAGCGCGACGCTCAGCCGGCGGCGCCCGCCGGCGACGTCGTCGGCGTGAAGCCCTCGGTCTTGTTCGCCTGCATCGCGAAGGTGTTGGTGAAGGTGTCGGCGAGGTTCACCTTCGACACGTCCGTGCCGATGATCTTCTCCATCGCGAGGATGGTCTTCGGGCCACCGGCCGGCATGATCCCGTCGGGCAGGAACTGGCCCTTGTCCGTCGTCAGCCCGGCAATGTACTGCGCCTTGGTGATCGTGCTGTTCTGCACGAAGTCCTGCGGCAGCTTGTCGGCGATGTCGGCTGCCGAGTGCGTGTTGATCCAGTGCATCGTGGCCACCAGCGCGTCGACGACCTTCTGTGCCGTGTCCTTGTGGCTGTTCACCCAGCTGGTCAGGGCGAGCACGCCGGCCGCCGGCCACGCGCCACCGAGCGCCTGCTGCGCACCGGAAGTCGTGGCGAGATCGATCGCGGAGTACGCGAGGTGCTTGCTCTCGAGCGCGCCGACCGTCGGTTGGGTCGTCATGATGCACTGCACGCTGCCACGCTGGAGTTGAGCGATCGCCGTGGCACCGGCGTGCACCGCGACGGTGTGGTACTGGCTGCGGCTGATTCCCTTCTGCGCGGCCATGAACTGCGTCAGCTCGTCGGTGCCCGAACCGAGGTCGGTGACGCCCAGCGACTTCCCCTTGAAGTCGGCGGCCGAGTGCACACCGCTGTTCGTCCCGCACATCTCACGCTCGCCGGGAGCACCCGAGAGCTGCACGATGTCCTCGACCTGCTTGCCCTTGCTCTGGAAATCGATCGTGTGGATGTACCAGGCGCCGGCCATGTCGACCTGGCCCGACGCCATCGCGTCCTCGGCGCCGACGCCGCCGTTCACCTCGGTCGAGAGCTTCACGTTCACGCCGTACTTCTTGTAGAAGCCGAGATTCTGCGCGAGCTGATAGGGCAGGTAGATCTGCTTGTCGATGCCGCCGACCATCAACGACACGGTCGGTAGCGACGAGCTGCTGCTGCCGGATGCGCTGGACGAACAGGCCGCCGTGGCGGAGAGGGCGACGGCGCCGATGGCGGCGGCCGCGAGGGTGCGCTTGAGCATGGGAGGACTGCCTTTCCGATGGGTCTCGGGAGTGGAGGGACGTGCTGGAGGGACGGTTCAGATGGCCGAGGACTCGGCGTGGGTGGGGGGACGCCAGGCGAGCACGCGCTTCTCGACGAGCGTGATCAGGAACTCGGCCGCCAGGGTGATGACGGCCATGATCGCCATGCCGGCGAACACGGTGTTGGGGTCGAGACGACCCTGGGCCTGGCTGATGATCAGCCCGACGCCGCGCTGCGATCCGAGTACCTCGCCGACGAGCGCGCCGATGATGGCGAAGCCGAACGCGGTGTGCAGGCTGGCGATGATCCACGTCAGGGCCGATGGGATGGTCACGTGGCGGGCCACCTGCAGCGGTGAGGCGCCGAGCACCTTGACGTTGGCGACGAGGTTCGGGTTGACCTCGCGCACGCCCTGGAAGGCGTTGAAGAAGACGATGAAGAACACGAGCACCGCGGCCAGCAGCACCTTCGGCAGCGTGCCGAGACCGAAAGCCACGACGAAGATCGAGCCGAGGATGATGCGAGGCACGGCGTTGACGATCTTGATGAACGGCCCGAGGACGTCGGCCAGGAAGCGGTTCTGCCCGAGCACCAGGCCGAGCACGATGCCGGCGGCGGTGCCGAGGAAGAAGCCGTACACGGCCTCCTTGAGCGTGACGCCGATGTCGCCCCAGATCGAGCCGAACTCGGTGCCCTTGGTGAACAGACGGACGAGCGAGTGCCAGATCTGCGACGGTTGGCCGTAGAAGAACTTGTCGAGCCAGCCCTCGGTGGTGGCCAGCTGCCAGCCGCCGAGCACGACGACCGCGAACGCAAACCTGGCCACCCAGAGCAGGACGAGGCGGCGACGGCGTGCCCGCCGCGCACCCGCAGCGACGATCTCGTCCGAGACCTCGACGGGTGTTGAGACCTGCGACGTGGACGACGTCATGGCAGCAGTCCCTTCGGTGCGGGCGAGCGACGCGATCGGGTTCGGGGTCATGCCGCACCCGCCGTCCGGGCGTAGGCGCGTTGCACCTCGTCCTTGAGCGCCGCCCAGATGCGGTCCTGCAGTTCGAGGAAGCGGGGCTCGTGGCGGATCTGCTGCACGTCACCGCGTGGACGCGGCAGGTCGATGTCGAAGCTCTCCTTGATCGAGCCGGGGCTGCTGGTCATGACCAGCACGCGGTCGGCGAGCGCGACCGCCTCGTCGAGGTCGTGGGTGATGAACAGCACCGACGGCCGCGTCTGCTCCCACAGGCCCAGCAGTTCGGTCTGCATGATCGCCTTGGTCTGCACGTCGAGCGCGCCGAACGGCTCGTCCATGAGCAGGATGCGCGGCGAGTTGATGAGCGCGGCCGCCATGGCGACGCGCTTGCGCATGCCACCGGACAGCTGGTGCGGATAGCGGTCCTCGAAGCCGGCGAGGCCGACCCGACGCAACCAGTCACGGGCGAGGTCGACGGCCTCGCGGCGCGGCGTGCCGGTCAGCAGCGGGCCGATCATCACGTTGGCCAGCACCGTCTTCCACGGGAACAACGCGTCGGCCTGGAACATGAAGCTGACGCCGGACGTGATGCCGTCGACCGGCCGCCCCCCGACGCGCACCGTGCCGCTGCTCGGGCGGTCGAGCCCCGACACCTGGCCGAGCGTGGTCGACTTGCCGCAGCCGGTCGGGCCGACGATGGCGCAGAACTGCCCCGGTTCGACGGTGAAGCTGACGTCGCGCAGCGCCGTGAACGGCGTGCCCGCCGGCGTCAGGAACCGCTTGGTCAGTCCGGACACCTCGATGTGGGCCGGATGGGTGGGGCGGGCGTCGTCCGGGCCGGCCGGCGGCCGGGCGCCGCGGGCGTCCCGTCGGAACGGTGTCATCTGTGATCCACCTCTCGGTCGGCGATGCGATGAGCGCTGACCGTAGGTGTGTCGTTCGGGTGTCGTCTGCGTTGCGCGCGCAAGCAGCGATCACCGCATTGCGCGAGGTTTCGCGCGTTCTGCTCGCCGGTGCCCGGCGGGGTCTACGACGGCAGTTCGGCCGCCCGCCACAACACCGCGGCGAGCATGACGACCGTGAGCACGTGCACCGCCAAGCACCACAGGCAGATCGCGTCCACCTCGAAGAGTTCGACGTAGACGAGCCAGACGACCATGAGCGCGCCGCCGACGGCGAGCACCACCCGCGCGAGCTCGACGGCACGATGCCGGATCGGCACCGCCAGCACGGCGGACATGACGACGAAGTACGCCAGCCCGAGCACCGCGACCGGCACGCCGGCGATCACCGACCACCGGCTGGTGGTGACCTTGGCACAGTTGATCGTGCCGTTCTCGGGGCAGGCGAGGGTGAGGTGCTGGTCGTAGTGCTCGACCGTCAGGTAGATCGAGATCGCCAGCGCGACGACCGAGGCCACGACCGCGACCACCCGGGCCGCCGACCAGCGCAGCGCCTCGGCGTCGACGACCTCGCGGCTCACGACGAACCTCCGAGCGCGGTCGCGGCCGCGCGGACACCGGCGCTGCTGCACACGGCCGCGGGCTGCTGACCCGTGATCGAGCAGACCGCGGCGGTGACGAGGTTCGCCGAGCCGATGATGCCGCGGGTGATCGGCGAACTCGGGTCGCTGAGGGCCGCCGCGACCTGCGCCTGCGTGTGCCCGTGCAGCACCTGCGGGTCGTAGGTCGCGCCCGAAATCACGTACCGGCCGCCGACGTCGATGAACGGGATGCCCCCGGACGACTGCACGTACGGCGGCTGGTCGTACTTCGTGAGCAGCGCCTGCTCGTCCGGGATGAGGGTGTCGAGCGGGGCGTACTCGCCGTTCACCACCTGGTTGCTCTGGATCTCCTTGGCCGTGAGCGCGAGGTAGCGGCTCGTGTACGACGCGCCGTGGAAGGTGAGCGTCGGGGTGCTCGGGTACACGTCGCTCGGCGACGAGGCCGTCTGCCCCAGCCCGGTGAACGTGCCGAAACGGTCGAGGGCGACGGTGACCGCCCACCGTTCAGCGGCGCAGTACGGGCAGTACTCCGCGCCGACGTAGAGCACGAGCGGCTTGCCACCGCTGGTGAGCGCCGGCGCGCTGACCGGGTGCGGCCGCGCCGACGCGGTCCCGACGCCGACCGTGTCGAAGACGCTCGCCCGCACGGACGCGAGCCGGCCGGTCACCGTGCTCGCGGCGCCCGTCGCCTTGGTGCCGGACGACGGTCCGCCGCACCGGTCGCCAGCTTGACCGCGACGAAGGTGCCGACGATCAGCACCAGCACGAGCACCGGGACGCCGGCGACGAGCAGCCGCCGCCGCCGTTGGGCCGCGGCCAGCCGCTCGCGTGCCGCGGCGGCGTTGCGCTGCGCCACCCGCTGTGCGGAGGTCGGTCGCGTGGTCGGTCGTCGGGACGACGGGTCGGAGGTGCTCACGTCTACTGAGTCCTCCGGGAAGCGGCGGCGGTTCCCGCGAATAGGGATTCCTTCCGATCCCCGCACCCCCCTCAGACGGGCAGGGTCGAGTCATCGCCGCAGCACCAGCAGCGACACAGCACGATCAGCGACTTCAGGAGGACGTCATGTTCGTCAGCACGCCGGAGTTCATCCGCGCCGAGGTCGCCTACCGCCGGGGCGTGGCCCGGTCGGCCTGGCGGCCCGCCGGCCGCCGCCCGCGGCTGCGGCGACCGCGCCCGGAGCAGCCGCAGCCCCGATGAGCCGGACGGTGCCCGACACCGTTGTCGGTGGGACGGTCCAGGATGACCACATGTCCCGCAGCACCGTCCCGCTCGTCGGCCGGCAGCGCGAGCTGGCGACCCTGCGCGAGGCGCTCGCGCTCGGCGACACCCCGCCGGACGTCGGCGGCCGAGTGGTGATCGTCGACGGCGACGCCGGCATCGGCAAGACGCGGCTGCTGCGCGAGGTCGTCGAGCAGGTGCGCGCCGGGGGCCGGCGCCGCCTGCTGGTCGGGCACTGCATCGACCTCGGCGACTCGCCGGCCCCCTACCTGCCGTTCCGAGAGGTCTTCGACCGGCTCGCCCGCGACGAGCCGGCGGTCGTGACGGCGTTGCGCGAACAGTTGCCGGCGCTGCGACCCTTGTTGCCGCGGGCGGCCGACACGGGCGCGCCACCGCGCGAGAGCGACCCGACCAGGCTCGACCGGGGCGAACTGTTCGCGGCAGTGGCGGCCGCGCTGGCCCGGCTGGGCGCCCAGCATCCGGTGCTGCTGGTCGTCGAGGACGTGCACTGGGCCGACCAGGCCAGCCGTGACCTGCTGGGCTACCTCTTCCGGCGAGCGCGGTCTGCCGACCCTGACGACGTCGGCGCCGTCGACATCGTCGTCACCGTGCGCTCCGACGACCTGCACCGCCGGCACCCGCTGCGTGCCACCCTGGCCGAGTGGTCGCGGCTCCCCGCCGTCCTGCGGGTGGGGCTGCAGCGGCTTCCGGCGGACGACGTCCGCACCCTCGTCGAGCGGCTCGCGCCCCACCGGCTCGCCGACGACGAACTGCGCGACATCACTGCGCGCGCCGACGGCAACGCCTTCTTCGCCGAGGAACTCATCGCCGCCACCGCCGAGAGCGGGGCCAGTGCCGCCCAGCTGCCGTGGCACCTCGCCGAGCTGCTGCTCGTGCGCCTCGACCGCCTCGGCGACGCCGCCCGTCAGGTCGTGCGGGTGGCCGCGGTGGCCGGGCGACGGGTGCCGCACACCCTGCTGACGCAGGTCGTCGCCGAGGTCGGCGGCGACCAGGCGGGGATCGACGCCGCGGTGCGCGAGGCCGTCGACCAGCACCTGCTCGAGCCCTCCGCATCCGGCAGCGACTACGCGTTCCGCCACGCCCTGCTGGCCGAGGCCGTCTACGACGACCTGCTGCCGGGTGAGCGCACCCGGTTGCACGCCGCCTACGCGCGGGTGCTCGCGGCCGCCACGCAAGCGTCCGCCGCCGAGCTCGCCCGGCATGCCGCCGCCTCGCACGACCTGGCGGGGGCCTACGCCGCCGGGGTACGCGCCGGCGACGAGGCGATGGCGATGGCCGCGCCGCACGAGGCGATGCTGCACTTCGAAGCGGCCCTCGGCCTGGCCTCCCACGCACCACCCGACGCGCTCGATCCTGCACTGGTGACCGCCTCGGCCGTCGAGGCGGCGGTGGCGGCCGGGCACATCCAGCGCGGCCGGCAGCTCGCCGAGCAGGCGCTGCGACAGCTGCCGCCCGACACGGCACCGCGCGTCCGCGCGGTGCTGCTGTTCGCGGCCGCCCTCGCCGATACCGCCGGCGAGACGATGCCCGAGACGCTCTCGATGACGACCGAGGCGCTCGCGCTGACACCCGCCGAGCCACCCACCACGTTCTGGGTGCGGCTCGCGGCGCTGCACGCCCAGGTGGCCAACATCCTCGGACGCGACATCGAGGCCGAGCAGTGGGCGCACCGCGCGCTGCAGGGGGAGGAGGCACTGCAGTGCCCCGGGCTGGCCAGCCAGGCCCAGCACACCCTCGCCTACCTCGCCCGCCGGCACGGCGAGCTCGACACCGCGGGCGACATGTTCGCCCGCTCGATCGAGGTGGCCCGCGCGACCGGCGAGGCCGACGCCGAACTGCGCAGCACCTTCGCGCTCGCCCAGTTGCACCTCGACCGGGTGGAGTACGACGCCGCCCGCACCGGCTACGAGACCTGCCTGCGGCGTGCCGAGGAACTCGGTCGGCGCTGGTCGGTGTGGGCCGTCTACGCCCGGGTGACCCTCGCCCTGCTCGACCGGCACGCCGGCCGGCTCGACGACGCCGAGCGGCGGCTCGACGTCTCGGTCGCCGTCGCCGACGATCTCCCGGCGGACGCAGCGGCCCTGCTCACCGCGGTCCGGCTGCGCGTGCTCGCCGCGCGTGGCGACGCCGCGCTGCTCGACGAGCTGCCCCGTCTGCGGGCGGCGTGGGCGGTCGAGGGGCGTATCGCCCTCTACGCCGGCTTCGCCGCGCTCGAGCTGTTCGAGCATCGAGGCGACCCGGACGCCGCCGAGCGCATGATCGACGAGCTGGTGACGCTGCTCGGTCCGCTGTGGCTCGATCCCTGGTTTCTCGCCCGCATCGAGTATTCGGCCCGCGGCATCGCCGCCCTGGCGAGGGCCACCGTGTCCGCCCCTGACAACACCCGGGCCGCGCTGGCGGCCCGCGGCGAACGGTTGGTCGCCGACGGGCGCACCAGTGCCGGGCAGGGGTTCCTGCGCACCGCCACCCTCGGCGCCGAGGGGCAGGCCTGGCTCACCCGGCTCGAGGCGGAGTGGGCGCGGCTGCGGTGGCTGACCGGCGTCGACGCACCCGACGCCGACGAGCTGGTCGCGCAGTGGCAGGCCGCCGTCGCCGCCTTCGGCTTCGGCGCGGACTTCGAACAGGCGCAGAGCCGCGCGCGGCTGGCCGAGGTGCTCCGAGCGGTCGGACGCCCCCAGGAGGCCGCGGCCGAGGCGCAGCAGGCTCGCCGCTTCGCCGTGCGCGCCGGGGCGAGGGCCCTGCTCGACCAGGTGGCTGCGATCGATCCGCCGGCCCGTGCCCGCGCCGCGTCGACGACGACGCTGACCGCCCGCGAGCAGGAGGTGCTCGACCTCGTGTCGGCCGGTCGCAGCAACCGGCAGATCGCCCAGCACTTGTACATCAGCGAGAAGACGGTCAGCGTGCACGTGTCGAACATCCTGGCCAAGCTGGGCGCCCGCAGCCGGACCGAGGCTGCGGCGCTCATGCGGTCACAGACCGAAGGGGTGCCGTCGTCATGACCTTCCTCGCGCTGACGTCGAACCTCGGCGACCCGCGCGCGTACGCGGACGAGGAGGCGGCGGCGACCGCGCGGCTCCGCGAGGCCGGCCTGCTCGGCGACGTCTACGTGCGCGCCGACTACACCGGCGCGGTGCTGGTGCTCACCACCGACGACCGTGCGACGGCCGAGCAGGCTGTGGCGTCGTTGCCGCTGGTGCGGGCCGGCGTCACCACCGCCGAGATCATCGAGGTGCTGCCGTTCACGTGAGCCCTGCCGCAGCTCGCACCTTGCCTATCGGTTGACTGTTCATCCATTGACGTAGCATCGCCTCGTCCTGCTGCACGCCCGAACCCGAGGAATGCTCCATGCGTCGCACGTCCGTCCTCGCCGCGTCCCTCTCGGCCGCCGCCCTCCTGCTCACCGGCTGTGCCGCGTCGAGCGGCGGCGGCACCAACGCCGGAGCGCCGGGCACCACCACACCCGGCCCGACCTCGGCCGCCAGCGACGCGCCCGCCGGTGGGTCGTCGACCAGCGCGGCGGCCGACTGCAGCCCGTCGTCACTGAAGACCTACCGGGCCGGCACCCTCACCGTCGCCACCGACTCCCCCGCCTACGAGCCGTGGTTCAAGGACGACAAGCCGAGCAACGGCAAGGGCTACGAGTCGGCCGTCGCGTTCGCCATCGCCAAGCAGCTCGGCTACACACCCGAACAGGTGAGGTGGACCGTCGAGGCGTTCAACAGCGCCATCGCGCCGACGCCGAAGAAGTTCGACTTCGACGTCAACCAGGTCTCGATCACGCCCGAGCGCGCGAAGGTCGTCGACTTCTCGAGCGGCTACTACGACGTCGCCCAGGCCGTCATCGCGCTGAAGTCGGACAAGTACGCCAAGGCGACGAGCATCGCCGGGCTCAAGGGCGCCCGCCTCGGTGCGCAGAAGGGCACGACCTCGCTGGACGCGATCCTGCAGCAGATCAAGCCCGGCACCACGCCGTCGGAGTTCCCGACGAACAACCTGGCCGTGCAGGCGCTGAAGAACGGCCAGATCGACGGCCTCGTCGTCGACCTGCCGACGGGGCTCTACATCACGGCGGCCGAGCTCGACAACAGCACGATCATCGGCCAGCTGCCCGTGACCGGCACGCCCGAGCAGTTCGGCGCCGTGCTGGACAAGCGCAGCCCGCTCACGGCCTGCGTCTCGAAGGCGATCGACGCGCTGCGGGCCGACGGCACGCTGAAGGCCCTGCAGCAGCAGTGGCTCACCAGCGCCGCCGGTGCGCCCGAGCTGCGCTAGTCACGTGGTCGCCTTCGACAAGACGACGACAGACGCGGGGAAGGCAGCGGTCTGGCGTCCGTCGCAGCGTCAGCTCGAACGCGACGCCTATCGCCGGTCGCTGCACCGGCGCAGCCTGCTGATCGCGGCGGTCAGCACGGTCGTCGTCGTCACCGTGGTCAGCCTGGTCGTGACCGGCAGCAGCGGCTGGCCGCGCACCCGCGACAACTTCTTCGACCTGCGCAGCGGTTGGACCGACTTCCCCGAACAGCTCCGCGCGCTGTGGATCAACCTGCAGATCATGGTGTTCGCCGAGGCTGCTGCGCTGGCCCTCGCCGCGGTGCTGGCGTTCCTGCGCACCCTGCGCGGCGCCGTCTTCTTCCCGCTGCGCGCAGTCGCGACGGTGTACATCGACCTGTTCCTCGGGGTGCCGCTGCTGATCGTGCTGTACCTGGTGGGGTTCGGTCTGCCGTCGCTGCGGTTGCAGGGCATCCCGACCAGCGGCTTCGTGCTCTGCACCGTCGCGCTGACCCTCACCTACGCCGCGTACAACGCGGAGGTCTTCCGCGCAGGCATCGAGTCGGTGCACCCGAGCCAATCCGCCAGCGCTCGCGCCCTCGGCCTCTCGCACGCCCAGGCGATGCGGTACGTGATCTTCCCGCAGGCGGTGCGGCGCGTGCTGCCTCCGCTGCTGAACAACTTCGTCAGCCTGCAGAAGGACACGTCGCTCGTGTCGACCGTCGGCGTCATCGAGGTCGTGCTGACCGCCGGCAACGAGCAGTCGAAGGACTTCAAGTTCGTGCACTACCTCGTCGCCGCCGTCATCTTCTGCGCGCTCGCGATCCCGTTGCTGCACCTCACCAACTGGCTGGCGCGGCGGCAGGGTTGGGTCTCGACCGGCGCCATCCGATGACGGCGCCGCTGCTGCGCGTGCAGGGCCTGCGCAAGGGCTACGGCAAGCACGTCGTCCTGGACAGTGTCGACCTCGACGCCGCCGAGCACAGCTGCACGGCGCTCATCGGCGCGTCCGGTTCGGGCAAGTCGACGTTGCTGCGCTGCATCGACCTGCTCGAGGTCGTCGACGACGGCGTGGTCGAACTCGACGGCCAGGACATCACCGACCCACGCGTCGACGCCGACGAGGTGCGCTCACGCATCGGCATCGTGTTCCAGGCGTTCAACCTCTTCCCGCACCTGTCGGTGCTCGACAACGTGACGCTCGCCCCGCGCAAGGTGCACAAGCGCCCGCGCGACGAGGCCGAACACGACGCCCTGCAGCTGCTCGATCGGGTGGGGTTGCGCGACAAGGCGGGTGCGAAGCCGGATCAGCTCTCGGGCGGCCAGCAGCAGCGGGTGGCGATCGCGCGGGCGCTGGCGAACCGCCCACGGCTCATGCTCTTCGACGAGATCACCAGCGCCCTCGACCCCGAGCTGGTCGGCGAGGTGCTCGCGCTCGTCCGCGAGCTGCAGCAGGACGGCATGACGATGCTGCTCGCGACGCACGAGATGGGCTTCGCCCGCGAGGTCGCCGACCGCGTCGCGTTCCTCGAGGCCGGTCGCGTGTGCGAGATCGGGCCGCCGGACCAGGTCTTCGGCGACCCGCAGCGGCCCGAGACCCGCCGCTTCCTGCGCCGCATCATCGAGGCCGGCCGCCTCTGACGCGAGGCGCTCGTGGCGGCACGCCGCTCAGCCGGCGGCGACGTACTCGAGGTGCCGCGAGCGGCGGGCGGCATGCCTGGCCGCCGCGTCGATGGCCGCGCGCGCCGCCACGACCGCCGGCGCGTGCACCGTCGTCGACCGCACGGCGGTGAAGACGCTGCGTTGCAGCCGCCCTTCGCGCAACGGACGCGCGACCAGCCCGGGTACGGCACTCACGAGCATGGCCGGCAGCAACGCGGCGGCGCGACCCGACGTCACCAGCGCCGACAGCAGCAGGGCGTCGTCACTGCGGTGCCGGATGTCCGGTTCGAACCCGCCGCACCGGTTGGCCACCGTGCGCAGCACGGCGTCGAGCCCCGTGCCGGCGACGCCACCCGCCCACGCGTCGTCGACCAGGTCGGCGAGGCGCACCTTCCCCCGCGCCGGCAGCGCCGGGTGCTCGGGGTGCAGCGCGACGAGCACGTCCTCGCGCAGCAGATCCACCCGGTCGACGTCGCGGTACCTCGGCACCGGCACGGGGTCGTACTCGATGCCGACGACGAGGTCGACGGCCCGCGAGCGCAGGTCGTCCAGCGCCGGCGCGGTCTCGCGCTGCTGCACCCGGATGTCGAGGTGGGGCGACGTGCCGACCAGTCGGTGCAGCACGTCCGGCAGCAGGACGAGCGCCGGTGTCTGCACGAAGGTCATCGTGAGGCGTCCGCGCACGGTGTCGCCGACGTCGGCGATCTCGGCGCGCACCGACTCGTCGGCGGCCAGTGCCTCGGCGGCATGCACCGCCAGCCGCTCGCCGGCGGCGGTCAGCACGACGCCGCGCCCGACCCGCTGCAGCAGCGGTACACCGGCCTCCCGCTCGAGTTCGGCCAGTTGCACCGACACCGAGGAAGGGCTGTACGCCAGCGCCTCCGCGACCGCCGCCACGGTGCCACGGCGGGCGAGTTCGTCGAGCAGACGGAGTCGCCGCAGTTCCATCATTCGCTTTTCTCCACGAATATCTGTCGACAATGCTCGCTTGTGCCGACGATAGCGTGGCCCGACGCTGGACGGCATGGTGTTCCTCGCCGTCCTCGTCGCCCCGCTGCTGATGCTGCTCGCCACCGTGGCCGAGCAGCGACGCGGCGGTGCCGCAGCCGGTTGGGTCGCCGCCCTGCCGGTGTCGTTGGCCGTCGCGGCCGCGGCGATCACGCTCGATGCCGGTGCGCACCCCGCCGCAGCGGTCGTGCTCGCCGCAGCGCAGCACGTGCCCGCGCAGGTTGTCTTCGCCGTCGTCGCGGGCCGACGACTGCTGGCAGGACGGCCGATCGCCGACAGCCTCGTCGTCGGGCTGCTCGGCTACGTCGTGGCGTCCGTGCTGCTCGTCGACCTCGACCGGGCGGTAGCGCCGGCGGTGGCAGTCGCGGCCCTGGTGGTCGCACCGCGGCTGCTCGGGACGGGCGAGGTACGCGCGACCGCACCGACGAGCCGGCGCTGGACCGCGGTCGGCTGCGCCACGTGCGCGACGGTCGTGCTCGCCGCGGTCGGGCTGTCGCGCCTGGCCGGGCCGGCGATCGCCGGCGCCGCGGCGGCCTTCCCCACCATGACGAGCGCGCTGGTGCTGTCGGTGGCCGTCCGGGCGGGTGGCGACGCCGGGCGTCGGTGCTCGTCGGTCTCGTGCGCAGCCTGCCCTGCTACCTCGCGTTCTGCCTCGTCCTCGGCGCGCTGCTGCTGACGCTCCCCGCCGTCGCCTTCCCGGCCGCTCTCGCCGCGACCATCGGCGTGGGCGTGATCAGCTGGGGCGACCTCGCCCGAGGTCCGAACGCAACCCTGACCTCGACGTGACCGTCCGATGCGGGAGGCACCCGCTAGCGTGCAGGGCGTGTCGTCGCCGTCGAAGGGCCTCGTGCTGGTCGTCGAGGACGAACCGGCGATCGCCGACGTCATCCGGCGCAACCTCGTCGCCGCCGGGTTCCACGTGCGTCTGGCCACCGACGGCGACACCGCGCTGACCGACGTGCGTGACCTGCGCCCGGTGGCGGTCGTCCTGGACATCGGCCTGCCGGGCGCCGACGGCATCGAGGTGTGCCGGCGGCTGCGGGCCGGCGACGACTGGACGCCGGTGCTGTTCCTGACGGCGCGCGACGACGAGGTCGATCGCATCGTCGGCCTCGAGCTCGGCGCCGACGACTACATCACCAAGCCGTTCAGCCCCCGCGAGGTCGTCGCGCGCGTGCGTGCCGTCCTGCGGCGTCAGGGCGTCCAGGACGCGGTCGACGAGGTTCGCGTCGTCCAGGACGTCGCGCTGGACCC
>NZ_JBQCEE010000107.1:0-7694 GCF_051960575.1 Jatrophihabitans sp.
CGGGGCCTGGGCGGCGGCCCCCCGGGCGGGCCCCCCCCCCGGGCCCGGGGGCCCCCTGGCGCCCCGGGGGGGGGGGGGGCGTCCGCCCCGCCCCCCCCCAGCGGCCGTCACTGCACCTTCGAGCGCAGGAACTCCAGCGTGCGCGACCAGGCCTGCTCGGCGAGCTCGGGCTTGTGGGTGCCCATCTTGTCGTCCGGGTTCATGAACGCGTGGCCCGCGTCGTAGTAGAAGAACTCGACCTCGGCGCCGGACTCGGAGCGGATCTGCTCCTCCGTCCTCCGGGCGTCGTCGGCGGACATCATCTGGTCCTGGGTGCCGTAGTGACCCTGCACCGCGGCGGTGATCCCGGCGTAGCTCGACGGGGTGCCCGGGCCGACGCCGTAGTAGGGGACGGCGGCCGAGACGCGGTCGCCCTCCTGGGCCGCGAGCAGCAGCGCGAAGGCGCCGCCCATGCAGTAGCCGACCACGCCCACCGTCGACGACGTCACGGCCTCGTGGCCGAGCAGGAAGTCGACGCCGCCGGCGAGGTCCTTGGTCGCCTGCTCGACGGGCAGTGACATGAGCATCTGGCCGGCCTCGTCCGAGTCGTGGGCGACGCGGCCGCCGTACAGGTCGGGGGCGAGCGCGACGAAGCCCTCGGCGGCGAAGCGGTCGACGACCTTCTTGAGACTGTCGTCGAGCCCCCACCACTCCTGGATCACGATGAGCCCGGGCCCCGACCCGCTCTCGGGCACGGCGAGGTAGCCGTGGGCGGTGCTCCCGTTGCTCGGGAAGGTGACGTTCTGGAAGGGCTGTTCAGCCACCGTGACTCCTTGACGTGGTGTTGGCCCGGGCGTGGTCGGCCGGGCCGGCCGTCCGGACACGGACGGCCGACACCAAGCGTGCCCATCTCCGGTCGAGATCCGACACTCGGGGTCGAGAACCTGTGCGTCCTCACGACACCGTGCCCCCTCACGACACCGTGCCCCTTACGACACCGTGACCGGTTCGACCTCGGTCGGGTCGGCACCGGCGAGCACGCGGAGCACCGGCTCGGCGTAGCGGTCGAGCTTGACCGCGCCGACCCCGCTGATCCGGCTCAGTCCCTGCCGGTCGCCGGGCCGCGCGTCCGCGATGGCCACGAGCGTGGCATCACTGAAGATCACGTACGGCGGCACGCTCTGCGCCTCGGCCTGGGCCTTGCGCCAGGCCCGCAGCCGCCCGAACAGCTCGGCGTCCTCGGCCTCGGGCTTCGGACTCTTGGCCTTCTTGGTGATCGGCGCCGGCGACGAGGCCGGACGAAGCCCGTCGAGGAACCGGCTCGGCCGTCGCCCACGCCGCTGCCCCGGGCTGCGCGCGAGCGCCCACGACAGCGCCAGGTGCTCGCGCGCCCGGGTGATGCCGACGTAGAGCAGCCGCCGCTCCTCGGCAATCTGGTCGGGCGTGGACGCGTGCTGGATCGGCAGTGTCGTGTCGGTGAGCCCGACCAGGAACACGGCGTCCCACTCGAGCCCCTTGGCTGCGTGCAGGGACGCGAGCGTCACGCCCTGCACCGTCGGGGCGTGCTGGGCGCCGGCCCGCTCGTCCAGCTCGGCGACGAAGTCGGGCAGGCGTGCCTCGGGGCGGGCGGCGACGATGTCGTCGGCGAGCGCGACGAGCGCGGCCAGCGACTCCCACCGCTCGCGGGCCTGACCGCCCTTCGGGGCGTTGTCCGGGTACCAGCCGAGGTCGCCCAGCACCCCGCGCACCGCGTCGGGCAGCGCGACGTCGGCTTCGTCCGACCGGGCCGCGCCGCGCAGCAGCAGTCGGGCCTCACGGATCTCGGGCCGGTCGAAGAACCGCTCGCCGCCGCGCACGACGTAGGGCACGCCCACCTGCGACAACGCCTGCTCGTAGACCTCCGACTGGGCGTTCACCCGGAACAGCACGGCGATCTCGGCGGCCGGCACACCGGCGTCGATCAGCGCACGGCAGCGGGAGGCGACGTGCGCGGCCTCGGCCGGCTCGTCGTCGAACTCGGCGAACGACGGCGCCGGGCCCGGCGGGCGCTGGCCCTCGAGCTGGAGCCCCGCCTGCCCGGCGACCACGGTCGGCCGCACGAGCTCGTTCGCGAGCGCCACCACCTGCGGCGTCGAGCGGTAGTCGCGGTGCAGCCGAACGACCACCGCGTCGGGGAAGCGGCGGCTGAAGCCGAGCAGATGCTCGGGGGTGGCCCCGGCGAAGGAGTAGATCGTCTGGTTCGCGTCGCCGACCACGCACAGGTCGTTGCGGTCGCCGAGCCACGCGTCGAGCAGCCGCTGCTGCAGCGGCGACACGTCCTGGTACTCGTCGACGACGAAGTGCCGGTAGCGGCTGCGCACCTCCTCGGCGACGTCCGCGTACTGCTCCATGGCGCCGGCCATGATGAGCAGCAGGTCGGCGAAGTCGACGACACCGGCGCGCCGCTTGGCCTTCTCGTACTCGTCGAACAGCTGCGCCACCGACTCGGCCGGCGTGCTGATCGCCCGGCCGGCCCGCTGCGCGGCGACGACGTAGGTCTCGGGCCGCGCGAGCACCGCCTTGGCCCAGTCGATCTCGGCCGCGAGGTCGCGCAGTTCGCTGCGGTCGGTGCGCAACCGCAGCCGGGCGGCGGCGTTCGCGACCAGCCGGAACGGGTTGTCGACGACCTCGGGCAGGCCGCCGCCGAGCACCCGCGGGGCGAAGTACTGCAGCTGGCGCAGGGCTGCGGCGTGGAAGGTGCGCGCCTGCACGCCGCCCGCGCCGAGGGCCCGCAGCCGCGACCGCAGCTCCCCCGCCGCGCGGGCCGTGAAGGTCACCGCGAGCACCTGGCCCGGGGGCAGCGCGCCGCTGCGCACCCCGTAGGCGATGCGGTGGGTGATCGCCCGGGTCTTGCCCGTGCCGGCGCCGGCGAGGATGCACACCGGCCCGCGGACGGCCTGGGCGGCGGCCCGCTGCTCCGGGTCGAGACCGGCCAGCACCGCTTCCGCACTCACGCCGACGAGTCTGCCAGCGGCCTCTGACAACTTCGGGAATGGAGCCCGCCACAGACCGGTTGACCACAATCGTCCACGGCGTCTCGTGAGAGGTCCTTCGATGTTGACGATGTTCACCACCACCTGGTGCGGCTACTGCGTGCGGCTCAAGGCCGGGCTGCAGCGCGAGGGCATCGAGTTCCAGGAGGTCAACATCGAGCAGGACGAGTCGGCGGCCGAGCTGGTCATGAAGGTCAACGGCGGGAACCAGACCGTGCCGACCCTGCTGTTCCCCGACGGTTCGGCGCTCACCAACCCCTCGGTGGCCGAGGTCAAGGCCAAGCTGGCTGCGTGACCTCGACACGCTTCCGGCCGATCGCGCCGGATGCGTTGCTCGACGAACTGACCGCGTCGCTGCCGTCCGGCACGTGCCGCGTCGCCATCGACGGGCCGCCGGCCGCGCGTCCGGACGAGCTGGCCGAGCGCTGGGTCGAGCGGCTCCGCGGCGTGCGTCCGGCGGTGCACGTCGCGGCTCACCTGTTCTGGCGCGACGCGTCGCTGCGGCTCGAGTACGGCCGCGAGGACGTCGAGTCGTACCTGTCGTGGCTCGACACCGGCGCGCTGCAGCGCGAGGTGCTCGATCCGGTGATCGCGGCCGGTCACTACCTGCCCTCGCTGCGCGACCCGCGCACGAACCGGTCGACGCGGGCCACACCGGTCGACGCGGCGCCAGGCACCCTGCTGGTGGTCAGCGGCGCGTTCCTGCTGCGGCACGGGCTGCCCTTCGACCGCACCGTGCACCTCCTGCTGACGCCGGCGGCGCTCGCACGGCGGACGCCGGAGGGCGAGCAGTGGACGCTGGCCGCCTTCGCCGAGGACGCGCGGGACACGCGTCCGGCCGAGATCGCCGACGTCGTCGTGCGCTACGACGACCCGCGCCACCCCGCCGTCCGATGCCGATGATCTCGGGGAAATGCTGGCCTGCGCCGGGGTTTCCCGAGATCATCGCCGGGTCAGGCGTCGCCCTGCAGCCAGCGGTCGATGAGGTAGCGCGAGATCGAGAAGCGCGGCGGGATCGCCTGCAACCGGCTGCCGGACGTCGCGGGCTCGTGCTCGTCGGTCCAGTCCCGCGCCGCGGCGATCTCGTCGCGGCTGAACCAGGCGGCCTCGGCCATCTCGACCGGGTCGATCTGCACGGACGGGTCGCCGTCGAGCACGGCGGTGAACCCGAGCATGAGCGACGCCGGGAACGGCCAGGGCTGGCTCGCCACGTAGCGGATGTCGCGGACGCCGACGTTGGTCTCCTCGAGCACCTCACGGGCGACGGCCGCCTCGAGCGACTCGCCCGGCTCGACGAAGCCGGCGAGGGTCGAGAAGCGGCCCTCGTTCCACTGGTGTCCGCGGCCGAGCAGCGCGTGGTCGGCGCCGTCGTGGATCAGCATGATCACGGCGGGGTCCATGCGCGGGAAGTGCTCGCTGCCGTCATTGCTGCAGACCCGCGTCCAGCCGGCCTTGTGCTCGGTCGTCGGCTCGCCGCACTGGGGACAGCGGGGGTGCCGCAGGTGCCACTGCTCGAGCGCGATCGCCGCGGTGAGCAGTCCCGCCTCGAGGTCGTCGGCGCGCCCGCCGATCTCGCGCAGCGTCAGCCAGTCGTCGCGGTCGTCGGGCTCGGTCGTGACGGCGAAGTACGGCTGGTCACCGACGACGCCGAGGAATCGGCGCGGGCCGTCGCCCGCATCGTCCGGCTCGCGGTAGACGAGATGGGGCGCCCCGTCGCCGCCGCGCGCGGTCGGCGCCGACGACCTGCGGCTGATCGCGACGATGCGGGCGCGCGACCACGCGTCGGCCAGCCACGCCTCGTCGGTCCGGCGGTCGGCGACCCGGTCGTAGGCGGCGACGGACAGCGGCAGGTCGGCCACTACTGCTGCTCGACGGCGAACAACGCGCCGAGCGGCTCGGCGATGGTCGCCGCGTCGCCGACGACGACACCGGTGAGGCCGGCCGGGCGGAAGAACCGCGCCGCCGCCGCACTCACGTCGTCGACGGTCGTCGCCGCCAGCCGGGCCGGGTGCTCGGCGAGGTAGTCGAGCCCGAGATCGAACGCCGACAGCGCCGAGAGCGTCGAGGCGAGCCCGGCCTGGGTGTCGAGCGAGAGCGCGAGCGTCCCGATGGCGTACTGGCGCACGGCCGTCACCTCGGCCTCGGTCACCGGCAGCGACGCGATGCGGCCGAGCTCGTAGAGGGTCTCGACCATGGCCGGCGCCGTCACCTCGGTCGCCACCTCGGTGTCGAGGGTCAGCAGCGACCCGAGCACGTGGTGGTCGACGCGGCTGTGCGGGCCGTAGGTGTAGCCCTTGTCCTCGCGGATGTTCTCCGTCCAGCGCGAGCTGAAGTAGCCGCCGAAGATCAGGTTGGCCAGCTGCAGCGCGGGCCAGGCCTCGTCGGTGCGCGACAGTGCCGGGCGGGCCAACCGGATCGAGCTCTGCACCGAGCCGGGCCGGTCGATCACCAGCAGCGGCGCGGTGTCCGGCGGCGTGGGCAGCGCCGGGACCTTGTCCTTCGCCGGCTCACCGGTCCAGCCGGCGAGCGCGTCGCTCGCGAGCTGCACGATGCGGCCGGGCGCGATGTCGCCGACGACGACGAGGGTTGCCCCGGACGGCCGCACCCGCTGCTCGTGCAGGCGCCGCAGCTGGCCGGGCTTCACCTCGGCGACGTCCTCGGGCAGCGGCAGGTCGAGCGAGTAGGGGTGCTCGCCCCAGAGCCGCTTGCCGAGCGCCTCGTTCGCCACGACGCCCGGACGCGCACGCGCCATGGTGAGCCGTTCGATGAGCCGGTCGCGTTCGGTCGCGACCTCGGACTTCGCGTAGGTGGGGTCGGTGACGAGCAGCGCGAGCACGTCGAGCAGCCCGCGCAGGCTGGTCGCGAGCGCGTTGCCGCCGATCACCAGGCGGTCGGCGTCCACACTGACGTTGAGGTCGCCGCCGAGGCCCTGCAGCCGCGAGGCGAGCGCGGCGCGGTCGAGGTCGCCGGCGCCGGTGGCCATCGTGTCCGACAGCACCGACGCGCGGGCCGGGTGCTCGGGCTTGTTCGACAGGAACGGGATGCGCAGCCGCACCTCGACCAGGGGCACACCCGGCTTGCGCACCGCGACGATGCGCAGACCGTTGTCGGCGGCGACGGTCTGCGAGCTGAGCTTGCGACCGCGGCGCGGGGCGGTGAGGGCGGGGACGGTCATCGGGAACCTCCGGCGATGACCTCGAGCACGGCCCGACGGTCAGGGGTGAGTTCGGCGGCGGCGTCGCGCACCTGCTGCTCGGTGATCGCGGCGAGGCGGGCGGTGATCTCGTTGACCAGCCCGGCGTCGCCGTGCACCAGCGCGAACTTCGCGATCGCCAGCGTGCGGGACATGACCGCGTCCAGCTCGCGCAGCAGCACGCTCACCAGGCGGGTGCGCACGCGGTCGAGCTCGCCGGCGTCGAGGCCCTGCTCGGCGATGCGCGCGAGCTCGGTGTCGATGCCGCCGAGGATGCGGTCGAGCGACCCGGCGTCCGGGTAGTGCGCGGTGACCGTGAAGGTCGTGGGGTCGCGCTCGTCGAACGGATCGCCGAACTCGCCGAGGTAGGCGCCGATGTCGGTGACCAGGTGGTCGCGGTGCACGAGCCGCTGCTGCAGCCGCGACGAGTCGCCGTCGGTGAGGATCTCGGCGAGCAGCACCCGCGCGAGCAGCTGGTCGAGCGAGCCGACCGGGTCGGCGACGCGGTAGCCGATCGCGACCGCGGGGATCGGGGCGTGCGGGTCGTCGTGGGTGGCCCGCCGCTCGCCGGCCAGCGGCGGCTCGGCAAAGCTCGGCCGCTTCGGCGCGCGCCGCTTGGTGATGCCGGCGAAGTGCTTGTCGATCAGGCCGAGGGTCTCGTCGACGTCCAGGTCGCCGCCGACGGCGAGCACCGCGTTCGCGGGCGCGTAGTACTTCGCGAAGAAGTCCTTGGCGTCGGCGACCGTCGCGCTCTCGAGGTCCTCGAAGCCGCCGTACCCGTTGTGGCTGTTGGCGAAGGTGTCGAACAGGACGGCCGGGAGGTGGATCCACGGGAAGCCGCCGTAGGGCCGGTTCAGCACGTTGACGCGGATCTCGTTCTTCACCACGTCGAGCTGGTTGGCGAGGTTCTCCTCGGTGATGCGCGGGCTGCGCATGCGGTCGGCCTCGAGGAACAGCCCGCGCTCGAGGGCGTTGCTGGGCAGCGCCTCGAAGTAGTTCGTGTAGTCGAAGTGCGTGCTGCCGTTGAACGTGCCGCCGCTCGACTGCACGTAGCGGAAGTGTTCGAGCTTCTCGAGCGTCGCACTGCCCTGGAACATCAGGTGTTCGAAGAGGTGCGCGAACCCGGTGCGACCCTCGGGCTCCGACCGGATGCCGACGTCGTAGAGCACGGCGACACCGACGACGGGCGCCGACCGGTCGGGGGCGAGCACGACCCGCAGGCCGTTGCCGAGCGTGGTCTCGTGCAGCTCGAACGACGGCGAAGGCAGGGCGACGGGACGGGCGGCGCGGCCGCGCGGCGCGCGCTCTACGGGTGTTGCAGCACGGGAAGGCGACACTTCGCCACCCTAGCCGTCCGCCCGGGTCAGTCGCGAAGTGCGGCGGCGCCGGCCTCGGCGAACCGCGACCACAGCAGCGCGGCCGCCTCGGCGCCGCGGTACAGCATCGACAGGTTCACCTTCTCGTTCGGGGCGTGGATCTGGTCGTCGGGC
>NZ_JBQCEE010000108.1:0-26150 GCF_051960575.1 Jatrophihabitans sp.
CGCCTTCACGATCAGCGCGTCGACCGGGTCGCGGTCGATCACGGCGCCGAGCTGGTACTCGCCGCTGGCGTCGAGGTCGTAGACGGCGTCGGCCACCGCGCCGACGGTCTCGTCGGCGAGCGCCGTGGCGCCCACGAGGTCGACGACGTGCCGCGCGATGTCCTTGACGTCGGCGGGGTCGAGCAGCTCGCTGATCGGCGCGCTGCCGGCGAAGTCGAGGAGGTCGTCGACGTCGCGCGCGAGGTTCGCGGCGGCGTCGGCGCCGGTGAGCTGATCGACGATCCAGGCGACCTGGGCGTCCAGCAACTGCTCGGCAAGGGTCGGCTCGGGCATGGTTCTCCTCGGGCGGGGGCCGGTGGATGGTCACTGTAGAAGGGCACGCAGCGTGACCGTGCGCCCCTCCGACCCTTACCGTGGACGGTGATGCCTCGTCTCACGTCCCGTTCACACGTGCTCGCCGTCTCGGTCGCCGCGCTCACGCTGGCCGATGTCGTCTGCGGCGTCGCGCTCGCGCGCCCCGGCGCCGTCGACGGCACGGGAACGTCGCGGCCCGCCGCCGCGACCGGCACGGTCGTGTGGGAGCGCCTGCCGCCCGCGAGCATCCCGGCGGCACCGGCGATCCAGGACGTCGCCGCGTCGGCCCCGACGTCCTTCCGGCTCACCGGCCCGCACGTCAGGGTCGCCGCCGACGTCTGTGCGATGCCGAACGTGCGGCCGTACGACCCGCCCGGCGAGCAGCACCACACCGTCTGCTGGGTGCGCGAGGGATTCGGCGTCGCGCCCGGCAGCGCGGCACGCACGAGCTACCTGTTCGGCCACTCGTGGGCCGAGGACGACCAGGAGGTGCTCAACGCCGCGTCGTCGGTCGCGACCCGCGAGATCCTGCGCGGACGCACGGCCGAGCTGCCGAGCATCGCGCCGGGCACCGGCGGGATCACGGCGCCGTCGCCGACGACGACCGTGTACCCGGTGCATGCGCTGGCCGGGTCGCGCATCGTGCTGCGCACCGGCACCGGCGTGCTCACCTACGAGGTGCGCACCGTGTACGGCGTACTGAAGGACCACCTGGGGTACATCGGCGAGTGGCAGGACGAGTCGGTGCCCGACCGGCTGGTGCTGACCACCTGCGCGGAATACGACGGCGCCGACTACGACTACAACGTCGTCATCGAGGCGTACCTGGTGAAGGCGAGGCCGATCGGATGAGCAGCGACGACGTCGCGATCAGCGACAACCCGGGCGAGGGGCAGTTCGAGCTGCGCGTCGACGGTGAGCTCGCGGCGCTCGCCGCCTACACGCTGCACGACGGTGTCGCGGACTTCACGCACACGGAGACCAAGGACGGCTTCGGCGGCCGCGGACTCGCCTCGCAGCTGATCACCGCCGCCCTGGACGAAGCACGGGCCCGGTCGTGGCACGTGCGCCCGTCCTGCCCGTTCGTCCGGCGCTTCGTCGGCTACCACGCCTTGTATCTCTCCCTGGTCGCCTACGCCGACCGCGCACGGTTCGGGCTGCCGTCCGCCGGCTGACGTCGCTCGACCAAAGGCGCTGGCCGGATCCCGGACGATGGGGTCATGCCGCTCCTGCTCCGACCGCTGTGTGCCGACGACGAGGCGACGGCCCTGCTGGCGCACGACGAGCTGGCCGCCGACGACTTCCCGTTCCTGCTGCACTGCACCGACGGCGAGCCGTGGGCCGAGTACACGGCCCGGCTCGCGCGGATCGCCGACGGCAGCGACGTGCCGCCGCAGTTCGTGCCGGCCGACTTCCTCGTCGGCGACCTCGACGGCGAGATCGTCGGCCGCGTCTCGCTACGCCACCGGCTCAACGAGCAGTTGGCCGAGTGGGGCGGCCACATCGGGTACGCCGTGCGCCCGGCCCACCGCCGTCGCGGCCACGCCACCGCCATGCTGCGGCTCGCGCTCGCCCGCGCGCAGGCGCTCGGCCTCGACCGGGTCATGGTGAGCTGCGACGACGGGAACGTCGCGTCCGCCACGGTGATCGAGCGCTGCGGCGGCGCGCTGGACGCGCTCGTCGAGCCGACCGCCGACCACGCCCGCATCCGCCGGTACTGGGTGCCGACCGCCTGACGGTCGGCTGGTCCGGCGCCCGGCTCGAGACAACATCGATCCCGGACGGCGCCTGGCTCGCGACGGGAGTCGCCGACTCAGGCGCCGCGCCGCGGCATCAGAGGCGTCCTGCGGCTGCTGAGGCGAGCGCGATGAGCTTGGCAGCGGGGGGCCGGGCGTCCAGGCTGATCACATTGATGATCACCGTCCGACCGCCCTTGACGAAGTCCAGGGCGGCGGCGCGGTCATCGATCGAGCCCTTGTCCCACGGACCGCTCACCGGCCGCGCGCCGACCATCGCGCGGTCGGGCGCATAGAAGGCGGTGCTCGGATACACCTGGATCAGTAGCCGGGTCGTTCCGGTGCCGTAGGTGCAGGCCTGGCCGCCCGAGTTCGCCGGCGTCGGCTTGGCGCCGGCCGGGGCGAGCGCCTCGCCGAAGGCGGCGGCGGTCTCGGCTGCGGTGACCAGGGTGCACGGGTCGGGCACGCTGCCGGCCTGTGCTGCGGAGGACGTCGAGGCGGCCGGGCTGCTCGTCGCGGACGACGGCCCGGCGGAGGTGCCGGGCGCCGCCGACCCCGATGTCGACGAGCTGCACGCCGAGACGGACAGCGCAGCGACGATCAGCGGCAAGCAGGCGGTAGGCGCGACGCGGCGTCGGCCGCCGGACACGGCAGGTACGGGGGGCATGGAGCGAAGCTAGCGACACCGTCCCTCTGCCGCGCGTCCGTGCGCCCCCGTGGATGCGGTTCACCGCCCGAACCATCGCGAAGGGAACGAACCGCCCGACCCCTGTGGGAGTGACACGGGAATCGTCAGCTCGGCATGTCTGCGAAGCGGCTGTACCGGCCCTGGAAGGCGACGGGGACGGTCGCGGTCGGGCCGTTGCGGTGCTTGGCGATGATGATGTCCGCCTCGCCGGCACGGGTCGATTCCTGCTCGTACATGTCGTCGCGGTGCACGAGGATCACGACGTCGGAGTCCTGCTCGATCGTGCCCGATTCACGCAGGTCGGAGACCATCGGCCGCTTGTCCGCGCGCTGCTCGGGGCCACGGTTCAGCTGCGAGAGGCAGACGACCGGCACCTCGAGCTCCTTGGCCAGCAGCTTGATCGCGCGCGAGAACTCGCTGACCTCCTGCTGGCGCGACTCGACCCGCTTGCCGCTCGTCATCAGCTGCAGGTAGTCGATCACGATGAGCTGCAGGTCGTGGCGCTGCCGCAGCCGCCTGGCCTTCGCCCGGATCTCCATCATCGTCAGGTTCGGGCTGTCGTCGATGAACAGCGGCGCCTCGGCCAGCTCGGACGACCGCCGCGCGAGCTTCGTCCAGTCCTGGTCACCCATGTGGCCCGAGCGCATCGTCGACAGCGCCACCCCGGCCTCGGCCGAGAACAGCCGCATCATGATCTCGAGCTTCCCCATCTCGAGGGAGAAGATGACCGTCGGCTTGCCGTGCTTGATCGACGCCGAGCGGGCGAAGTCGAGCGCCAGGGTCGAGTTGTGCGTCGGGATCATCGTCGGCCCGGCCAGGTACAGGTGGTCGGCGTTGTCGACCTGCACACAGCGCACCGGCACCGACGCGATCGGCCGCACCGCCGTGACCGTGCGCGAGCGGACGCGCCCGGTGGCGGTGTCCTGCACGACGTGCTTCGCCGTCGCCGCGCTGACGGCGAGGGCCCGCGTGGTGAGCCGCCACCGCACCGCGCCGGCGCTCGAGATCGCCTCGCCGCCGGACGCGACGGGGACGCGCGGCCGCACGCTGACGACCCACTCGTGCTCGGCGTCGGCCACGATGACGGCGCCGTCGGAGAACTCGACCGCGAAGCACGGCCGGGCTGTCATGACCTCGGTGGCGGCGACGACGGTCGTCGGCGCGCCGTCGGCGCCGATGAGCTGGTCGCCGACCCGCACGTCGCGCATGGTCGTCCAGCCGGTGGGCGTCGGCAGCGGGGTGTCGAGGGCCAATGCCTTCCCGCTGCCGGGACGGCCGGCGACGGTGACCATCTGGCCGGGGTGCAGGCCGTTGGTGATCTCGTCGAGCTGCTGGAAGCCGGTGGGGATGCCGGTGCCGACGCCGCCGGTCTCGGAGATGCGCTCGATCTCGTCCAGCGTCGGCTGCATGAGCGTCTCGATGTGCACGAAGTCCTCGGCGATGCGCCGCTCGGTGACCTCGTAGATCTCGGCCTGGGCGCGGTCGACGACGTCGTCGACGGTGCCCACGATGTCGGTGGCGCCGCCGGACGACGCGTCGTAGCTCATCTGGACGATGCGGGTGCCCGCCTCGACCAGGCGGCGCAGCGTGGCCCGCTCGGCGACGATCTCGGCGTAGAAGCCGGCGTTCGCCGCGGTCGGCACGAGCGAGATGAGCGTGTGCAGGTAGGTCGCGCCGCCGATACGGGTCAACTGCCCGGCGCCGGTGAGCTCGTTGGACACCGTCACGGCGTCGGCCGGCTCGCCGCGGGCGTACAGGTCGAGGATGGCGTCGTAGATCAGCTGGTGCTGCGGCCGGTAGAAGTCGTTCGGCCGGACGGTCTCGATCACGTCGGCGATCGCGTCCTTCGACAGCATCATGGCGCCGAGCACGGCCTGCTCGGCCTCGATCGCCTGCGGTGGCACGCGGTCGAACTGGCCGGCCCCGGCCGTGCGCTCCTCCGCCAGCGTCATCGCGACGCCCCCCTTCCCTCAGACCAACGGCACGGCCCGGCACCGCATGACCACGTCTACTCGGCGGGTACGACACTTTCCGCGAGCGGCGGGGGCGGGGGGCGTGACGACGCTAGGGCCGGGCCCGGCGATCACCCAAACGGCGCTGTGGGTGCAGTCGTGGACCGACCTGTGGGAATCGCCGTGGCCGTTGTTCACATCCTGTGGACGGAGCTGTGGACGATGCGCGCCGGGCACCGTGTCGGGCCCGGAACACCGGGCCTGCGTCGTCCACATCGCTGTGGACCGAAGAAACTTCTCGCCCGCGACACGAGGTTGGTGCGGATGCACCCGGGGCGGTGCGGATGCGTCAGGGGCCCGACCGGACGTGCCGGTCGGGCCCCTGACGGATCGTGCGGGCGGTGCTGATCAGCCGTCGTGACCGGATGCCGCGGTCGTCTCGCCCTCGGCGGCCGGCGCGTCCTCACCGGGCTCGTCGGTGCCGGCGTCGGCCTCCGCCGGGTCGGCCTGGGCGGTCGGCCGCGGGCGCAGCTGCAGGCTGGCCAGGGCCGAGGCCGCGGTCGCCAGCTGCTCGTCGGCGTTCGCCAGCTCGCGCTCGGCGTTGGCGCGGGCGGCCTCGGCCTCGGCGCGGGCCTGCTCGGCGTCGATCCGCTTGCGCTCGGCGTCCTCGAAGGCCGCCTGGGCCTGGGCACGGGCGGCCTCGGCCTCGGCGCGGGCCTGTTCGGCGAGCTCGCGGCGGCGGGTCTCGTTCTGCAGCGCCTGCTGGTGGCGGTACTGCGTCGACTTCAGCTCGCTGCGCTGCATCTCCACCTCCTCGGTCAGCCGCGTGTTCGCCTCGGTGAGCCGCCGCTCGACGCCGGCCGCGCGCTCGGCCTCGGCCTCGCCCTGCGCGGTCAGGTCGGCGATGCGCTGCTCGAGCTGCGCGAGCCGGATCTCGGCCGCCTTGCGGGCGGCGAGGTGCTCGTCGTGCGCCGACTGCAGGGCGCCGATGCGGGCGTGGTGCTGCTGCACCATCGCCGTGGCGTCGGCCAGTCGCTGCTCGGCCTTGCTGCGGCGTTCGGCCTCGGCGCGCCGCTCGGCGTCCGCGGCCGCCTGCGCCTCCTCCGCCTCGGACCGCCGCTGCTCGGCGAGCTCACGCGCCTCGGCGTGCTCGTCGCGCTGCAGGCGCAGCTGCTGGCGGGCGTTGCGTTGCATCTCCATCTCTTCGGCGATCTCGGCGGTGATGGCCGCCAGCCGCTTCTCGGCGGCGTCGGCCCGCTCGGTCTCCGGACGCAGGTCGACCAGCGCCGCCTCGCGCGCCTCCTCCGCCGCCCGCACGGCCTCGGCGGCGGCCGCCCGCTCGCCCTCGAGCGCCGTGATGGTCGCGGCCTGCTCGTCGATGCGGGCCTGCAGCTGCTCGAGCTGCGCCTCGATCTCGGCGACCCGCGCCTCGGCCGTCCCGCGGGCCGTCACCGCCTCGTCGTGGCGTCCCTGCAGCTCGCCCTTGCCGGCACGCTCATGCTCGAGCTCCTCGGCGAGCTCGGCGACCTGGGCCTCGAAGCGGGTGCGGGTCTCGTCGCGGTCGCGCTCGTCGGTGCCGCGGGTGGTGCGCTCGTGCTCGAGCTCCTCGGCCAGTTCGGCGACCTGGGCCTCGAAGCGGGTGCGGGTCTCGTCGCGGTCGCGCTCGGCGATGCCGCGGGTGGTGCGCTCGTGCTCGAGCTCCTCGGTGAGCTCGGCGACCTGCGCGGTCAGCTGCTCTCGGGCCTGCTCGGCCGCGGTCTGCGCCTCGGTCAACTCGGCGACCCGAGCCTCGAGCTGCCCGCGCACCTCGTCGCGGTCGCGCTCGGCGGTGCCGCGGGTGGTGCGCTCGTGCTCGAGCTCCTCGGCCAGCTCGGCCAGGGCGGCGGCGTGCCGCTGGTCCGCGTCCGCCAGCACCGCCGCGTGCCGCTGCTCGGTCTCGGTGACCTGCGCCGTGAGCCGCTGCTCGGTGTCGGACGCCTGGGCGGTGAGGCGCTGCTCGGTCTCGGCGAGCCGCTGCTCGGCGGCGGTCACCTGCTGCTCGAGCTCGGCCCGTCGGGCGTTGGCGGCGTCGAGCGACTCCTGCACCTGGCGCCGGGCGGCGAGGTGCTCGTCGCGGGCGGCCTGCACCTGGTCGAGCTCGGCACGCAGCCGGTCGAGCTCGCCGAGGGTCTCGGTGAGCCGCGCGCGCTCGGCCTCGAGCTCGGTGACGGTGCGTTCGAGGTCGCCGACCCGGCGCTCGGCGTCCTTCGTGGCCTGCTCGAGCGTCTCGATGCGCTGCTGCGCCGACGCACGGGCCGCCTCGAGCTCGTGCACCCGCTCCTGCGCGGAGGCCGTGGCGGCCTGCAGTTCGGCCACGCGGTGCTCGGCGCTCGACCGGGCCGACTCGAGCTCGCTGATGCGCAGCTGCGCCGTCGAGCCGGCGGCCTTGAGCGCGCTCAGCTGCTGCTCGGCCTCCGCCCGCGCGGCGGCCTGCTCGTCCAGCAGCTGTTGCAACTGCTGGCGCTGGCCGCGTTCGGCCTCGAGCTCCTCGCCCATCTCTTCGACGATCGCGGCCGTGCGCTGCTGCTCGGCCTGCAGCTGCTGGTGCAGCGCAGTCACCTGGGCGTCGCTGGTCGTGTCGGGGGTCAGCGTCATCGGCGCATCCTGCCTGTCAGAGCCGGTATCCGGATCACCCTAACCACGCAGCGCGGCGCCGTCGAAACGAAGTCAGACGGGGGCGACCCCGGGCTCGACCGTGCGGGAACGCACGCGTACCTGCACGCCGGTCAGCGTCGCGGCCGCGGCCCGCAGCATCGCCTCGGCCTCCTGCGCGCGGGCCTCCGCGGCGGCGGCCCGTTCCTCGGCCGCGGCGACGAGCCGCTCGGTCTCGGCCTGGCGCTCGGCGTCCTTGGCCCGGAGGTTCGCCAGCTCGACCTGGATGCGGTGCACCTGGTCGGCGAGATCGGCCCGGCGCTGCTCGGCGGCCCGCAGGTGGGTGGTCAGCTGGGCGACCTCGCGCTCGGCCCGCACGCGGCGCAGCTCGTTGTTCTCGGAGCGCTGCACCTGCTCCTCGCGCAGGCGGTCGGTGTCGGCGACGGCCTGCATCGCCTGCTGCACCTTCTGCATCAGCTCGGACCGCTGCTTGGCCGCCGAGTACAGCGCGTCGGTGATCCGTGCCTCGGCGCTGGTCGCCCGCACCTCGGCCGCCGCGAGGCGCTGGTCCATCTGGGTGCGCACCCGGTCGACCTCGGCCTGGGCGCGATCGAGCTCGGCGAGCAGCCGGCGCACCTCCGGCGGTCGGGGGCCGGGTGCTGGACGCATGCCTGCACGCTACTGCCGTCGTCGGCCGGCCGACAGCAACCTTCGACCTTGATCCTGCGGCCCACCGCCCCGAACCTCGGCCGTGAGACGCCCCGAAAAGGGCGGACGGCTGCCGGGACGACAGCGCCCGGGCCGCCGTGACGGGCGGCCCGGGCGCGGGTCGAGCAGGGGTGGGTCAGCCGGCGGTGACCTCGACCGGCACGGACGCGGTCACGTCCGGGTGCAGGTCGACGGTGACCGTGTGCTTGCCGACGGTCTTGATGTGACCCGGCAGGTTGATCCGCTTGCGGTCGAGCACCGGGCCGCCGGCGGCCTTGACCGCGTCGGCGACGTCGCTCGTGGTGACCGAGCCGAACAGCTTGCCGTCCTTGCCGGCGCGCGCGGTCAGGGTGACCGAGAGCTGCTCGAGCTGGTTCTTGATCTCGCGGGCGTGGCCGAGGTCGCGGATCTGGCGGGTGTCACGCGCCCGCTTGATCTGGGCGATCTGCTTCTCGGCACCCTTCGTCCAGGTGATCGCGGCACCGCGCGGCACGAGGAAGTTGCGGCCGTAGCCGTCGGCCACCTCGACGATGTCGCCGGCGAGGCCGAGGCCCTGCACCTCACGGGTGAGGATGAGCTTCATGGGTTCGTCCTTCCTCAGCGCGCGGTGGACGTGTACGGCAGCAGCGCCATCTCGCGGGCGTTCTTGATCGCCTTGGCGATCTGCCGCTGCTGCTGTGCCGAGACGCCGGTGACACGGCGCGCGCGGATCTTGCCGCGGTCGGAGATGAACTTCCGCAGCAGGTTGGTGTCCTTGTAGTCGATGTAGCCGATCTTGGCGGCGACCAGCGGGTTCGCCTTCTTCTTCGGCTTGCGGACCGGGGGCTTGGGCATGTCAGTACTCCGGATGAGGTCTTAGAAGGGAGGTTCGTCGGTGAAGCCGCCACCGCCGGCGGGCGGGGCCGAGCTCCACGGGTCGTCGGCGGGCGCGCCGTAGTTGCCGCCACCGCCACCGCTGCCGTTGTCGGAGCCGCCGCCGCCGAAACCGCCGCCGGACGAACCGCGCTGGGTGCGGTTGACCTTGGCGCTCGCGTACTTCAGCGACGGGCCGATCTCTTCGACGTCGAGTTCGATGACGGTGCGCTTCTCGCCCTCACGCGTCTCGTAGCTGCGCTGCTTCAAGCGGCCGGACGCGATCACGCGCATGCCGCGGGTGAGCGACTCGGCGACGTTCTCGGCCGCCTGGCGCCAGATCGAGCAGCGCAGGAACAGCGCTTCGCCGTCCTTCCACTCGTTGCTGTTGCGGTCGAAGGTGCGCGGCGTCGACGCGATGGTGAAGCTCGCGACCGCGGCGCCCGACGGGGTGAAGCGCAGCTCGGGGTCGGCGGTGATGTTGCCGACCACGGTGATGATCGTTTCGCCGGCCATCGTCAGCGCTCGTCCGGGCGGATGACCTTGGTGCGCAGGACCGACTCGTTCAGGTTGAGCTGGCGGTCGAGCTCCAGCACCGCGGCCGGCTCGGCGTTCAGGTCGATGACGGCGTAGATGCCCTCGGCGTGCTTGTTGATCTCGTAGGCCATGCGGCGACGGCCCCAGACGTCGACCTTCTCGACGGTGCCGCCGGCGGTCTTCACGACGTTGAGGAACGTGTCCAGCGAGGGCTGGACGGTGCGCTCGTCGAGCGTGGGGTCGAGGATGACCATGACTTCGTAATGGCGCATGAGGCGACCATTCCTCCTGTGGTCTCAGCGGCCACGGACGGTCCGTGGCAGGAGGGTGTGGCCCGCATCGGACGCGGGCAACCGTGCCAGCGTACCCGACGGCGTGGTGCCCGCCGACCCGCTGCCTGGGCCGGCGGATCTTGTGCACGACGCGCCTCAGCGTGCGCGTGTCCTGCACAAGGTCGGTACCAGGCTGTGGATCTTGTGCTTGGCGCGCCTCAGCGTGCGCGCGTCCTGCACAAGATCGGCACCAGGCTTTGGACCGCCGGGCGCCGGGCGCCGGGCCGGGCTACTGGCTGCGGCGCAGCAGGTACAGCCGGGCGTAGGTGGCGGTGACGACGGCGAGCGCGATGACCGCGAGGATCGCGAGGACGACCGGCAGCTGCGCCGACGGTGCCTTCGCCGAGGCGAGGTCCTGGTGCTTGGCCTTCGCGATGTCGGCCTTGTCGACCGGCTTGGCGGAGGCGGACGCGCTCGGCGCGGTCGAGGTGGTCGGGGTGGTCGCCTGGCCGACCGGGGCGCCGGCGGCCGTCGAGCCGCCGAAGTAGCCACCGCCGGTGGTGCCCGGCAGCACGATGTTGGTGCCGGACGGCACGACCTGCTCGGGGACCGACGGCGCCGGCGGCGTGTAGGTGAACTTCGACGGCGTCGTCGTCTTGCCCGGCGCCGGGGTCTTGCCCGGCAGCGGCAGGTTCGACAGCACCTGGCCCGGGTCGACCGGCACGCTGACGTTCACCGGCGGCACGCTGACCTGGATCGGCGGCAGACCGGTCACCGACACCGACACCGACGGGCCGGGCACCTGCACCGCGACGCCGCAGTTCGGCGCGTCGTTCGTGACGTGGATGGTGCCGGCGTAGTCGAGGGCCGCACCCGCGCCGAGCAGCTTGAGGGTGCTGAGGTTGGTCAGCAGCGCGTTCACCGGGGTGACGCTGCCCTCGAAGGTGAAGGAGTGGTTCCCGGACGAGAGGCCGTTGATCTTGGCGACGCTGCTGTCGTCGAGCTTCTCGACGATCGGGTGCTGCGACTTCGGGTCGATGGTCAGCGTGCCGTCGAACAGGGCGAGGCCACTGGTCGCGATCGGCAGGCCGAGCAGCGTGATGCCGACGGCCGACACCTTCGCGTCCAGTTCGGCACCGGGCTTGATGTAGACGTCGGCGCCGCCGGTCGAGACGGAGCAGTTCGACGTCGAGACACCGGTGACCGAGAAGACCGCGGTGACGTCGTCGCCGGACGCCGCACCGGCGGGCGAACCGGCCAGCACCGCGGCGCCGGCCAGCCCGACACCCACGGCGCCGGCGAGCCAGCGCAGCCCGGGGCGGGGAGTGGTCGACCGCTGTCCGTGCCGAGGCCGCATGGAAAATCTCCTGATCTGACCGGTCTGTCGCAAAAGTAACGTGAGCTTAACGCAGCGTCGTGTGGGTCAACGAACCTCATCGGCATGAGTTACGCCTCGTTGACCACCGCCACGCCGAACGTTCTGCCCGGTTCTGGACGTACAGTCCCAGGATGCCCGCCATCGGAGCACACGTCGACTCGGAGCACCCCCTCGCCGCGGCCGCCGCCACCGGTGCCGAGGCGGTGCAGTTCTTCCTCGCCGACCCGCAGGGCTGGAAGGCGCCGAAGGAGCACCCGGACGCCGCCGAGCTGCGCACGACCGACCGCACCCTCTACGTCCACGCGCCGTACGTGCTGAACGTCGCGTCCTCGAACAACCGCATCCGGATCCCGAGCCGCAAGCTGCTGGCGCAGCACGCCGCGGCCGCCGCCGACATCGGCGCGAAGGGCCTCATCGTCCACGGAGGGCACCTGACGGCCGGCGAGGACGCCGAGGTCGGCCTCGACAACTGGCGCAAGACCTTCGCCCGGCAGGCCGACGAGGGCGGGTACCCGCTGCCGATCCTCATCGAGAACACCGCCGGCGGCACGAACGCGATGGCCCGCCGCTTCGACCGCCTCGCCCGGCTCTGGGACGCCGTCGGCGAGTTCGGAGCCGGCTTCTGCCTCGACACCTGCCACGCCTTCGCCGGCGGCGAGGACCTCGTCGGCATCGTCGAGCGAGTGCTCGCCATCACCGGCCGGATCGACCTCGTGCACGCCAACAACAGCCGCGACGCCTTCGACTCGGGTGCCGACCGGCACGCCAACTTCACCGCCGGCACGATCGCGCCCGAGTTGCTCGCCGAGGTGTGCCGCGCCGCCGGCTCCGACGTCGTCGTCGAGACGCCGGGCGGGCCGGACGGTCAGGGCGCCGACATCGACTACCTGCGCTCGGCGCTCGCGACCGCCGGCTCGTCGAAGGCGTCCTCGGCCCAGTAGTCCGGCGCACCGTCGAAGACGCCGCCGCCGGGATCGTCGGAGCCGTCGAGGCGCACCACGTCGATCTCGGGGTGCCACATCTCGATGACGACGAAGACCGCGAGGGCGACCAACAGGGCGTCGCGCACCAGCACCGCGACGGCGAGCCATCCGTAGCTGACGCCGAACCCGTGCCCGCTGGACGCCGCGGTGATGCCGAGCTCGACCAGCATCGTCATGACCCACACCAGCACCTCGCTGCACTGCCACAGCAGCGCCAACCGCCACCGCGGCCGGGCGAGCGCCAGCAGCGGCAGCAGCCACAGCGACTCCGACGGCGCCCAGTGCTTGGACGCGAGCAGGTAGCCGAGCACGCAGAGGAACGCGACCTGCGCCAGGCGCGGCCGCACCGGGGCCCGCAGGGCGAGCCAGGCGACGCCGAGCAGCACGGCGATGACGGTGAGGCCGACGGCGAGGGAGGTCGGCGTCCAGGCGGTGGCGTCGGTGTCGGAGAACGACCCGGACGTCAGCGTGTGCACGATCGCCCAGAGCGAGTCGCGAGTGGCGCCCGACGAGCGTGCGTCGCCGTAGTAGGCACGCCAGCTGTCGCCGTAGCTCAGCCCGATGGGGCCGTTGACGGCCAGCCACACCACCACCGCGGCGGCGGTCGCCCAGCCGACCTCCGCGACGCGGCGGGTGCGCGCGGCCAGGATCGCCAGCGCCACCAGCAGCAGCGCCGGGTACAGCTTCAGCGCGGTCCCGACACCGACGAGGGCGCCGGCGAGCACCGGCCGGCCGCGGGCCCACGCCAGCAGCGCGCCGCTCATCGCCGCCATCGCGGCGAGGTCCCACGCGGTGAAGGCGTGCAGCACGAGCAGCGGTGAGAGGGCGACGATCGCCGCATCGTAGGGGCGCCGCCGGGCCGTCAGCGCCGTGCACCCGGTGACCAGCAGCGCGCCGAGCGCCAGCAGCAGCTCGGCGGCCACCCCGAACAGCACGAAGGTCGGCCACGCGTCGTGCACGGCGTGCAGGCCGCGCGCCAGCTCCGACGCGACGTAGACCAGCCCGCCGGTGAGTACCGGGTACGGCAGCGCGGTGTCGCGGTACGGCACCGCGCCGGTGTCCAGGTGCGCGTCGGTCCAGAGCGGCTGGATGTCGGACGCGCACATGTGGCTGTAGGTCTTGGTGGCGGTGAGGTCGCCGGTCATGCACGAGCCCTTGACCGCCACCCCGAACAGCAGCGACACGAGGGTCAGTACGAGCACCCAGCGCAGCGGCGACCACCACGACCGCACGGCCGCGTACCGGCCCCAGGGCCCGCCGATCGCCCAGGACGCGCGCCAGGTCGACGGGTCGTTCTGCGTCGGCAGCGTCACGGCGTCATCCTGGCACGACCGCCCCGCAGCGCCGCCGCCCCGCGTCAGCCGCCGCCGGGCGGTGTCGGTGGACAGGTGGGTTGCAGCAGGCCTCCGCAGTTCGCCTGCGTCGTCGGACCGGGCGCGGGCGTGGTCGTGCTGCTGCTCGACGACGGCGGTGGCGGCAGGGTCGGCGCCGAGGACGAGGTGACCGGCGACGAGGTCGGCGGGGCGCTCGACGACTTACTCGGGGCGCTCGACGGCGCCGAGGTCGGCGGGGTGCTCGGCGGCGGCGTGTACGACGGCTGGCTCGAGACGCCGGGCGCGGGCTGGATCTGCTGCGTCGTCGCCATCGGCGCCATCGGCTTGTTCGCGAGGTAGCCGTCCATGAACGCCTTCCACGTGCGTCCGGGCAGGTCCTTGCCGTACTCGGCGCCGCCGCTCGCGTTCTTGATCGGCCGGCTGTACCCGGTGCCGACCCAGACCGCCGCGCTCACCTGCGGCGTGTACCCGACCGTCCAGGCGTCGCTGTTGTCGTTGCCGTTGTTCAGGTCCTTCGTGCCGGTCTTCGCCGCGCAGACCCGGCCGCCGTCGAGCGCGAAGCCCGAGAACTGCGCCACCGGCTCGAGGGTCAGCGTGACGTCGTTGGCGACCCGCTTGTCGATCGCCCGGGTCGGGTGGCTCTCGTGCTGGTAGTAGGTCTGGCCGCCGGACGTGGTGGCGCTCTGCACGAAGTAGGCGTCGTTGGCGACCCCACCGTTCGCGAGGGTGGCGAAGCCGTCGGCCTGGTCGAGCACCGTCACCGGGTAGTCGCCGATGCCGATGCCGAAGCCGGTGTCGCCGTTCTTGTTCGCCAGGGTCGGGGTGCCATCGGGACCCTTCTCCTGGACGCCCATCGTGTGCGCCGTCGTCGCCACCTTGTTCGGCCCGATCTTGGCGGCGAGCTCGTCGAAGGTGGTGTTGAGCGAGAACTTCATCGCGTTGGCGATGGTGATCGACGGGGACGAGTACGGCTTGTCGCTCGGGTCGTTGCAGATCTGGATGCCCTGGATCGTCGTGCAGACGCTGCCGTCGACGTAGCTGTTGATCGCATAGCCGGGCCCGCGCTTCTTCAGCGTCTGCGAGAGCACCGTCGCGAGCGTGTACGGCTTGAACGACGAGCCCGGCGGACGCAGCCCCTGGCTCGCGTAGTCGTTGTAGTCGACCTTGCCGTCGGTGCCCTTCACGTTGAGCCCGGTACCGCCGTAGTAGGCCAGCACCGCGCCATTCGCGGGGTTGACCGCCACGAGCGCCTTCTTGATCGAGCGCTGCTGCGGCGTCAGGTCCGCGAAGGTCGTGTCGATCGCGTTCGTGGCGGCACGCTGGGCCCGGCGGTCGATGGTCGTCCTGATGACCAGGCCGTTGTCGTAGACGTCGTTCTCGCTGATGCCGTGCGCCTGCAGCTCGGCGAACACGCGGTTGACGAGCAGCCAGGTCGGGCCGGTGGTGCCGAGCCCCTTGCTGTCGGGCGGCTTCACGGCCGGGTACTGCATCGTCGCGCGTTCCTCGGCGGTGAGGTGCTTGATGCTGACCATGCCGTCGAGCACGTAGTTCCAGCGGTCGTGCGCGGCCTGCGGGTGCTGCGCGGGGTCGTAGCCGTTCGGGTCGCGCAGCAGGGCGGCGAGCACGGCGGCCTGCGCCGTGTCGATCTTGGTGATGTCCTTGTTGAAGTACGCGCGGGCGGCGGCGGCGACGCCGTACGCGCCGCGTCCGAAGTACACGGTGTTGAGGTAGTACTCGAGGATCTGGTTCTTGCTGTACTCGCGTGACAACTTGATCGCGATCATCAGCTCCTTGAGCTTGCGGCTCAGGCTGCGCTCGGCGGTCAGGTAGGTGTTCTTGACGTACTGCTGGGTGATGCCCGAGCCGCCCTGGGTGTCGCCGCCGAACACGTCGGACACCGCCGCACGCAGCGTGCCCTTGATCGAGACGCCGGGCTCGCTGTAGAAGCCGCGGTCCTCGGCGGCGATGACGGCCCAACGCACGCTGTCCGGCACCTTGTTCAGGCTGACGATGGTGCGGTCGACCTGGCCGACGCGCGCCATCACGCTGCCGTCGGAGTACTCGATGGTCGCGATCTGCTTGAGCGGCACGTCCTCGGGACGTGGCACGTCGGTGAACGCGTAGAACATCACCAGCGCGGCGATGCACATGAGCGAGACGAGCCCGAGGAACCAGGTGGCGGCGATGCCGCCGCGGCGCAGCCACCGGCGTCCGGGACTCATCGCGGCGACCCGCCGCTTCGTCGCCGCGCGGCGCGCCTTCCGGCGTTGCCACAGCCGGCTCAGGGCGCCCGCGTCCGGGTCGACGTCGCCGGGGCGGCGGTCGCGGCCCTTCACCAGTCGCTCACTCACGTCCCGAAGCCTAAGGTTTTCGCCCGGTTCCTTCCCCGCGACGGCAGCCGCTACTCAGGGTGAGAAAGATCAACACCCCTCCCGTCCGCCCAGAGGCGGTCGGAAGGGGTGTTGATCACCACGGGTCGGTCAGTCGGTCGGCACCGGCTCGGCCTCGACGGGCGCGGCAGGGGCCGCCGGGGCGCCGAGCGAGCGGCGCAGCACCTGCGACACGTCGAGCACCTCGACCTCGTCGCGGGCCTTGCCGTCGGCCTTCGCCGCGGTCACGGCGTCCGAGAGCATGACGATGCAGAACGGGCAGGCCGTCGAGATGATGTCGGCGTCGGTCGCCAGCGCCTCGTCGGTGCGCTCGACGTTGATCCGCTTGCCGATCTTCTCCTCCATCCAGAACCGAGCACCGCCGGCGCCGCAGCAGAAGCCGCGGTCCTTGCAGCGGTGCATCTCGGTCTTCTTCAGACCCTGGATGGCCTCGAGCACCTCGCGCGGCGGCGTGTAGACCTTGTTGTGCCGGCCCAGGTAGCACGGGTCGTGGTAGGTCACGCTCTTGTCGACCGGCTCGACCGGCACCAGCTTGCCCTCGTCGACGAGCTTGCCGAGCAGCTGCGTGTGGTGGACGACCTCGTAGTGGCCGCCCAGCTGCGGGTACTCGTTAGCGATGGTGTTGAAGCAGTGCGGGCAGGTGGCGACGATCTTGAGGTTGCCGTGCCGCTCGATCGAGTTCAGCGTCTCGACGTTCTGCATGCCCTGCATCTGGAAGACGAACTCGTTGCCCAGGCGGCGGGCCGGGTCACCGGTGCAGCTCTCGGCCTCGCCGAGCACCGCGAACTCGACACCCGCGGTGTGCAGCAGCTCGGCGAAGGCGATGGTGACCTTCTTCGAGCGGTCCTCGAGCGCGCCCGCGCAGCCGACCCAGAACAGGTACTCGACGTCGACCGGCAGCTTCTCGCCCGGCACGGCCTGCCGCACCTCGAACGAGAGCTCGCTGAACCACTCGGAGCGGCCCTTGTTCGCCACACCCCACGGGTTGCCCTTGTTCTCGATGTTGCGCAGCATGCCGCCGGCCTCGCTCGGGAACGCGGACTCGATCAGCACCTGGTAGCGGCGCATGTCGACGATGTGGTCGATGTGCTCGATGTCCACCGGGCACTGCTCGACGCACGCGCCGCACGTGGTGCACGACCAGAGCACGTCCGGGTCGATGACACCGCCGCTGGCGAGGTCGCCGACGAGCGGACGCACGGCCTGGGCCTCCGACGGGCCCTCGATGCGCGGGTAACCGGCCTCGGGCACGTGGTGCCCGTGCTCGCCGCCCTCGAACTCCGGCACCGACGCGTTGTCGGGCACGGTCTTGCCGCCGATGATGTACGGCGCCTTCGCGAACAGGTGGTCGCGCAGGTCCATGATCACGAGCTTCGGCGACAGCGGCTTGCCGGTGTTCCAGGCGGGGCACTGCGACTGGCAGCGGCCGCACTCGGTGCAGGTCGCGAAGTCGAGGTAGCCCTTCCAGGTGAAGTCCTCGATCTTGCCCTTGCCGAACACCGTGTCCTCGCTGAGGTTCTCGGCGTCGGTGAAGTCGATCGGCTTGCCGTCGGCGTCGGTGACGGGCAGCAGCGGGCCGAGGGCGTCCGGCAGGCGCTTGGCGCCGACGTTCATCGGGGCGGTCGCGATGTGCAGGTGCTTCGAGTAGGTGACGATGATCGTGAAGCCGAAGATCACGGCCATCTGCGCGATCAGACCCGTGGTCTCGAGGATCTCGTTCGCGTGCAGCGACGACGGGAAGATCTTGGCGATCGCGTACGACGCGAACGGCGCCTTGCTCTTGCCCCAAGGGAAGTGGCCGGTGTTGTACTGCGCCGCGCGGTACCAGAACAGCGTGATCACGACGAGCGCGATCATGCCGAGGATGACCCACGCCGGGCCCGTGTGCGAGCCGTAGAACCGGCTGCTGCGCTGCCGCCGTTCGGGGGCGTTGCGGATGCGGTTGATCGAGAAGTAGACCAGGGCGAGCAGGACGGCGACGCCGAAGAAGTCCTCGAGGAAGCCGAGCCAGCGGGCGTGGCCGAACAGCGGGAACGCGAAGTCCTTGCTGATGATCAGGGCGCCGGCGGCCTCGACGACGGTGATGCCGAGGACGATGAAGCCCCAGAAGGTGAAGAAGTGGGCGAGCCCGGGGGCGCTCCACTTCAGCAGCTTCTTCTGCCCGAGCACCTCGACCACCTCGGTCTCGGCGCGCCGGTTGATCTCGTCGTTGCGTCCGCTCACCGGACGACCCGAGCGGATCAGCTTCACGAGGAAGCCGATCCGGCGGCCGGCGACGGCGGCGGTGATCACCAGCATCGCCAGGAAGATCCCGGCCCGGACCCAGCCGACCGAGGTGTAGTGCCAGTCGAAGACCCGGTTGTAGGCCAGGTGCTCGACGTGCGGGGACACCGCGAGTGCGCTCAACGCCACGACGTTGCTCCTCTGCCGTGCGGTGCCACGGGCGCGGAGGTGCTGCCGTGGCTCGTGTTGCTCATCAGACTATTGGTTATTACTCGCCGGTAACCAATTTCCGCCGCGTGATGTGGTACGTCCCTCTCGCCGGCTGTGCGCGGCAGGTCGACAGGGGTGACCGTGCCGGGTAGGAAAGCGGGGTGGCCGAGCGCAAGCAGTCCGGACGGGTGCCCGACGTGGTCGGCGCGATCCCGGTCGTGGGCGGCCTCGTGCGCGGCGCCGACGAGCAGATGCAGTGGGCGCAGGACCTGCTCGAGCAGCAGGCCCGGCTCGTGTCGCAACTGCCCGCCACCCTCAAGACGCTGAACGACTCGATCGAGGCCTTCAACGCCACGATCCAGCGCCTCGACCGCACCGTCACCCGCATCGAGACGGCCACCAACAGCCTGGTCGCGCCGCTCGAGAAGGCCGCCGCCGTGGTCGACCCCGCGCGGCTGGCCGACCTGCCCGAGCTGCTCGACGTGCTGCGCCGCGAGGCCGTGCCGGCCCTGCGCGCAGCCACCGACACCCAGCGTCAGGTGGCGCTGATCGGCGCCACGCTCGACCGCATCGTCGCAGTGCTCGGCGAACTGCCGGGTGCGGGGATCCTGCGCCGGATGGCTGCGCGTCCGACCGAGTCACCGGACTAACCGTCGCATTCCGGTACCGTGCGCGGAATCGATTGGGATCTGCGCGGGTTCCCATGCCAGGCTGGCATCACTCCTAGAGGATTGGTGGGGATGGCGTGATCGAGTTCGAGTCCGTCACCAAGCGCTATCCCGATGGCACCGTCGCCGTCGACACGCTCTCCCTCACCGCGCCCACGGGGCAGCTCACCGTCTTCGTCGGCCCGTCCGGCTGCGGCAAGACGACCTCCCTGCGCATGATCAACCGGATGATCGACGCCACCTCGGGCAGCATCCTGCTCGACGGACGCAACGTCTCGGACGTGAAGCCCGAGCAGCTGCGCCGCGGCATCGGCTACGTCATCCAGCACGCCGGGCTCTTCCCGCACCGCACGGTCGTCGACAACGTGGCCACGGTGCCGTACCTGCTCGGCCACGACCGTCGCCAGGCCAAGCGCCGGGCGCTCGAGCTGCTCGAGCGGGTGGGGCTCGACCCGGCCTTCGCCGAGCGCTACCCGGCCCAGCTGTCGGGCGGCCAGCAGCAGCGCGTCGGCGTCGCCCGCGCGCTCGCCGCCGACCCGCCGGTGATGCTGATGGACGAGCCGTTCTCGGCCGTCGACCCGGTGGTGCGCGAGCAGCTGCAGGACGAGTTCCTGCGCCTGCAGGCGGAGCTCGGCAAGACCATCGTCTTCGTCACCCACGACATCGACGAGGCGATCAAGCTCGGCGACCAGGTGGCGGTGCTGCGCGTCGGCGGGCACCTGGCCCAGATCGCGCCGCCCGCCGAGCTGCTCTCGCGGCCGGCCGACGCGTTCGTCGCGGGCTTCGTCGGCCGCGACCGCGGCTACCGCGCACTCGGCTTCACCGAGGCGGGGCGGCTGCCGCTGCGCGACGAGCCGGTGGTCGCGCTCGGCGACCCGGTGCGGCTCGCCGCCGACCGGGCCCAGGACGACTGGGTGCTCGTCGTCGACGCCGACCGGCACCCGCAGGGCTGGCTCGTGCCCCGCCCCGACCTGGACGAGACGGTGCTGCCCGAGTCGCTGAACCTCGGCGGCACGCTGGCGTCGGCCGACGGCACGTTGCGGCAGGCGCTCGATGCCGCCCTCTCCTCGCCGTCCGGACGCGGGGTGGTCGTCGACGCCGACGGCCGCTTCGCCGGCACCATCACCGCGACCGAGGTGCTCGCGCGCATCGAGCAGCGCTCGGCCGTGGCGCGCGCCGAGGCCGTCGAGGCGGTAGGGCATCGTCCATGAACGCGGTCTGGCAGTACTACCTCGACCACCGCGGCGACATCGACGGCTGGTTCGGCACCACCGTGTGGCTGGCCGTGCTGCCGGTGCTGATCGGGCTGGTGATCGCGCTGCCGATCGGCTGGGCGGCATGGCGCTACCACTGGACGTACACGCCGGTGACCGCGCTGGCCGGGCTGCTCTACACGATCCCGTCGATCGCGCTGTTCCTGATTCTGCCGGGCATCCTCGGCACGAAGATCCTCGACCCGGTCAACGTCGCCGTGGCGCTGACGCTCTATACGGTGGCGCTGCTGGTGCGGGTGGTCGCCGACGGCCTCGGCTCGGTGTCGGCCGAGACCATGGCCGCCGCGTCGGCGATGGGCTTCACCGGCTGGCAGCGGCTGCGCAAGGTGCAGCTCCCGCTCGCGGTGCCGGTGATCGGCGCCGGGCTGCGGGTGGCGGCGGTGTCGAACGTCAGCCTGATCTCGGTCGCGTCCGTCATCGGTGTCACGCAGCTCGGGCAGCTGTTCGTCGACGGGAACAACCTCGACAAGGCCGCGCCCATCGTGCTCGGGCTGATCATCTTCTTCGCGATGGCGCTGCTGTTCGACCTGCTCATCCTGCTCGGGGTGCGGGTGCTCACCCCCTGGCGGCGGGCGGTGGCGGCGCGATGACCGGCTTCCGCGCCGACGACGCGGGCGGCGGCATCTCGCACGTCCCGGCCTGGTTCAACGACCCCAGCAACTGGTCGGGGCCGAGCGGGTTGATCGTTCGGATCCGCGAGCACCTCGTCTACACCGGCGTGATCCTGCTCGTCGCGATCCTCATCGCGCTGCCGCTCGGCCTGCTCATCGGCCACACCGGGCGCGGCACCGTCCTGATCGTCGGCACCTTCAACGCGCTGCGCGCCGTGCCGACCCTCGGGCTCGTCCTGCTGCTCTACGTCACGCTCTCGCCGAAGATCGTCGTGCTGACCTCGGTGCCCTGGTTGTTCGACCGTGGCGCGCTGGGTTCGTTCGTCGTCATGGTGATCGCGCTGACGTTGCTGGCGCTGCCACCGATCCTCACCAACACCTACGCCGGGGTGCAGGCCGTCGACCCGGCGGCCCGCGACGCCGCGAAGGGCATGGGCATGACCGGGGCGCAGGTGCTGCGCCAGGTCGAGTTGCCGATCGCGCTGCCGCTCATCCTGTCCGGCATCCGCAGCGCCACCCTGCAGGTCGTCGCCACCGTGACCGTCGCGGCGTTCATCCCGCTGCTGGGCGGGCTCGGCCGCATCATCGCCGACGGCGTCTCGCAGTACAACGACCCGCAGTACGGCTACCCGGCCATGGTCGGCGCGGCCATCGTGGTCGCCGTGCTGGCCCTGCTGCTCGACGGCTTCTGGGCCCTCGTCCAACGCCTCACCGTGTCGCCCGGGCTCACCGGGCGCAGCACCCGACGTCGTTCCCGTCCGACCGCCGGCGCCACCGCTGTCGCCGTCGAGGCCGAGACCATCGGCTGACACCCCTCAAGGAGAACCATGAAGCGCACGACTCTGGTCGCCGTCCTGCCTGTGGCGGCCATGCTGTCGCTCACCGCGTGCGGCAGCAGTGGCAGTTCCGGCAACACCGGCGGCAGCACGCCGTCGAGCACAGCGGGGTCGACCACCGCGTCGACCCCGGCGACGTCCGACACCGGCTCGTCGTCGGCCCCGGCCGGCGGCGGCTCGCTGCCGTCGACCCCGGGCTCGGTCACGATCGGCTCGGCCGACTTCCCCGAGAACGCCCTGCTCGCCGACATCTACGGCGACGCCATGGCCGCCAAGGGCGTGTCGGTCACCAAGAAGCTCAACATCGGCGAGCGCGGCGTGTACATCGCCGCCCTCAAGGACGGCTCGATCGGCGCGATCCCCGAGTACACCGGCTCGATCCTCGCCTACTTCGACAGCAAGGCCACGGCCAAGACGCCCGACGACGTCTACAACGCGCTGAAGACCGCCGCCGACGGCCAGGGTCTCGCGGTGGCGAAGTACGCCGCCGCGCAGGACAGCGACACCATCACGGTGACGAAGGCGACGGCGGACAAGTACAAGCTGACCTCGATCGCCGACCTCGCGTCGGTGGCGTCGAAGCTGACCTTCGGTGCGCCGGCGCAGTTCCGCACGCGTCCGGACGGCATCCCGGCACTGAAGTCGGTGTACGGCGTGACCTTCGGCCGCTTCACCACGCTGAGCGCCTCGGGCACCGCCACGGTCACGGCGCTGAAGAACGGCACCGTGGACGCGGGCGACATCTTCTCGACCGACCCGTCGATCAAGGCCAACAACTTCGTGTCGCTGCAGGACCCGAAGAGCATGTTCGCCGCGCAGAACATCGTGCCGCTGTTCAGCAAGAAGGTGCTGACCCAGCCGATGGAGGACGCCGTCGACGCGGTCTCGGCCAAGCTGGACACCTCGACCCTCGCCGACCTGGTCTCGCAGGTCGCCGGAGGCAAGGACCCGGAGGCCGTGGCCAAGGCGTGGCTGTCGTCGGTCGGCCTGGGCTGACGCACGGCGTCCGGCTGGTGCTCGTCGGCACGATCTGCTGACGGTTCTCGCATCGGGTGACGGATCCAGGATCCCGTGACGGCCGTTTCCGCCGTCACGGGATCCGAGATCCGTCACCCGATCGCCGTTCCGTCACGAGTTGCGCCGGACGAGCGGGGCTGAGCAGGCCGGGTCGCGCAGCGCCGCGCCGTGGGACGATGGCCGCACCATGAGCGCCGACGTGCTGGCCCCGCGGGGTGCGGTCACGGCCGCCGCGCCGATGCCGCACGGGCGGCGTGACGCGCTGCGGCGGCTGGGGCGTGTGCGGCTGCACCCGACCCTGCGGCTGCCGCTGCTGGTGAGCGTGCTGAACGCGGCGCTGTTCCTGATCATCCAGCCGGACGTCGCCGACCTGCAGGCCGCACTCGCGCGCGGCTCGGCCACGGCGCACGGCGTCGGGCTCACCTACTGGTTCCAGTGGTTCGGCGGCGGCACGACGCCGGGGCACTACTCGGTGCTCAGCCCGTGGCTGTCGTCGTGGCTCACGGCGCCGCTGCTGGGGGCGCTGACGACGGTCGCGCTCACCCCGCTCGCCGACCGCGTGCTCGCCCGCACCTATTACCAGGTGGCCGGCACCTGGGTCGGCACGGTGACCGCCGGGCTCAACCTCTGGAGCGGACGCATCGCCTTCGCCCTCGGGCTGATGTGCAGCGTCGTCGCCGTCATCGGACTGCGCGAGCGGCGGTGGCTGCTCGCCGTGGCGGGCACGATCGCGTCCGTCTTCTCGTCGCCGGTCACCGGCGTCTTCCTCGGCATGGCACTGTTCGCGACCTGGTTGACCTCGCGCGACCACCGCCGCCCGGCCCTGCTGCTCGGTGCACTCTGCGGCGCGACGCTGCTGTTCGTCGCCTTCTACTACGGCTCACCCGGCCCGCAGACCTGGCCGGTCGTCTCGGCGATCCTCGTGACGGCGACGTCGCTGGTCATGCTGCTCGCCCGTCCGGCCGCGCCGGTGCGGCTGGTCGCCTGGATGACGGCCATCGCCTCGCCGGTGCTGCTGTTGTTCCCGAACGGCATGGGCTCGAACCTCGCCCGGATGCCCTACGTCTGCCTGCCCGTCGCGGTGATCGCGACGGCGGCGGTCGGTCGCCGGCTCGCGCTCGTGATCATCACGCCGGCCGTGGTGATCTGCTCGATCTTCGCGATCACCGACCTGCCGCTCGCGACCCAACCCGCCGCGTCCACGCACTACTACGACGGGCTCGCGCGGCAGCTCGACCGCATGCACATCCAGAACTATCGCCTCGAGGTCGTGCAGTACAAGGACTTCCACACCGCCGACTACGTGCTGCTCGACCACGCCGCGCTGGCCACCGGCTGGGAGACCCAGGAGCAGCAGGAGCTCAACCCGATCCTCGAATCGCCGCAGCTCGACGCCGACACCTACCACGTGTGGCTCGACAACAACGCCGTCGGCTACGTCGCCTTCGACCACCGCTCGCCCGACCCGTCCGGACGGGAGTGGAACCTCGTCCACCGCGGGCTGCCGTACCTGAGCCGCATCTGGGGCGACGACACCTGGACGCTCTACCGGGTCGCCGACCCGACGCCGATCGTGCCCCGCCCGGCGACGCTGCTGCAGGCCACACAGTCGGCGCTCGTGCTGCACGTGCCGTGCGCCTGCAGGGTGCCGATCAGGGTGCGCTGGTCGAAGTTCCTCACGCTCACCAGCACCGACGGCCGCACCGGCCTGGTCGAGGACGACCTCACCGGCTGGACGGTCGTCACCACCCCGGCCCCCGGCACCTACCGCCTCGCCGGCCGCAGCATCTGACCGTCTCCCCGTCTTCCCGTCGATCGGCGGCACTGCCCGGCCGGGGTTTGCGCCGTCAACTGTCGGCCTGAGCGCGCGGAAGCGCACGCGGGCGGCGCAAAGCGGCGCTCCCCGCCCGTGTTTGCGCCGCCAGTTGTCGGCTACAGGCGTCGGAGCCGCACGCTGGCGGCGCAAAGGGATGATGCGCGCGCTGTGAGGTGGGACACATCGCGCCCCATCGGGAACTTGAGCGGGGTCGGCTCAGTTTCTTTGACAGTGACCAGCTGCGAGGAGTAGACCCGTAGTGAGTCCAGACAAGACATCGAGCACTCATCGAGGAGCATCACCCATGGCACGTGCGGTCGGCATCGACCTCGGTACCACCAACTCCGTCGTCGCGGTCCTGACCGGCGGCGAGCCGGAGGTCATCGCGAACTCCGAGGGTTCGCGCACCACTCCCAGCGTCGTCGCGTTCGCCAAGAACGGCGAGGTGCTCGTCGGCGAGGTCGCCAAGCGCCAGGCCGTGACGAACGTCGACCGGACGATCCGGTCGGTCAAGCGCCACATGGGCGACCCGAACTGGAAGATCGACATCGACGGGAAGCCGTACAACCCGCAGGAGATCAGCGCGCGCGTGCTGCAGAAGCTCAAGCGCGACGCCGAGAGCTACCTGGGCGAGCCGGTCACCGACGCCGTCATCACCGTCCCGGCGTACTTCAACGACGCCCAGCGCCAGGCCACCAAGGACGCCGGCCAGGTCGCCGGCCTCAACGTCCTGCGCATCATCAACGAGCCCACCGCGGCCGCGCTCGCGTACGGCCTCGACAAGGGCGACACCGAGCAGACGATCCTCGTCTTCGACCTCGGTGGCGGCACCTTCGACGTCTCGCTGCTCGAGATCGGCGACGGCGTCATCGAGGTGAAGGCCACCAACGGCGACAACCACCTCGGTGGTGACGACTGGGACGAGCGGATCATCAAGTGGCTCGTCGACAACTTCCGTGCCGCGCACGGCATCGACCTGGCCAAGGACAAGATGGCCATGCAGCGCCTGCGCGAGGCGGCCGAGAAGGCCAAGATCGAGCTGTCCAGCTCGCAGCAGACCAGCATCAACCTGCCCTACATCACCCAGGACGCGGAGAAGAACCCGCTGTTCCTGGACGAGTCGCTGAGCCGCGCGGAGTTCCAGAAGATCACCGCCGACCTGCTCGACCGGTGCCGCGTCCCGTTCCAGAACGTCATCAAGGACGCCGGCATCACCGTCGGCCAGATCGACCACGTGGTGCTCGTCGGCGGCTCGACCCGCATGCCGGCCGTCACCGAGCTGGTCAAGGAGCTCACCGGCGGCAAGGAGCCGAACAAGGGCGTGAACCCGGACGAGGTCGTCGCCGTCGGCGCCGCCCTGCAGGCCGGCGTGCTCAAGGGTGAGGTAAATGACGTCCTGCTGCTCGACGTCACGCCGCTGTCGCTCGGCATCGAGACCAAGGGCGGCATCATGACCAAGCTCATCGAGCGGAACACGACGATCCCGACCAAGCGCTCGGAGATCTTCACGACCGCCGACGACAACCAGAACTCGGTGCAGATCCAGGTCTACCAGGGCGAGCGCGACATCGCGGCCTACAACAAGAAGCTCGGCATGTTCGAGCTGACCGGCCTGCCGCCGGCGCCGCGCGGCGTGCCGCAGATCGAGGTCACCTTCGACATCGACGCGAACGGCATCGT
>NZ_JBQCEE010000109.1:0-4479 GCF_051960575.1 Jatrophihabitans sp.
CGACGTCGTCGTAAGCGGCGAGCTGCTGCATGCGGTCGCTGTGCCCCCGCCAGTGCATGAGCACCCAGGGGCAGCCGGCGTCCCGCACGACGCGGGCCATGTCCGGATCGCCGAGCCCGCCGGAGACGTCGTTCACCACGGACGCGCCGGCCTCGAGCGCCGCCGCCGCGACCGCCGCCCGGTAGGTGTCGATGCTCATCGCGACGCCGGACGCCGCGAGGTCGCGGATCACCGGCAGCACCCGCCGGCACTCCTCGTCGGCGTCGACCCGCTGCGCGCCCGGACGCGTGGACTCACCGCCGACGTCGACCAGATCGGCGCCCTCGTGCTGCATGAGCAGGGCGTGCTTCACCGCGTCGTCGCGCGAGGCGTACCGGCCGCCGTCGCTGAACGAGTCGGGCGTGACGTTGAGGACGCCCATCACCACGACGCGATCGGGGCGCCGGGGCAGCGGGCTCATCTGCCGCTCAACGGCCGAGGATGAGGCTCAACGCTTCCGACCGCGTGCGCTGGTCGGACTTCATGATCCCGCGGACGGCCGAGGTCATCGTGCGCGAGCCCGGCTTGCGGATGCCGCGCATCGCCATGCAGAGGTGCTCGGCCTCGACGACCACGATGACGCCCTTCGGCTGCAGCTTGCGCATCACCGCGTCCGCCACCTGCGAGGTCAGCCGTTCCTGCACCTGCGGCCGCTTCGCGTACAGGTCGACGACGCGCGCCAGCTTCGACAGGCCGGTGATCCGCCCGTCGTCGCCGGGGATGTAGCCGACGGCCGCCGTGCCGTGCCACGGCACCAGGTGGTGCTCGCAGGTCGAGTACAGCGGGATGTCCTTCACCAGCACCAGTTCGTCGTGGTGCTCGTCGAAGGTCGTCTGCAGCACCTCGTCGGGGTCGACGAGCAACCCGCCGAAGGTCTCGGCGTAGGCGCGGGCGACGCGGTCGGGCGTCTTCAGCAGCCCCTCGCGGTCGGGGTCCTCGCCGACCGCGACGAGGATCTCGCGCACCGCGTTCGCGATGCGGGCGAGATCGACCTCGTGGACGGGCGCCGCGGGCGACGCCTGGGCACCGCTCGTCGCCGGGGCACCATCGACCGGGGTCGTGCCGTTGGCCGACCCCTCCTCGGACGTGAGCACCGCGCTCAGCCTCCGTGTTGCGGGTTGTGCGGGGGATATGGCGGGGTATTCGGCGAGGCGCCGTAGGGCGGCTGGCCGGGGCCGGGCTGCGGCCCGAACGCGCCGGGCGGCGGCCCGAACGCGCCGGGTTGCGGCGACGGGTACCCGGCGGGCGGCGCCGGCACGGCCGGGCCGTTGACCCCGTTGCCGTTGCCGTTGCTCTGGCCGTTGCCGTTCGCGGCGTGCGCGCCGTTCGCGCCGTTCGAGGTCGCCGGGGCCGGCTTGCGCAGCGACATCGGGATCTCGATCGGCGGCCGGTCGCTCGGCGTCCGCTTGCCGAACGCGGTGAACGTGTTGTGCGGCGGGCGCTTGCGCACCGTCGCGAAGATCCGCTCGAGGTCCTCCTTCGAGAGGGTCTCCTTCTCGACGAGCTCGAGCACCATCGCGTCCAGGACGTCGCGGTACTGGACGAGGATCTCCCACGCCTCGTCGTGCGCGCCCTCGATCAGCTCGCGCACCTCGGTGTCGATGTCCGCGGCGATCGACTCGGAGTAGTCGCGCTGGTGGCCGTAGTCGCGGCCCAGGAACGGCTCGCTGTCGCTGCTGCCGTACTTGACCGCACCGAGCTTCGAGCTCATGCCGTACTCGGTGACCATCGAGCGGGCCAGCTTGGTGGCCTTCTCGATGTCGTTGGACGCACCCGTCGTGGGCTCGTGGAAGACGAGCTCCTCGGCGGCGCGGCCACCGAGCGCGTAGACCAGCTGGTCGAGGATCTCGGCGCGCGTCTGGGTGTAGCGGTCCTCGAGCGGCAGCACGAGCGTGTGCCCGAGCGAGCGGCCGCGCGGCAGGATCGTCACCTTGTGCACGGGGTCGAGGTTCGGCATCGCCCACGCTGCCAGCGCGTGGCCGGCCTCGTGATAGGCGGTGACCCGCTTCTCCTTGTCGCTCATCGCCCGCGTCTTGCGCTCGGGGCCGGCGATCACACGGTCGATCGACTCCTCGAGCGCGGCGAGCGTGATGAGCCGGCCGCCCTGGCGGGCGGTGAGCAGCGCGGCCTCGTTGATGACGTTGGCGAGGTCGGCACCGGTGAAGCCCGGCGTGCGGCGGGCGATGACGCCGAGGTCAACGTCGGGGGCGAACGGCTTGCCCTTGGCGTGCACCTTGAGCACGGCTTCGCGGCCGATGACGTCGGGCGGGCCGACGGCGATCTGCCGGTCGAAGCGGCCCGGGCGCAGCAGCGCCGGGTCGAGGATGTCGGGGCGGTTCGTGGCGGCGATGAGGATGACGCCGCCCTTGACGTCGAAGCCGTCCATCTCGACGAGCAGCTGGTTCAGCGTCTGCTCGCGCTCGTCGTGGCCGCCGCCCATGCCGGCGCCGCGGTGGCGGCCGACGGCGTCGATCTCGTCGACGAAGATGATCGCGGGCGCATTGCTCTTGGCCTGCTCGAACAGGTCGCGCACGCGGGAGGCGCCGACGCCGACGAACATCTCGACGAAGTCCGAGCCGGAGATCGAGTAGAACGGCACGCCGGCCTCACCGGCGACCGCGCGGGCGAGCAGCGTCTTGCCGGTACCGGGCGGGCCGTAGAGCAGCACGCCCTTCGGGATCTTGGCGCCGATGGCCTGGAACTTCGCCGGGTTGGCGAGGAACTCCTTGATCTCCTGGAGCTCCTCGATCGCCTCGTCGGCACCGGCGACGTCGGCGAAGGTCGTCTTCGGCATGTCCTTGCTGACCAGCTTGGCCTTGCTGCGTCCGAAGCTCATGACGCGCGAGCCGCCGCCCTGCACCTGGCTCATGACGAAGAAGAGCACACCGACGATCACCAGGATCGGCAGCAGGCTGACCAGCAGCGACAGCCACGTGTTCTCGTGGGTGACCTTGGTCTGGAAGTCCAGCGAGCTGTCGGCCTTCTTCGCGGCCTGGAGCTGGCTGAAGATCTCGTCGCCGGAGGCGGCCGGGAACTGGGCCTGGATCTTGGTGTGGCCGTCGACCGCGTTCTTGAGGGTGAGCTGGAGCGTCTGCTCCTTGTCCTCGAAGACGGCCTTACTGACGTTCTTGTCCTGCACCTGGGTCAACGCCTGCGACGTGTCGACGGAGGTGTAGTCGCTGCCGCCGGACAACAGGCTCGGCAGGACGAGGAAGCAGAACAGGATCACGGCGGCCCACAGCCACCAGGACCGAAGAATGCGCCTGCGGTTCATACCTTCACCACGAACGGGAGGCCGTCCGCGTTCCTTCCGACCGGGGGACTGTGAACAATCCGACGGTACACGTCAACCCCCGTACACCGACGGCCTCAGCCGTCCGATGTACGGAAGGTCCCGATAACGCTCTGCGTAGTCCAGACCGTATCCCACGACGAACTCGTTGGGGATGTCGAAGCCGACGTACCTGACCGGGACGTGCACCGTCACCGCGTCCGGCTTCCGCAGCAGCGCCACGACCTCGATCGAGCGCGGGCTGCGTGCGGCGAGGTTCTTCAGCAGCCAGCTCAGCGTCAGGCCCGAGTCGATGATGTCCTCGACGATCAGGATGTCGCGTCCGGCGATGTCGCGGTCGAGGTCCTTGAGGATCCGCACGACGCCGGAGCTGGTGGTGCCCGTGCCGTAGCTGCTGACGGCCATGAACTCCATCTCGGTCGGCCGTTCGAGGGCGCGCGCGAGGTCGGACATGAACATCACCGCGCCCTTGAGCACGCCGACCAGCAGCGGTTCGCGCTCGGCGTAGTCCGCGTCGATCTGTGCGGCGAGTTCGGCGATCTTCTTCGCGATGACGTCGGCGGGGACGAGCACCTCGTCGATGTCGGCGTCTAGGACGGACACGCGACGAGTGTTCCAGACGTCCGCTTCACGGCGACGCCCGGCAGGTCGACGCGCGCCTGCCCGTGCCAGTCGGTGACCAGTGCGTCCAGCGCGGCGGTGCGTTCGGCGGTCAGCGGCCCGGCCCCGACCGTCGCCGCCCACAGCCGCAGCACCCGTGTCCGCACGGCTGCCGGCAGGTCGACGAGCGCGGCGACCGGCAGGCCCGCCGGGTTTGCGCCCACACCTGTCGGGTCAGGGCCGTCAGGCCGACCGTTGGCGGCGCAAAGCCGGTGCAGCACGGACGCGGCCCAGGTGTCGAGGGCGTCGGCGTCGGCGCGCACCAGGTCGGCGGTGCGGGCCAGCGCCTCGGCGACGCCGCCGCCGAGCACGTCCTCGAGCAGCGGGAGCGCCTCGGCGCGCACCCGCACCCGCCGGAACGCCGGGTCGGTGTTGTGCGGGTCGTCCCACGGCTGCAGGCCGAGCGCCGCGCACGCCGCCTCGGTCGTCGCCCGGCGCAGGCCGAGGAAGGGGCGCAGCCAGCGGCCGTCTGCGGGCCGCATCCCGGC
>NZ_JBQCEE010000110.1:0-49552 GCF_051960575.1 Jatrophihabitans sp.
TGGCCTACGGATACCGCACCATATTACTGGGTGTTTTCATGTAGGAGTACGTGCCGCTTTGCTACGCCGGCGGGGTCGCCCCGCACGCGGTCGGCCACGGTCTGCCCGCGCGGATCAACCCGCTCGACTTCGGCCCCCTCGGCGCCGACTGGACCCGACTGCCGCGCCGCGAAGCCCAGCGCCGCGCCGCCACCGTCTTCGCCCGCTGGCTGCTGCTGCTCCGCGGCCTGGTCGGCTCCCAACACGTCCCGTTCGGACCGACCGCCGAGACCGCCGTCGGCCGCGTGCTGCGCGAGCTCACCGGGTTCACCACCGGCGCCGACCACCTCGCCGACATCACCATCCCGCAGGTCTGGCACGCCCTGCGCGACCCCACCGACGACCTCATCGCCGCCTGCCGCTACGCCACCGCCCAGCACTTCTTGGACGACACCCGACCGGTCCGCGACGCCCTCGGCGCGCTGGTCACCGGCCACCTCGCCGGCCTGTTCGACGCCCCCACCACCATCGACGTCGACTGGTCCGCCCCGATCCAGTCCCTCTCGCTGTCCCGCCTCGACCCACTCGGTGACGAAGCCGTCGGCGTCGCCCTCACCTGCCTCAACTCCTGGGGCCGCGCCATGACCGACCCCGCCGCCAGCAGCAGCCCCTCACCTGGCGACAGCAGCAGTGCCGAGACCGGCGGTGGTGGGTTGCGGATCGTGCTCCGCGACGAGTGCTGGAAGCAGATGCGGCTCGGCGTCGACGCGGTCAAGTCCCTCGACGCCGACCTGCGCCTGTCGCGCCGCGACGGCACCGTGCAGATCGTCGTCGCCCACAAGCCGTCGGACATGCTCACCGTCGGCGCCGCCGGATCCCACGCCGTCGCGATCGCCAAAGACCTGCTGCACCTGTGCGCCACCAAGGTGCTGCTCGGACAAGACGACCGCATCGGCGACGACCTCACCGACCTGCTCGGCCTCTCCCCACTGCACGAACGCATCGTCACCGACTGGGCCACCGCAGGCCGCGGCCGCGCCCTCTGGCTCGTCGGTCACCGCACCGCCAAGGTCGCAACCCTCCGCACCCATACCGAACTGCCGCTCCTCGAGACCTCCCACGCACTCACACCAGTCGCACGCACATCGACCAGCGCCGACGGTGCAGACAATGCCGACGGTGCGGACGGCGCGCAGTGACCGCGCCCCGGCCGCTGCACGGCTTCGCGATCCTGGCCTTCCCGATCGTCTCGCTCAGCGGCCTCCTGCTCGTGGCTGGCGCCGGCACCGCCTCGCAGCCCGCGGCCGTGGACAGCGGGTGCGGGCCGGCCGGCACCGGCCAGGTCGTCGACGGCGTGCCGCTCGACGCCGACCAGCTCGCCAACGCCCAGACGATCATCACCGTCACCGCCCGGCGGATCACCACCCACGCGGCGACCGCGGCCGTCATCGCCGTCACCACCGCCGTCACCGAGTCCTCGCTGCACAACACGACGACCCAGACCGACCACGACTCCGAAGGCCTCTTCCAACAACGCGTCTCCCTCTACGGCGCCGCCGTCGCCGCCGACCCGGTCCGCGCCACCACCGCCTTCCTCGACCACCTCCTCGCCGTGCCCGACTGGCCACACCGCCCGCCCGGCGACGTCGCCCAGACTGTCCAACACAGCGCCTACCCCCAGCGCTACCCACCCAACGTTCCCCTAGCCGACGCCCTCGTCGGACTGTTCTGGCCGACCGCAACCTCGATCGCCTCAACACCAGTTGAGCCGACCACCAGGCCGGTACCGGAACCAGCAGGCGGCGACCCAGCGACGACGACCACATCGCCGGCGGGAGCGCCGTCGTCGGGAGCGGTGTGTGCCGGGGGAGGAGGCCCCGGTGCGACGGTCGGACCGGTCGGCAACGTCATCGCCGGCACCACCACGATCCCGCCCGGCCTCGTCCTCACCGGCAGCCCCGCCGCCCGGACGGCCGTCCGCTTCGCCCTTGCGCAGCTCGGCAAGCACTACCTCTTCGGTGCCGCCGGACCCGACACGTGGGACTGCTCCGGCCTCACCATGGCCGCCTGGGCCGCCGCCGGCATCGCCCTGCCGCACTACACCGTCACCCAAGCCCAGCACGGCACCCCCATACCGACCGACCTCACCACTGCCGTCGGCGGCGACCTCGTCTTCATCCCCGGCTCCGACGGCACCCCGGCCGCGCCTGGCCACGTCGGCATGATCGTTGGCTACCGCGACCAGCCCGACGGCCGCCACCTCCTGCTCATCCAAGCCCCCGAGACCGGCGTCCCGGTCGAACTCACCGACGCCAGCCATTGGCGCGGCTTGATCGTCGCCGTCCGCCACATCGCCTGACCCCGTCTGCTCACCGGCCGAACAAGGAGCGATTCATGCCGTCCACCGACCGAGCGGCCCGTGATCCGATGCCCGGCCCGCGACCCGCCGAACTCGCCGCAGTCGGCCTCGCCGGCGTGATCCTCGCTCTCGCGGTCGCGGCGTTGACCGCTGTCGGACTGGCCGCGGCTATCGCCGGCGACGGTTGGATCTGGCCACACAACATCGCCGACGCCGCGCGCGTTATCGAGGGGCTCGGATCCGGTCACCCCGGCGCAGGCCTCGCCCCGGCCCAAGCCGCGCGGCTACCGTCAGCCGCTACCGTCTATATCGGCGTCGCTCTCAGCGAACTCGCGCTGCTCGCCTCAGGCGGGGCGGTCGCCGTCGTCGTGGCGCGGCGGTTCACCACGGCCGGGGATCCGCGCCGCGGCCTGGCCAGCCCGCACCAGGCCCGCGCCGCCCTCGGCGCGCGGTCCGTGCGCCGCCACGCGCACATCATCCGGCCCGACCTGCATCGACCCGCCCGCGGACATTCGCGCACACGCGCGCAAACTGCGACGCCCGGGGAGGAACGATGAGCCGGGTCGCTTCGCACGAGGTCGCATGGCGGCTAGGCCGGTCCGAGTCTCCCGCCGCCGGCGAACTGTGGGTCCGCTACGACCGCACCACCGGCGTCTACGGCGCACAGGGCAGCGGCAAAACCCTCGACCTGCTCGCCCCAGCGCTGCTGGCTCATCCCGGCGCGGCCATGGTCACGCTGACCAAGGTCGACGACCTCCTGCTCACCGTGACCGGCCGCCGCGCTTGCGAGGAACGCGCTAGCGACCAAGCAGGCGACCGCGCTGGCGACGCCGCGGGCATCGGTGGGCGGGAGCGGCCGGTGGCGGTGCTCGACCCGTTCGGTGCCGCACCTGGTCTGCCGCCACTGCTGTGGGACCCGGTCGCCGGCTGTGCCGATCCGATGACCGCCGAGCGGCGCGCGAAAGCGTTCGCCGCCGGTACGGTCGCCGGCTCGAACGCCGGCGGCCGGGTGGACAACGCCGCTCGCTTTTACGCCGCCGAGACCGCCAAAGTTCTGCAAGGCTTCCTGCACGCCGCGGCGCTCACCGGCCGAACCCTCGACGACGTCATGCGCTGGGTCGCCAACCCAGCCGCCACCAACGTGCCGCTCAAGGTCCTGGGTCAGCATCCGCACGCCGCCCCGCACTGGGAGGGCCTGCTCGCCGGCGCGCTCTACGGCGCACCGGAAACAGCGAGCAACACCATCACCACCGTCCAGCAAGCCATGACCCTGTTCTTCCAGCCCGCCATCCGCGCCCGTTGCACCCCGACCGGAACACACCGGGCCACCGACCTGGCCGCGTTGATCGCCGCGGGCGGCACCATCTACCTGCTCGGCAGAGAAGACCCGTACGCGTCGGCGTCCCCGCTGCTCACCGCCGTCACCGAGCACATCCTGGACACCGCACTCGCCGCCGCCGGCCGCAGCGTGCACGGGCGGCTGTGCCCGCCGTTCCTCGCATGTCTCGACGAACTGCCCAGCACCGCCCCCATCCCCACGTTGCGTGTGCGGATGGCCAACGAACGGGCCCTCGGCCTGACGTTCCTGTACGCCGCACAGACCTGGCGGCAAATGGTCGTCGCCTACGGCGAGGACGAAGCCCGCGCCCTGCTCGGCCTCACCAACAACCTCGTCATCTTCGGCGGCGGTAAGGACATCCAGTTCTACAAGGAGATGTCCGAGCTCATCGGAACCACAAGGGTCACGCGCCGCAGCGTCAGCGACGGGCCCGGCGGGATCGGCACGAACCGCAGCGGCGAAGACACCCCGGTACTGCGCCCCGAACAGCTCCGCCTGCTGCCCGAGCGGCGCGTGCTCGTGTTGGCCGACAACGCCCCACCGATCATCGCCCGCCTCACCCGCTGTCTGGACGGACGCGCCGGGCGGCGCTTGGCCGCCGACCTGGCCCACGCTCGCGCCAACCTCGCCGCCGCACGGGCCGGCAACGCCGACGGCTGCCGGTCGGCCAGCGACACCGTCGAGCCGGCCACGCAGGCAGCACGGCTGCGCGCGAGCACCGGGCGCCCCCGATGAACGAGCAGGATCAAGGAGCACATGGTGCAGGAGCCGTCCCCGTCAGCGATCGTCCACCCGTTCCCTGCCCCGCCCAGAGCGGTGCGGCGCGCGCTGAACAGACTCACCCGGCTCGAAGCGTATCTCGGCGAGCAGGGCCAGATTCCGCCCGGTACGCCGTTGCCGTGGGACCCGCCGACCTGCCCGCCAAGGCTGCGTCGCGCGATCTGGTCCTGGTGCGATGACGTGGTTACCTGGATCAACCGCGACCACCTCTGGCGAGCCGACGCGGTCATCCCGGCGTGCTGGTTGCGCCATCCGCACCTCGCCAACGAGCTGCCCCTGCTGGCATGCCAGCGAGCGCTCGCCGCCACCACCGCGACCCCGCACGCCTATCGGGAATGGATCGGCACGGCGCTGCCCGGCTTCCTCACCCGCGTTCATGAGCAACTCGAACACTCGTTGTGCGTGGTCGACGATGAGCACGAGGAGTGGCCCGGCGTCGCCCGCCACGAAGCAGCCCAGAGCCCTGCGGCCGTCGCCGAGCGCCGCGCACGCATTGACCACGACGCGCAGGTGCACCCGTCCGGGTCGATCCGAGAGGACAGCGGGTCATGAGCCCGCGCGACGGCATCAGCCACACGTACCATGAGGACGGCCAGACCTTCCTCGCCGTCAACACCACCCACGCCATCAGCGAAGACTGGCTGCTCACCCACACCGCCGACCTCTGGCGGAAATGGCTCGCCACGCCGCACCCGCGCGCCCGCGACCGGCTCGCCCGCCGCATCGACGCCGCCTTCGACCAGATCGAAGAGTCACCGCCGTCCACAGGACCGCGCCAGCAGGGTGCTGTCCACAGCCCACTCACGGCACCGACTCGCAACGCGCGACTCTCACCGCAACACACCCTCACCCACCGCACGATCGGACGATCCTAATGATCACCACCACGCACGGCGACGACGACGACGCGAACCTCCGACACGCGCTCGCCGCCCTCGACGCCGTCGCCACCCCCGCCAGCGGCGAGACCCCGCCCGCGGTCCGCGTCCACGCCCTGCTCGCCGCCGACCACCTCGTCAGCGGCGGCGTCTCCCCGGCCGGACGACCTCGCTCGCTCGCCGGGCTTGCCGAGATCGAGCAGGCACTGCGCCGCGTCCTGCGCTGCCTGGCCGCCCTGCACCCCGACACCTACGCCCAGGACCCCGTTCTCGACGCCGCGGCTGCCGCCCGCACCGCCCTGCTCCTGCTCGAGGACAGCGATGAGCGTCTCCATCGCTGACCTGCTCTCCGACCTCGACGCGCGGCTCGACCGCGACGCCGCCCACACCACCGCCCATCAGGCGCACGCCGCCGTCTCCGTCTTCGAGCCGCTCGCCCGCGCCGTCGATGCGCTCACTCCGGTCATCGCTGCCCGAGCCGCGACGCAGCACCGGCAGCAGGACCTCACGCTGATCGGCACCCTGCGCGACGCCCTCGGGACGGCCGCGGCCGCATGGCCTGCCCTCGACTGCCCGCACCGGGACCTCGCCGGCGCCGCGGCGGACCTCACGGCCAAGCTGGCCCCGCATCACGACGACGCCGCGCAAGCGCGCGCCGTGCTGTACGCGCTGAGCGGCACCGCACGCCGCGCCGCCCGCGCCGCCCGCGGGTTCCCGCCGTACGACCAGCTGCCGCAGCTGGTCGCCATCCCCCGCGCGGCCGCCGGCATCGACCAACACGCCACCGCCCACCCGCCGACCCGCCGCACACGAGCCGCCCTCGACGCGCTGCTGCCCGTCACGCGCCACCCGACGATCGACCAGACCAGCACCCTGCGCGCCACCGTCGACGCACTGACCAGCGCCGTCCACGCCGCCAGCCGGAACAGAACCCTCGTCCTCCACGAACTACTCGGCGTCGCCACCGCCTGCGCCCACGCCGCCCAAGCCGGCGTCAACCAACTCCCGCAGCCGCGCCGCGAGCGGCCCTGGCGCGCCGCCCCCGAGGCATGGCACGCCGTCGCGATCGCCTGCGCGCCCTTCGACGACGGGACCAAACGCGGCATCGACCGACCCAGCGACGCACTCCGCCTCGCCGCCCGCCTCGTGAGGACTCTCGACCAGACCGCCGCCGCCCGGATCGATGCGGCAACCGCTGACGTCCCCGGAGCGGGAGAGCAGCAACGAGTCCTCGATCGCCTCCCCGAGATCGCCGTGCAGCTCAGCCTCGCCGTCCAGCACTGGGCCATCGCCCAAACCCTGTTCGCGCCCGAGCGGCTCCTGCCCAGCTACGAGACCCGCAACTGGGCAGCACCCGTCAACGCCAACCGGATCGTCCTCGTCGAGGCAGCCGACCTGGAAGGTCTCTCCTCCGCCATCTATGACGCCGAACGGCTCAGTGCCGCGCTCGCCGTCACCTCCGAACGCCACGCACGGCACGTACCGCCCGAGGCGCCCCATCAGGCCATCTCGACCGCACCGAGCGGCGCAGACGAGTCAGCTCCACGGGACGCGAGCCCGCTGCGGCGAAGCGCCGACCAGGCGCGCGCGAGAGCTGCCGCCACGGTCACGCCCAACTGGTCATACGGCCGACGCAGCGCCCCCCGACGCTGACCACGGCAGCCGGACACCGGGGGAGTGACCCGGCCGGATGCAGGCCGCATCTACCCAAGGGTGGCGCTGCACCCCCCGGTGCAGCGCACGCCCCGAACATGCGGTCGTCGACACGTCGCCCAGCATCAGCTGCCCATGCACGAAGAAGCGGCACCCACGCCGCGGCCGGAGGCTCGCCGACTGGTGCGTGGGGTTCGCTTCGAGCCGCGCCGCTGATGCCGCCGGTGCTGACTACCGAGACGCACGGTTCGCCCAGGCGGGGACTTGAGACGGCTTCCCGGGAGCCTGACCGGCCGTAAGCGCCGACCTGCCGCCCATCCGGCACGGGTCAGCGGCAGCCCGAGGCTGTGTGCGTGCGCGGACGTCCGAACGCCGCCGATTGTGAGGGCCTCGCGTCGAGGCGAAGCCTCGCTTCTACGGGCTAGCGCCGGTGACGACGTGCGCGCCGAAGTGGTGAGGCGTGACCCGCGTCGAGCCTTGCCGCCAGTGCGAGAGAAGGCGGCGTTGCACACGAGACACTGCCCGAGCCGCATCACCCAGTTCCAAGGTCGCTGCCACGATGTCGGCGGTGACGTCGGTCGCTGCCGGCGCCTCGACAATCGGCCACAGCGTGGCGATGACCTGCCGAGCGCCTCGCTGAAGCAGCGCGGGAACCAGACCGCCCCACTCGGCGCTGCCCCAGGTGCCCGTGCTTTCGCAACCGTCGAGGAACACCGTCTGCGGGAAAGTCCACGTGTCCCGGTCGGCGACGATGTCTTGGGCGCTGATTAAGCACGGTCGACCGTCCTCGGTGAGGACGAACGACGCCGACAACGGTTCGGACGGGTTCGTCAGCTCGACGTGTCCTTGGTACAGCAGCATCGAGGCAGCGGGTGCCGAACGCAGAGCTCGTCGAAGGTTCGCGGGGGTAGCTTGCTGTTGCACCCCGCTGTCACGATGCCCAAGGTGCATGGATGCGGCGATGGGACGGCTTCGCCGGGCGTATCGCAGGTCACCGAGCGGGTCGGTGACACTCACGGCCACGTGGTTCGGCGGCGCTGCGACACCGGCGCTTCGCGCCAGCTGCGCAGCGATTGGCCATGGCGGGAACAGCGACAAGTCCGCGAACTCGACGAGATGCCGGTGACCCGATGGTGTCGAGGCCTTGAGCAGCGGCAGCGGCAGCCATGCGAGTCCCGGGGCGATGGACACGACCAGGCGCACCGGGTCGCCGCTGGTGGCCTCGTCGCTGGCGGCGTCGTACAGCGGCGCTGGGAGCAGGACGGCTCCGAGTGACGCCATCGCCTCGTCGAAGTCGATGTTGCTTTGGTTCGTGTCCGTCCGCAGAGGTGCGGGTAGTACGCGGTTGACCGCGTCAGCAGCTGCACAATCGCCGGTCATCGGACCGGCCAGAACCCTCGCTGTGGCCGCGAGATGAGCCCATGACTTCGCGGTTGTCGGGTCCGAGGCGAGTTCGCGGGCAAGGGTCACCTCGTCGGCAGTCGGTACGGGCGCCAGCGACCGTGCGAGATCCAGTATGTCGGCAGCAACTCGGGCGTGCCCTGCTTCGACCCGTCCCCCTGGGTCTCGTACAGCCCAATACAAGTGACCCCGCTGAACCCACGTACCCCACCACCAAGCGCCCCTCCCTGCAGCGACTTCGACGAGTTCGGACAAGTAGGACGTGTCCGGTTCGTCGACCCCCGCGTTGCGGTGCAGACGCAAGGGCCCGGGGCGATTCACGGGCGCGACCAGGTCACGCGACAGGGGACCGCCGGTTGCTGACGGGGGAGGGTTGGCAGTGAACCTGCCGACCAATGCATCAGGTGCATCGATTCCCTTGGGTGTGCCAGCGACGCGTGCCCGTTCGATCAACTCCGCTGACACGTCGGGAGGGGCGACGACCGAAGCGAGTTGCAGGGCGTGGAGGACCATCGGTTCGAAACGGCTGACAGTGAGCGCGTGACGGTCCCTCAGGGACGAAAGCGAGTAGCGGGCTTCGTCGACGAAGTCGAACGCCACGAGAGCTTGAGCCAGAGCATCGTGCAGTTCCCCTCGATGAGCCGTGACCACAGCAAGGTTGTGTGCAGCGTCCGCATTCTCGATCGGGCTTTGGGTTGACGCCGCTACGGCCACGGCGAACTGAGCCAGCTGCTGAGCCGCTGCCAGGTCACCGGCCTCGACGGCCAGCGTGATCTGTAACGACAGCATCGCGGCCTGTGTGCCAGCAAGAGGTCCGCCTTCGAACGCCTTCTCGGCCAGGTCGGCATGACGTGCTGCCACTGCAAGATCACCCATGCGCAAGGCGCAGACCGCCAGGTTGCCGTGACACCGGCCAACGTCGTTTCGCCTGCCCAGCTTCTCGAATACGGTGATCGCTGCGCTGAGCGCCTCGCGAGCGGGGGACCACTCGTGCATCGCGGAAAGGATGACACCGGCGGTCGCGTCGCAGGCGGCGATCAGCTCTTCCGGAGCGTCCGCCACTTGGGCCAGCACGCTGCGGGCCCCTCCGACCAGCTGCAATGCGCGGACGTCGCGGCCGCGCTCGTGCACGGCAAGCGCGGCGTTGTGCAGACACGCCGCAGCCTGCACCGGCTCATTGGCTTCGAGATAGCTCACGAAGCACTCACGCCACATGTTCTCGGCGGTTTCGACGTCGCCGCCGCGCGCCAGGCACACGGCCAGATTCGCCGACACGCCGATGCGCATGCCGGCCTCGAGCGCGTCGTCTTCTCGAAGCTCTTCGAGTAGGCGGACGGCTCCCGTGACGTCACCACGCTCGGACATGCAGTTGGCTACTCCCAGCTTCGCCCGCAACGCTCCCTGCTTGTCGCCGTCCTCCTCGAAGGCGAGCGCTGCTTTCGTGAACGCCAACCTGGCAGCTCTGAAATCTTGACTTCGTACGAACGCCAATCCATCGCGCATGAGCGTCGCAGCGTCGTCTGCGCCGCCGGCGGCCTCCATCACGTCATACTTGCAGCATGTCTGACCCGACGCACTCGACTGGTGAGGGACCTGAAGCAGTGGTCGTCGCAGTCCCGGACGACGCGGTCGACGAACTCGTCGGCAATGGGTTGGCGTCGGAGATTCCGACGCTGCGCGGACCCGTTCTGGACGCCGTCCTGACTGTCGGAGTCGATTCGGCGGCGCTCGTCACGCTGCTCCAGACCCCGGACACGTTGCGGACGTTCGCCGCGTGGGTCAGGCAGCGCGCTACTGCTCACCGCGACGAGATCCGTATCTCTGCTCGGCGGGAGGGTCGTGTCGTGGAGCTGCAGGTACGAGGTGACGTACCGGTGGACACCGTCGCCACGTTCCTCAGCGACGCGCTGGCCCCGAAGCCCGCGAGCGACGCCGAACCGGCGCCCGGCGACGCCTAGGAAGAACCGCAAGATGTCGGGCATCACGCTGGTGAACGCGTGACTGCAGTGGCTCGTCACAGTGCCCGGCGGACGTCCCGCTCGTCCCCGTCGCCGGTCAGTTCGGCAAACCACTCCGACGCGCGTGCTCACCGCACCGACACGGCACCTCTGGCCACACCTCTAATACGAAGCGACGCAACGCGATGCAGGCACGCCGGTCACGACGGTGTTCGCCCACCGCAGCGGCGCATTCTCGGCGCCCGGACGCCGGGCACGTTCCTCAGCGAGCCGACGCTGCCACGCCCACAGCCCTTGCTGCGCTCCACATTCGACGACCGCAGTCAACAATTGCTGATCCAACGCGGTCGATGACCGATCATCCAACGTCGGTGACACCGTCGCTACCACCCAGCTTGCACCGGCCCACACCAGCCCCGTTGCGACGCCGGTCCATTCGCTGCCGGTCGCTGCACCAGCCCCGTCGCACGTCAGCAGCACGCAAGTCGGCGGGGCGGACACATGGGCCAGCTCGCCGACACTCACAGGTTCCGCGCCGCCCTCGGCGCCTTAGAGCAGCACCGCGCTCGACGCGGGGTCGGCGTCGGTACCCGGCGACACGTGCGCCCCCAACACAAGCAGCGGCGCGTCCGCGGCGGCAGCGAGGACCGCATCCCGAGTCGCCGGTCGAGCGCCGACGCCGAACCGTGCGGCATCCGCCAAGCGCAACTCCCGCAGGTGCCGCAAATCCCCCAAGGGGTCAGCGACGAGCACCGCGGCACCCGTTGCCTCAGACCTCGAAGGCTGTCCACCTCGCCACACGACCAGCGACACCGGCAATGCGATGGTGACGTCGGCTGCGTCAATCAGCCGAGGAGCAGACGGGTCCTCGTCAGGGTCCTCGATGGGAAGCGCCGCCCACGGCACACGCCCCAACTCCGGCGGCGGTGCGATGACCAGGGGCAGACGACGGCCGCCGGAACCGGCGGCCATCAACTCGCTGCGCAACTGCAGCGTGAACAACATTCGTGCGATCGGCCAGAGGAGGTGACGATCGTCAAGCTCCGCGACCGAGTACCCGTCGGCGTCGTCCGCCGCTTCAAGTACCCGCCTCGGCAAAGTCGCCGCCAGCAGCCCGGCGGTCCGCTCGTCCGCTATCAAAGGTCCGCGGACAGCCCGATAGAGAGCCGCCCGGTGTGCCGTCGACAAGTCCTCCGCAGCCTCGATCTCGCCGGCCAGCGGGATCGGCAGAGCCGCCGCGAGCATCCGCGGTTCGTTCTCGACCGTCCGCAACGACACCGTCGTCGCGCAACGGTCGGTGACCGCCCCGACGACGACGTCCGAGCCCAACCACCACCCGAGCCACCTGGCGCCGTCTCCGCCGACGCGACACGCTTCTTCGGCGAGCACGGCCGTCGATTGGCCGTCGAGAACGTCCCCCGCACGCGCAACAACCCGAAGCGGCGCCCGATACGGGCGGTCGGCCGCGGCCGGTTCCGCAAGCACCGGCTGCACCCGGGCACGCTCGACGAACGAAGCGACCTTTCCGGTAGCACCACACCGTAATGCGAGCCGGATCCCGACCGCGAACACGCCGCTGTACACGTTCTTCAATATCGCTGCACGATCAGCCGCGGTGCCCAGCTCGTGCCTGTGCCGGTCGACCGCTTCCATTCCGGACTCCGCACGCCGAAGCGCAGCCCTCAACAGAGACCGACTGGGTGGGTCAGCCTGGTCGGCAAGCAGAGTGAGCAGCGACGCCAAATTGACGTCCGCGTTCGCCACCGCCAGCCAGTTCCCGAGCCGAGCCTGCTGCCGACGAACCGAAGCCATCAAACGTCGCGCCTGTGGCAGGTCACCACGTGCACGCGCCACGAACGCCCGGTTGCTGTCCACCGACGCGACGTCCCCGGCTCGACCCAGCTTCCGGAACGCGCGCCGAGCCCGAACGTAGGCCCGGTCGGCCGCATCGACGTCACCGTCTCGCAACCGCGCGTTGCCGATGTTTCGGCTCATCTGACCCACGACATCGAGTGACCGACCCGCAAGATCCGCTTCGAGTCCGTCCAGTTCCGTCGCTGCGATCGGCTCGCCGAGGGAGGAACGGCACATGAGCTGACCGATGCGTGTACCGAACACCTCATCCGGCCGGCCGGCGCGAGAGTACAGGGCGATCGCCTGGTCGTACACGTCCAACGCTTCTCGGTAGCGGCCCGTCTTGGCGAGGGTCCCCGCTTGACCTCGTAGAGCCGACGCCACATCCGCATCGTCCGCGCCGGAGTCCACGTACAGTCGCAACGCCTCCAGGTAGGAGGTGCGTGCTTGCCGCGGCGAGTTCGCCACGGAGTGAATGACTGCTTCGTTGAGCCGGACCGTCGCGAGCATGCGCGCGTTGCGCGCCTCGTCGAGGAGTGACCCGGCCTCGTCGAGGTGATCGGACGCGTCGGTGAATTGGCCCAGCTGCAACTCGCTCACCGCCATGTTGAGCAGGACCGCGGCACGCGTCTCCGCCCGAGCTTCAGGGGAAGACACCATCTGCTCGACGGCCCGCAACAGTTGAACAGCGTCGTCGTGAAAACCGGCCGTCCCCAAAGCCGCGGCCAGATTTACCGTCACTGCTACACGGACCGGCACGTCCTCCACGTTCCCGAGTTGAACGAGCGCTCGATCCGCGGCTGCCCGTGCGCGTCCGACCTCGCCAGCGGCCGCCCAGGCATGAACCTCCCGTTCCAGGGCGCCGGCCGCCATGGAGGCACGGCCGCCCTGCGCCGCGGTCCGGGCGGCGCGAGCGAAGAGGGAAGCCGCTGTCACCGGATCCTCGGCGATCCGTTCCTCACCCTCGGCGACGAGCCGCCGAGCCTCGACGGCGCCCCGAGTCGGCGCCGGACGGGACGTCGCCGAGCCGACGCTGCCGCCGCCCGCGACGTCGGCCGCGTCGGAGTGAACCTGGCCCCGGCGACTGTCCATGACAGCGTCGATTGTTCACCGCTTCCCTTTCGCTGGAGCGTCAGTCCGGCTTCGCAGCGCCGCTACCGGCCCGACGACGGGATGTGCGTACGCAATCAGCCAGTGCCGCAGCGCCGCGTCCTGCACGCCGACCTGCCCCACCCCTCCTGCCACGACACGTCGGCCCGCGTCCACGACGACCACACCGGCAGTAGCCAGTTCCGCAGGACGCCGACCACTGGCACGATCAACCCCAGCGCACGACTTACAGGTCGCAGCGGGACCGCAGCCACCCATCCGGACGGACAACCCGATGCCGCTCGTACCACCCTGGCCAGCCAGCCGCGAACTGCGGGCTGCGGCGACACACATCCACGGGTTCGACGCCGCCGCACACCGACACCTCCTCGTGCCCGGCGAAGAAACTCTCACCGACTCGGTCATGCTCGGGCTGATGCGCCGCCGATTCCCCTACGTGCACTTCCGCGGACGACTGCCGAAGAACAGCCACCTGAAAGTCCATCAGTTCGACAACACAACCGAAGGTCGGACCGGCGCCGACTGGAACCTACTGTTCAAACTCTCGACCGGCCGCCTCAACTTCCGGATACAAGCCAAGCGGCTCTACCGAACCGGCGCATATTCCTCGATGAAGAAGGACCAGATGGACCGGTTGATCGCGGTGAGCCGTCGGCAAGGCGCGATACCCCTGTACGCCTTCTACAACGGACCGTCGTCCATGGCGCCCATCCGCGCGAACTGCCGAATCAGCGGAGAAGAGCGACGCGGCTGCACCGTCGTCCCCGCAGCCGTCGTGCAGGCAGGGACGCTGCCGAAATCCAGAAACGGCGTGGGCTCGGCAGCCATACCCCTCGAATGCCTCGCGTCCTGCTTCTGCTTCGATCCGACGCTCGGCGGCGGAAGCCCGCCAACCCCCGGATCCGACGACGGGTCGGGCCCGGATGAAGATCAGGCGACATCGAAGACCGACGCGAAGCCATCCTCGCTGCAGCGCACCCTTGGGATCGTCACCGCCGCCGCACGCCTTGCCGCCAACATCGACATGGACCTTGAGGCGTTCACACAGTGGCCGACCGCGCTGGAGGTCGCAGTTCAAGCATGGCTAGCAGACGATCCCGCCTCGCTCGACGAACTGTCCACGTCGTACTTCGCCGACACCAGCCACGTCGTTCTTGTTACGGACTGACTGCCGACTCTTCCTTCCGCTGACGCCACCAACGACGAGGGAAGCCGGTGACGCGGCGACGCTCCAGGCATAGCGGTCGGCGGGCGCGGGCGAAACCCGACCCACATATCCGGACACAGACCCTGTGAGAACCACACCGCGGTGACGGCGGCGATACGAGGCCAATCGAACTCGCGCAGAAACAACACGCCGAGACTGAACTAACGGCGGCGCAGGCGAACTAGGCTCCCGAATTGTCGTTATGTCAAGCCGTCGAGGCGTGCAGGCACAAGGATCATCAACTTCCACGTCTCAAAAATGCCCACGAAACTGCCGGATCGTCTCGCCAGTCTCAAACGGCCGGCCGAAGTCTCAAAAGTAGAAACGCCGAGCACCCGAGGGACGCCACACAGGGATCGCGCATACGACGGATTGCTTCGTCCTCTTGCCATTGGCGTCGGCTTGGGTGAAGCTACGGCCTCATCTCATGAGAACGTGGCACCTTTCGGAGTCCCCATGTCCGCAGGCGAGTCCGCGCGCCAGGAAGCCGAGCGGCTCCGCGCGAACGCCGCGCGGCTGCACGCCGAGGCCGACCGCTGGAGCGCCGGCGCGGACGGCGAACAACGCGTCGCTGCCGTCCTCGACAGCCTCGAGCGCGCCACCACCCGCGTGCTGCACGACCGGCTGTACAAGCCCGGCACCTCCCAGGCCAACATCGATCACCTGGTCGTGACGCCCGCCGGCATCCATCTCATCGACGCCAAGAACTGGGTGGGCACGGCCACCGTCCACGACGGCTCGCTGTGGCAACACTGGACCGCTGCCGACGGCAGTCACAGCGCCTGCCGCAACGACGAGCTGGACAAGGTGCGTGCCATGGCAGCGCACGTCCAGCACATCGTTGGACGTCCCGTCACCCCAGTGCTTTGCCTGGCCAGCCCCACCCAACGAGACGTGCCGCCGAACGCGTTCGTCCGCGGCGTCCACCTCGTCCCGGTCGACCACCTCGCCGCCTGGCTCGCCGCCCGACCCGCCGTGCTCACACAGCCGGATCTCGCCACGGTCGCGGTCCGCCTATCCGTCGACTTCCCACCAGCCGCCGGCGACCCACTTCGCGACGAACTCCGTCGCGCCCCGTCGGTCATGGCCGGACGTCCAGCTCAGCGCCGCCTGCAGCAGCCCGGCTCGAAACCGATGAAAAGCCCACGCAGACGACGGACCGCACCGCCGACCGCCACTCGCCTCGCCGTCGTAATCGTCATGCTCCTCGCCCTCGTCACCCTCGGCCCACGGCTCGCCCGCACCATCAGCGGCGGCGTCCAACACGCCCTCACGCCGACGGTCTCGACCGCGACCACTTCGCCAAGTCCGGTCAGCGTCCCGGCGGCACAGCCACCGACGGCTGCACTGGCACGAGCACTTCAGGACTGGAGCATCCGGGCGAAGCTGTACCGCGACAACGCGGCCATGTCCGTCCTCACCTACGTTCCCGACGCAAGCCTCGGCGCCTACTCCGACCGCTGTCTCACCACCGAGGAACAACTGGTCCCGCTCCGTCGAGGGCTACTGCACTCACCAGACACCGCCCTGTCCGCCGCAGCCACCCGGTACGACAAAGCGACTCACGCCTACCTCGAGGCCTGCCGCCGAAACCGGCCCGCCGCACTCCACCAAGCCGCCGGCGCCATCAGCGCCGCCGCCAGCGACGCCAACACCCGGTACAACCGGCTCCTCGGCCACGACCCGACGCTGTACGACGCACTCCGGGTGCTCTAAGCCATCCGCGAGTATGCGTTCGCGTGACTTCTGCCAGCGAGCAACCAAAGCCGGATTGACGCGGAGTTGCGTCGCGCCCGCAGAAAATTATCAATTAGAGAAGGCGCGGCACATGTGCGCGGCGGCCGCATCGGCCTTGACCGAGAGGGCGCGCATAGTCGGCGCGGCGCCTGAGCGCCGCACCACGACTTTCTGCACAGTGTCAGCCCTGCGCGGCTTCGTACGCCTCGATGATGCTTGATGCAATTCGGCCGCGTTCGCTGACCGCATGCCCATTCGCGCGCGCCCACTCGCGTACCGCGCCAAGATCCTGCTTCGGGCCAGCCGCACGAGAACCGCGAGTCGCGGGTCGACGCGAATTCCGTGATTTCCGCACGGTGCGTGCTGCATCGACGTACGGCTTCAACACCTTATCGAAAGCGTTCCGATTGCGCCGAGACAGGTCGATTTCGTACTCGGTGCCCTCAAATGAGAAACGGACCGTGCCCTCAGCCTTTGTGCCGTCCAAGTCGTCGGTGAACTCTTCAGTCGTGATTACCTTCTTCGCCATGGCTCACATCGTCCTCACGAGGTTGTCAGAAGTCAAACCTCACGCAGCAACCTGCAAGAGACGATGTCTGAGCGAAGGCGACAGTTGATGAGCTAGTAGTCGACGACGAAACTCAACCGGTTGCGGCGTACGGCGTGGGGCGCGTTCTTGCGGCAACGGCCAGATTCGAAGACGCTCGTTGCGCCAATCTGCGTGCCGAAGGTCGGCGACGCAAGCGGAACCTCGATTATGCACCTCCATCTGAGACGGCCGGCGCGCGCCACAACCGTCGATCTGCGTGACGGCGATGCGGACTCCCGCGCGCCGATGAATTGTTCGGCGTCTGTGCGTTGTTGCCGACGTACTGTTAGCTCGACGCGGGGAGGCCTACGATCTTGGAGACTTCAGCGTGCGTTACCTCGCACGTCGTTCATGCCGCTGGGCACCTGCTGCGTTTGAAGAGGCGTCGTCGATGATCGATTCGGTGCGGGCGAGCCGCGACGGGGACCAGTTCCACTACGTTTGGGCTGCCCGCCAGTGCTTGAAGCTGCTGCGAGCGGGCTCCGGTCTCATGGCGGTGTCCGTCGAGGGCTCTTCGCCGCTGGAGGCCGCCGCTGGAGAGGGCGAGCAGGTCATCGACCTCGCCGAGTACTACGGCGGGATCGACCCAGCGTTGGCGGATCACGTCATATACCGCCAACTCAAGCACTCGACCGTGCACCCAGAAGCCGAATGGACAGCGTCCGGCCTGAAGCGAACCGTCGAGGGCTTCGCCCAGAAGTTCTTGGCCCTGTACGAGGCCGATCCGCAACTAGCGACGCGCGTCAGCTTCGAGTTCGTCTCGAACCGGCCGGTGAGCGCCACCGTCGCCCAAGCATTTGCCCACATCGCAAGCGGTGAGGCGCCGCGCGATCGGCGGCTCGTCGACCTGCTTCGGGGTTACCTCGGGCTGCCTGAGGATCTTGCAGGGCCATTCTGTCGACAGTTCGTGATCGATAATCGCGCGCCGGCGCTCTTGCGCCTCGTCGATGTGTTCGGTCGCGATGTGTCCGCTGTGTTGCCTGGAGCGCCGAATGACAGTGCCCTTCGCCTGAAAGAAGCAGTAGCGACGCGAGCAACGTCATTGCAGCAGGACAGGTTGATCACGCGGGAGGTCGTACTGGCAGCTCTCGGAGCCTCCTCCGACCTGCTTCTTCCGGCACCCTCGCTCCTGCAGAAACCCGACAACATCGTCGCGATTCCACAAGCCGCATCCCTGGCCGAAACTCTCAGCTCCTCGACTGAACCAGTCATCGTGCACGCGGCGGGCGGAATCGGTAAGTCTGTACTCGCATCTCAGCTGGGCGCCATGCTGCCCAACGGATCGCTTTGCCTGGTGTACGACTGCTTCGCACTAGGTAGCTACCGGCGATCGAGTGCGCCGCGGCATGAGCATCGTCAGGGCTATGTCCAGTTGTGCAATGAGCTTGCCGCGGCAGGCCTCAGTGAGCCGTTGGTGCCGGTAGGCACCGCCACGAGCTCAGACTACTCGCGAGCCTTCATCGCGCGCGTGCGGACAGCTGCCAGAGCATTGGCCGCCGCGAGTTCCGGCGCCCTGCTGGTCCTGGCGATCGACGCGGCAGACAACGCGGTCATCGCCGCCAATCAGCAGGGGACGGGCCGTTGCTTCGTGGTGGATCTCTTGCGGGAGGAGTTGCCACCTAACGTCCGCGTCGTCGAGTTCTGCCGTACAGAAAGAGTCGGACTGCTGGACCCGCCGCCGGGAACGAGACGGTTCGAACTGTTCGGTTTCGATCTTGAGCACAGCGCGCAGCATCTGCGGTCTCGGTTCGGGGAGGTGGCTACGGGCGATGCTCGGGAGTTCCATCGGCGCACTGGGGGAAATCCTCGTGTCCAAGCCCAGGTCATGCGGCAAAGTGACTCGCCTGAGGAGTGCTTGTCCCGGCTGAGCCACGTCGCCGGGAACAACGTGGCCACAATCGATGACTTGCTGGCCAATCTGCTTGACGAGGTCCGGTACCACAACTCTCCGCAGGACGCGGCTGCAATTGACCTCGTCTGCGAGGCTCTGGCCTGCATGCGGCCGCGAATACCGATTGCCGTCCTGGTGCAGCTGTGCGGCGTCAGCGCGTCGTTAATCCGAAGCCTTGCGGCCGATCTTGGCGGCTCGCTGCTGGTCGAGGGCGACGCACTGCAGTTCCGCGATGAGCCGACGGAAACCTGGTTCCGCTCACGCTTCTCGCCACAGGGCGCGGCGCTGACAGATCTGTTGGCCCGCCTACGCCCGCTGGCAACTCACAGCGGCTATGTCGCGGCATCATTGCCGTACTTGATGTGGGAGGTTGGCGAGTTCGATGAGCTAGTGAAGCTCGCGATGACAGACGACGCGCTCCCGGTCGACAACGAGCTAGAGCGACACCAAATCTCTCAGCTGCGAGTTCAGTTCGCGCTCAAGGCCGCGCTCCGGCAAGCCGCGCTCCTTCCGGCTGCGCGGCTCGGGGTGCGAGCGGGCGTACTCAGCTCCGGTCACAGCAGACGTCTCGCCCTGCTGCGCGACAACGCTGACTTGGCCGGCGAGTTTCTCGACGAGCAAACAACCGAAGATCTCGTTGCGAGGCGCGAGCTGACCGGTGAGTGGCCGAACTCAAATCTTGTCCACGAGGGCGCGCTGCTTTCCTTCACTGCGTCGCAGCAGGACGCCGCACGCAGCAGGCTGCGCAGCGCTATCGAGTGGACGGTTGCCTGGGTGAACGCGCCCCGTGACGACCATGAACGGCATCACGTTGAACCAGAGGACATCGCGGATATCGGGCTCGGGTTGCTCAACGTCGACGGAGCCGAAGCGTGCGTCAGCTTCCTGCAGCGCTGGCGGCCCGAGCCAGCGGCGTGGAAGCCGGCAGCGCTCATTGCCGGGCGGCTAATACAGCACGGTCGCGTCTCTGAAATCGAGGATCTCCTGCAGCAGGCTGAGGCCAGCGCGTACGTACTCCTAGGTGTTGCGTTCGCCGCGGCGCAAGCTGGGCTGCAGGTTCGTTCCGCGGCCCTGGCACCAGTGTTGGGTCTGCTTCGCGGCCGGACCGAGCCGGTCGACGCCCCTCCGCCGTATTCGATCCGTGGGGATGATCCCGACCTCACGCTCGCAATCTGTTGGACTGTCGCGCTCGGCGTGCGCCACGAGTTGCTCGCACCAGCCGAGGCAGCAGTCACACTCGCGCCATATCTGCCCGACGCCCTCCCGGCTTCGGCCGGATCGCGGTGGCAGACCACCGGCGTCAACAGGTCCCTGATCAAGGGATTGGCGCTGCTGTCACGACTTCGGGGCGAGCCATTCGATGTGACCGCGGTGGCCCCAGCAGAAGTTGCCGAAGCCAAGAAGCGCCCATACACCCATTCAGGGACCGTGGCGGAGTTCGCGGCGAACGTCGAACCGTACGCCAAATGGGCCGACCTGTGGTCGCAGGCGATGCTTGGACTGAACATTGACAGCGACCTCCAGCGTGTCGCTACCGAGTCGCTGCGTGCGGTCACCGACTACGACACGCCGTACATGTTCGTGAACGCCGTTACGCGCACCGGCGCGCTGCTGCTCGCTGGCAATTCCTCAAGCGCCATCCGCGAGCAATTCGCCGCGTGGATCCGATCCAACCATCAGTATCTGTCGCGAGCCGCTCTAACGGAGGCGGTGCAGCACGCTTCCGCATCACCACAGCTGCATGACATCGCGCTCGAGCTAGCGCAGTTGACTGCTAGCGAGATCGCGGCGAGCCAGGACGGGGCGGAGACACAGATCGACGAGCTGGTGAAACTGGCTCGCGCCATCTATCGGCTATCTCCCGACGAGTCGCAGACGTACTTCGAGCAGGCCGTCGCGACCGCCGAAAAGCTCGGCGACGATGTCCACGCACGTTGGACGGCACTGTTGACGATTAGCAATGCCGCCAGCAGCGATCAACCTGATCGCGCCCGCGCGTACCGTCTCGCACAGATCACGGAGGCTCTGATTCCATTTCTGCACGACAGTCTGAACTACGAGGAGGCCCTTCACTCGATCACGCAACTCGACGACACTGAAGGCATTGCCGTCGCCTCCCGATGGCGCGACCGCCGCATCGGATGGCTCGATCCGACTGTCCGGGCCTTGGCCATTCGAGACGACGCCGTCACTTCATCGATGCCCCTTATCAGCATCGCACTGGCCATGTTCCAGCGAGAGCCGATGGTGATGACCGCAGCACAACGCGCCCTGACGCGATCCCCTCACCAGGCACAGCTAATCATCGATACAGTCGCCACCCTCCCCCGCTTCATGGTCGATACACGGCGGTCGCTAGCAATCCTGAAAGAAGCTGCGGCTCAGGCCGGCGTACTACTGGACTGGTCTGCCCTAGATCGCTATGAGGCACCGCACCATCGAAGGTCCGACGGACCGATTCACACCTCACGCGATTGGGGTGCCGAGCCCGAGGATCGAGCGGTACTCAGATCGGCAGCCGAAAAAGATCTTCGGGAACTAGACCTCACAAGCGCCGATGGCCTAGCCGCTGCGCACGCGCTCTGTGAGAGCACGCCGATCGATCGTCGCGACATCCTCGCCGAGGCGGCAGCGTACCCACCGGCGACGCTCACGAGGGTCGTACGCGCCGTGGTCGCGGATACAAACTTCTCCCTGTTCGACTACAACGATCTGATCAAGCGTCTCGCCAGGCGTCCGAGCCTGCCGCGCTCAACCGTCGCGGCTCTGCGCGATATGGCGGCCATCTTGGCGCGTCGCTTCTGCTTCGAGTTGACTACCAAATCGTACGAACCGCTGGATATCGCTGCGCTCGTCGCTCTCGCCGAGTTGCCGACCGACCCCATAGGTGTCGCCCTAGAGGAGGTTGGGCGACGTCCCGAGATGCTGACCGGCGAGGCCTGCTTCGCACTCGCGGCTCGACTGGCCAAGCACCTGTCGCCGACTGACGCTCGGATCGTCTTCGACGACGCCAGCGACCAGTACGCAGATGTCGCCCCGGCTGACAGCGCCGATGGCTCGATGTCGCAGGTGGCGCCGGCGCCGAGCAGTATCGCGGCGTGCGTCGCCGGGTTCGTCTGGGCGGCTCTGGGCGATCCCGCGATTGCCACCCGTTGGCAGGCGGCGCATGCCGTGTGCGCCTTGGTGCGGCTCCGGCAGACCGCAGTGCTCGACGCACTTGCGCGGTATGCGACCGGTGCGGTGTCCGTATTACCGTTCGTCGACCAGCGGCTGGTGTTCTACGACAAGCACGCGCTGGTGTGGCTGCTCATGGCGCTCGAACGGTCCAACGAGGGCGATGATGGGGTCATCCCGTTCGTACCGCTCCTGCGTGCACTTGCGGACGGCGATCAGGACCACGTCTTGGTGCGAGAAGCCGTGCGCGGCATCCTGCTGTCGCTGCACGCCTCTGGGGTTGCCATGCTCGACTCCGGGACCCGTTCCGCGCTCGAGTCGGCGAACAGGCCGATCGGGTTTCATACGCGCGAAATGAAACGGGGCACTAACGAGAGTCAGTCATCGGTGGAGCCCGCGGTCCACTTCTTCTTCGATTTTGAAGGCTACTGGTGTCGATCGCTTGGCGACGTGTTCGACGTCGATGACAAGGGAGTCGTGGTGTTGGCCAGCGACGTCGTCACGAAGACCTGGGCGCTTCCCTACCGTGGTGACGCGATCGAAGACGAACGTCGCAGCCGCCGGCTATACGGAGAGAACGCCACGTGGAGCCACAGAAGTGAATGGCCCAAGGAAGACGACCTGGACTTCTACCTCGGATTCCATGCGCTAATGACGGTCGCCGGTCAGCTCGTCCGCACCAGGCCGGTGTACAGTTCGGAATGGGACGACGGCCAGGACCAATTCGACGAGTGGCTGCGGCGGTTCCGGCCAAGTAGGGGCGACCATCGGTGGTTGGCAGATCGGCGAGACCGTAGCCCGCGAGCGACCATCGCGTTGCACGACGACACGAGGATCGACGCGAACTGGGAGTTTGGCCTCTCCGCCGACACCTTCGAACGATGTCTGTCCACCGAACCCAACTGGCTGACGGTCTGGGAGACGTCCAGCGACCAAACCTACGATCGTAGCCAGGACATCGTCATCGAGTCTGCGCTGGTCGATCCAGCCCATGCTCGGGCTCTCGCTGCAGCGCTGCAGACCGCTGGTTCCTACTCCGACTTCCGGCTACCGAGCGTCGACGACGAGGACTTCACCTTCAACGAATTTGGATACCGCCTCGGCGGGTGGATCAGTGATCGCAGTCGCGAAGGCGGTCTCGACTGCGAGGATCCGTTTGCCGCGCATGTTCGCTATCCCCCGCCGCACCCTTCCGATGATGTGACCCACCTTTTTAGCCTGGACGCCGATGCTGACATGCGCGAATGGCGCCGAAGCGGCACCGTCGCGTTGCGCTCAATCGTGTGGGACGACCTTGAAGACTCCGGCCACTCAGCGCGCGGGCCTCAAGGCTCACGTCTCGAAATTCAGTCAGACGCTTTGCAAGAGCTCCTTCGGGGGAGCGGCTCATGGCTTGTCATGACGGTCATGATCAATCGGTCGGTCGAGGGCATGAGACAAAGGCAGAGTGAGGATGAGCGATTCCCGTACCGAGAGAAGTCCTACCGCGTCTTCCTTTTCGACGAGTCGTGCAGACGCGTCGACTTCCGGCTCGGTCGTAGAGCTGGGTAAAGCGCTGGCAGAAGCGCTCGATCGATCTGACTTCCTCGGCAGGTGGATGGCCCACTTCGTCGCTGAGAAGATCCTCGCCGCCGAGTCAGCGACCAGCGAAGAGCGGGCGGCAGCCGAGCAGGCAGCGGCCGAGTCGATTCTCGCGCTGTGGGGCCGGCGCGCTGCGCTGCCCATGCGTCAGAGGCCGCTGGAGTCGTATCAACAGGTCTTCCTAGCTCTCGATCGACTCGGCGAACCAAAGAAGCCATGGCGGTTCTACCGGCTGTTCGACGCCCACTCTCGCCCGAGCGCCGACGACACCGAATCGACCGTTCTCCTTCAGCTGGCGATCGATGTTGAATCCACCACCCGCGATCTAGTCGTCGCGCTGGTGAGCGAAGCAGCTTCGCTCTGTCAGGAGCGCGAGGCAGCATGGGTACGGATCGGCCGAGATCTCGTCGATGACGACGAACAAGTGATACTGGGACGACTTGATCAGCTTGCTAAGCGAGGACGGCGAGAGTCCCACGAGGTACCCGACGCGCCGCTGGATCGGGTACGAGATCAGCTCGTTGACGCTGCCGAGCGGTTTACAGCCATCGCCAATGCCATTGACACACAACTACGCAATGATGGAGCCAGAAGTGACTAGGACCGCTGACAACCTCTCAAGTCTGGTCGCGGCGTGACCGAGGTGCTCACGTCAAACCTCGCGCACCAACTACCTGAGCGCGAGGGCTGGCTACGCGTGATGCTGGAACGCGACACCTCGCGTTGGCAGCTTCGTTACGGGAACCTTATCGTCGGGTCGCAGCCGGCGACTTGGCCCGCCGCGTCGTGGCGCTACGAATCGGTCGCATTCCTCGCGATGACGGTGGCCGCCACATCGATTGCCGAGTGGTTCGACGCGGAGAACGACACGCACATCAAGCTCGGTGAATTCGACGTCGATGTACCCAGAGTTCAGTCACGAGTACAGGTGCGCCGCCGGGCAAGCTTCGAGCTCCATGACCGCGAGCGCAGTCCAACGCCGTCCTATGAGTACGTGATAAGTCGCGAAGGCGGCGCGGCCGCGGGTGTGAGCACCGCCGGGCGGCTAGATTTCCTGGTCGGCCCCGATAGTCCTTCGTTCACCGACCTCGATTCGGCATTCCGAGCCTTCTTTCTCGGCGTCTACGATCTACCGGCCAACGCCTCCGTTCCGAGCGAGGTCATGCATCTCCGAGTTGTCGATGATCGCAGTTGGCTAGGACAGATCCACATCACGGCAACCCGGATGACTGTCGATGTACAAGGCACCGACTTCGCGGGCACGTCGCTGGAGTACTTCAGCCCAGTTCGTCGCGAACGCGTTGGTGTCGACGCACCCGGTGTGATCACCTTCGATCTGCCCGACGGCCTCGCGGCGTCCAATACCTGGCTGTGGCTTACCGCCGGCACGAGCTGGCGTGACTATCGGGCCCTGACGTCGCCCTGGGCTTCAGAGGAGCAGCTGCGCAGTGCCGGCGTCGAAAGGGAGGAAACGAGCCGCGAGGAGCAGGCGGCAGTCGAAGCGGTCGTGTACGGCGGCGAAGGGCCGTTCGTAGAGTTCAAAGCCAGCCTGCCGGCGATAGGCGCGCGCAAGACCGACCGAGCGTTCAACACGATCGCAGCGTTCGCGAACGGCGCCGGAGGCACCGTAGTGTTCGGCGTCGACCGCGACGAGCTCACCGTTCTCGGGCTCCCGGATGGCGTCGAACTCAATAAGGAGCGCGACCGTGTTGGCCAACTCATCCGAACACGTATCCTCCCGACACCCGACTTCCTGATCACGTCGCACGTGATTGGCGGCAACACCGTCTTCTTCGTCAACGTCGCGCCTGGCGGCGTCCCGCCGTACGGCGTCATCACAGACCTCGACCACCGCGACAAGCCGCAGTTCTACGTGCGCCGAGGAGCCAGCACCTATCCAGCTCAACCGAGCGACCTGAACGAGCTGTTCCAACGGGTCGCCGCAGCGCAGACCACCGACGGATGGCGGCCGTGACGACCCAGGCCTGCGCGACGGAGTCCCTTGCGCCACGGTCGTTCTCGCTGCCTAGACGTTAAAGGATCGGCATTGCCCCGCCATAGCAGGAGGCCGCGCATAACGGCGGAGACGTGCCGAGGTTGCGGCGCCCTGAGGGTTCGAGATTCGGCGATCGGGACACGGCTGAGGGTTGCGGTCGTGATTTCACCGCGGTGGTGGGGGGTACGTTGGTGCCCGGCCGGGCTGGGTCCGTCGGCGTCGGCCGGTGGTGACTATCGGGGTTGCCCTCTCCTTGGGGTACCGCTCCCTGCGGTCTGGGTTGCTCCGGGTTCGGGTGTGCGGGTTGCGGCGAGTAGGTGGTGGCTGCTCGGAGCTGCGGGTCTTCGGACGCTTGGGTGGGGCGTTGACGTCGCGATCCAAGTAGGTGTTGTTGCCGTCGAGGTCGTCGGGGTGTTCGAGTCGGGCGATGACTGCTTGGTGCAGGCGGGCGGGTTCGGGGACGTGTTGGTCGGCGTAGCGGGCGGTCGCGGTCCAGCAGGAGGGTGGTCCGGCGAGGATGACGCGAGCGATGGCGTCGTAGTCCGCGGCCTTCGGGGCCACGACACTGTCCGCGATGTCGGGTCCGCGCCGACTGGCTGCGTCATCGATCAGGTCGTAGGCGAGCGGTCGTGCCGCGGTCAGGGCCCCCTGGAGTGCGGCGGGTCCGTGGTCGTGGAGGAGTTGGGCGGGGTCGTGTCCGTTGGGGAGCTGTGCGTGGTGTGGGTTGATGCCGGCGTCGGTGAGTTTCCAGTAGGCGCGGCGGGTTGCTCGGCGTCCAGCGTCGTCGGCGTCTCCGGCGATGACGATCTCGGTGGCATGCAGGGCACGGAGTTGGCGGCCGTGGCTGGTGGTGAGGGCGGTGCCGAGGGTGGCGAGGCCGATGAAGCGGCCGCCGCCGGCGAGGGTGACGGCGAGGGCGTCGAAGGGTCCTTCGACGACGACGGGGACGCCGCCGCGGCGGCGCGTCTGGCTGTTGCCGGCGAGCCCGAAGAGGTGGTCGCCCTTGGTGAACAGGTCGGTGTCGCGGGTGTTGAGGTACTTCGGGCCGGCGTAGGGAGCGTCGTCGGCGAGGTCGGGGTGGCGGCGGGCGACGAAGCCGTAGATGCCGCTGTAAATGCCACCGTAGCCCGGGTTGGTGTCGTCTTGGCCATGGATGGGGAGGACGAGTCGGTCGCGGAAGACGTCGATGAGGCGGCCGGTGCTGGCGCGCTTGGCCAAGCCCGCCGCGAGCAGTTCGGTGTCGGTGGCGCCGAGGCCGCGGAGGTGGTCGACGAGGTTGGTGAACCCGGCCGGGGCGTAGCCGGGACTGACGAGGGCGTCGTTGTGGAGGTCGGTGCCGAGGCGGTCGCGCATGACGGTGCTGGCCCAACTGTCGGGGTAGTGACTGGCGAAGTAGGCGGCGGCGAGCCGGTTCAATTCGAGCAAACGGGAGCGGGAGACCGGCGCCGTGGCCCACTTGTGCTCGTCATCAAGGGCCGCCCAGAGGGGCTCGTCGTCGGGCGCGGTTAGCGGTGAAGGTGCGAGCACATCGGCGAGTGCGGCGCGCAGGTGTGATGATCGCTCGGTGGTGGTGTCGGGCCAGTCGCTGGCGGGGGCGCTGCTGACGTGGGCTGGATCGTCCGGGTCGTGGTCCGGTGGTGCGGTGTCATAGTCCGGGTCGTAGGGCGGTTGGTCGACCGCCGCCGGGTGCCCCTCGATGTTGACCGCCAGTGGTCGTGCGGTGTGCGGCGCGGTGAGGAGCAGGGTGATGCGCCAGGTGAGCGCGGCGGCGACATCGCTCGAGGGCGTGTCTGTCGCTGGGTGCAGGTGGTGGTCGCGGAGGTGCGCGAGTTCGGTGGCGGTGTGGAGGGCGTTGTCGGCGGTCCAGCCGGCATCGACGGCGCGGTCGACGGCGGCGAGGAGGGCTGGCCAGGCCGGGTCGCGCTGGACGGCGTCGGCCTGGTCGGGGCCGATGGCGTCGGCGAGGTGCCCTGCCCAGGCGGGGCGGGGTTGGTCTGCGTTGGGGTCGGTGGTGAGGGCGGCGGGTGCGACGTGGCGCGAGATGCGCCACCACAGCGCGGCTGCAGGCATGTCGTCGGGCAACGGCCGCTGGTCGCCGAGCCGTTGGATCAGCGTGGTGGTGTTGATGCCGGCGCGATGGAGGCGGGCGAGGTGGTCGGCGAGGACGGGCCAGTAGTCGTCGTGGCGGATCCGCGGGTCGAGCCGGTCGCACGCGGTGACCCATGGCCCGGTGCTGCCGGCGTTGGTGAGGGTGTCGGCGCGGGCGGCGAGGTCGTGCTGGTAGCGGGCGCCGGTCGTGGCGACCTGGAGTTCGCCGGTGGGGCGGCGGTCGCTGTCGGGGATGTTCTCGGCGGCACGCCAGACCGCGACGTCGGCCAGCAGGCGGGGCTGGGGGAGGAGCGGCTGCGCCCAGGGCGGCGCCGTGCGGGGAGTGAAGCCGGCGGCGTGCGCGACGGTCTCGGCCGCGCAGCGCTGGACGAGGCGGGTGCGTTCGGCGAGGTAGGCCGACCAGTAATTATTCACGCGCAGCAGTGCGGGCGTGGGTGGCAGCCAAGGCAGCGGCCCGGCGTCCCGCTGGGGATAGGTGCTGTGCAGGCGGGCGTTCAAGACCGCAGCCGGGTCGGCCGCGGTGCCCAGCTCGCGTGCCTCGATCGCCGTGCTCAGGATGGCGACGGGGTCGTGGAGGTCGGCGGCGAGCAGCGCGAGGTGTGCCCGCAGCGTCGGCCACGCGGGGGCGTTGGTGAGGCCGGGCACGCGCGCGTCGGCCGTGTGGTCGAGTGCGGTCAGTTGCTGCTTGCCGAGGACGTGTTCGGCGGCGACGCTGAGCGCGTCGTGGTACCGGGTCGCGGCGGCGTGGAGACGCGCGGCGGGGCCTGCGAGGTCGGCGATGCTGCTGGTGGCGGAGCGTTGAGCACCGTCGCGGGCGAGGATGCCGGTCAGCAGGTCGGTGCAGGTCGCCGGCAGCAGCGCCTCCGGCTTGATGACGTTGTGCGGGTCGCCGTCGCCGGTGACGGCGAGATGGATGTGGTTCGCGGTGCGGCCGCGGGTGAGGGCGACGTAGAGCATCTGCCGGTCCTCGGCGCCGGTGGCGACGAGGTGGCAGGTGTCGGCGGTGACGCCTTGGGCGGTGTGAACGGTGGTGGCGTAGCCGAGCTCGACATCGGCGGCCACGTAGGCGGCCGGGAGGGTGACCGAGCGGTTCGTGCCGTGATGCCGAGCTTCGAGCGCACCGTCGGCGGTGATTGTCGTGATGGTGAACCGGTCGCCGTTCTTCACCCGGTCGACGGTGGTGATCGGCAGCCGCCGGTCGTTACGCCTGGCGATGATCACGTCCCCGGCGCTCGCGCGGGTGCCATCGGCCAGGGGTACCTCGCCGACCGGCTCCCTACCGACCCCCGGGTGCGGGTAGGTAGCGATCCGGTCGGCACGGGCGCGGACGTTGAGCTCCGTGACGAGGGCGCGCGTCGGAGCGAGCATGACGGCGTCGTGGCCGGCGGCTCGGTCGGCGCGCCAGGCCTGGTAGGCGCTGTCGGTGGCGGTGGTGAGGTCGCCGACGTGGACGCGGCCGTGGTCGAGGTAGAAGCCGATGGCGGCGGGGTCGCCGACCCGCAGGGCGAGGGTGGCGGCGCCTTCAGCGGGGTCGTCGAATCGCATCAGGTCGGTGAGGGTGACCGTGCCGCATTGTTCGGCGATGTCGCGCAGCACCCCGCCGGCGGCGACTGCGGCGAGTTGGTGGTCGTCGCCGACGAGCCGGACCGACGCGCCCCGGTTGAGCGCGTGCTCGACGAGGCGGGCGAGGTCGTGGGTGCCGGCCATCCCGGCCTCGTCGACGATCACCAGCGTCCGCGCGTCGATCCGCAGCCCGCCGGAGCGCCGCCGGATGCCGGCTGTCTCGAGGTCGTGGAGGAGCTTGGCGAGGGTGTCGGTGCGGGTCCCGATCTGCCTGCGCAGCGCGGCGGCTGCCGCCGCGGAGGGGGCCAGGCCGATGATGGTGCCGCCGTCGCGGGCCCAGACGTCGGCCAGCGCGGCCAGCGCGGTCGTTTTGCCCGCACCGGCCGGCGCGATTGCGACCTGCAGCCGGGCACTGGAGGTGGCGAGCCGCCGGACCAGATGCGCCTGTCCGTCGTTCAGCCGCACGCCGCTGGTCGCGGTGAAGTAGCAAAGTGCCTGGTCGACTTGGCCGTCGTCGAGCCAGACCCCGTCGCTGCGACGGGCTGCCGAGAGCAGAAGCGCCTCGTCGGCGAGCACGGCTCGACTGGTGTAGAGCTGGCTGCCGGCGACCGTGTAAACGGAAGTGCCGTCGCGGCGACGTAAGAGTGCCGGTTCCTCGAGCGCGTCGGTGGTGCCGAGTGGTACCGACACCGCCGGATCGAGCGCGGCCGTGACGATCGCGTCGACGGCTTCGTCGATGCCGCCCAGTGGGATGCCGGCGGCGCGGACTCGACGTTGCGCCTCGGCCCGGAGATGCCACACCGTCCATGTCGCTCGGGTTGCGGCCACCGTGGTCACCGCTTGTGCCGCCGCGTCGTGGACCCACTCCGCGGTCGCACGCGGCGCGTCGGTGGTGTCAGTCCGGGCCAAGACGGTGCGGAGCATGCGGGCGACGCCGCCGCGGCCGAGCACGCCGTCGGCCTCCGTCGTCCAGGCGGCCCGCTGCTCGGTCACCGTGCGTGGCTCGTGTTTCGGTGCGCGGGTCGACAGCGTGGCCTGCTGCGCCAAGTCGATCGCCTCGACCTCGGTCGGCGGCCTGCCGTGGTCGCGCTGGAACTGGGTCGCGAGTTCGGCCTGCCGCGTAACGATCGCGGAGCGGCGGGTCGACCAACGGGCGAGCAGCCGCGGGTCGACGCCGACGATCTCCCGCACCGGCCGCTTCCCGTGTTCGACGCCCCCGCGCGGCGCGAACCGGATGCCGAGGCGCGCTCGGAGTTCGGTTTCAATGCGGGTGTTGTAGTGCTCCGACGCCGGCACCTTCGCCCGGTACAGCACCCGGCCGTCCAGGGCGAGCCACTTCCCGGTGGTGGTGCAGACCTTGTTCGACACCGCCACATGCGTGTGCAGGTCCGGGTCACCCGCGCGGGAGTCGCGATGGGTGAAGGCCGTCGCGGCCAGGCCGGTGACATCGACCTGCCGCGCGCCGTCGCGGCCCTCCCGCGTGAACGCCGCGCAGCTCTCCAGGTACCGGATGGTGTCGGCGACTGCCGCGTGATGTGCGGCTTCGATCTGCTCGGCCACAGCGCGGGGTGCGACGGCCCAGAGTGCAGAGACGCTCTTGACCGGGCTGAAGGTCAGGTCGAAGCCCGCGACCGCCGTCGTGGCCTGCCGCGATTCGCGCGCGACGAACCCGGCCAGTTCGCGGGAGTCCAGCGGCGGCCGTCCGAACTGTTCGCTGAACAGACTCGTCGCGACCGCCGTGCGGATCCCGGCCCGCACCTCGGGAGGGATCGGGGTGTTCCAGCGCTGTCCTCGCTCGAGGTTATGCGCCGTGAACTGTTCGGCTACGGCGATCCGGAAGGCGCTTTGCCGGTCGAAGACTCGGTACGGGACGCCGAGCCTCGAGGCCAGCACCGCCTTGTTCGGGTGCTGACCGGCAGCGGCGACTGCCCGCTCGATCTCGACCGCGTTGGGATGGCGGCCCTCCCCGAACAGCGCCTTCATCTGCTCGGCCGTCACCACGTCACCGAGCTCGACGCCGTCCAAGCTCGCCAGGCCTGCGCCGATCCACCGACCGGGAGACTCGCCGCGAGCGCTGTAGTAGTCCGACAGCCCCGTCAGGCCGCGCTCGGTGCTGTCGTGGACGGCCACTTGTCTCGTCAAGTAGGTGTAGCCGTCACCCGCGGTCAGCTTGTGCAGCGACATCACACCGCCAGAGGCGGATCTACCTACCCCGGCGGACTCGACCTCACAGCGGCATCACCGGCAATGCAGCGGGTGTGTGGGTTAGTGATCTTGAAATGATCTGTGCGCACGCGGTCTGCGGTATCGAAGGGGGCTCGAGTTGAGATGAGGGTAGGTCGAGCGGCCGCTGGCGCGCTGTGTCACCTCGGCGCCGTCGCGCGTGAAGCACCTGATGCTGGTCGCGCGGCGTGAGCAACTATCAGATCGACGTCTTCACCGATGGACGGCGACGGAGAGGAAACTGGTCCTCAGCGGCTAACTGCGCGACGTCGCGCGTGGCGAGCGAGGAGCATCGCGAGGATCAGTGCGCATCCGTAGAACACGGGCTGGACCCAGGGTGCGACGCCCGCCAAGGTAAGTCCGCTGACACAAGCGGCCAGGAACAGCGCTGCCAGAACGGTGCCGAGGACGGTGACGCGTGCGTGCTTGTTACCGGTGCTGCCCAGCAGAGCGGCCGCGATTGCGGCGAACAGGAACCCGGGACCGTCACCGGGGTTGGCTCCGCCGACCCGCGCAGTCTGCACGACGCCGGCAAGGCTTGCCAGGAGTGCGGCAACGATGAAGCTCGCGATGACGAGAGCGCTCGTGCGGATGCCGACGAGGTCAGCGGCAACTCGGTTGGAGCCAATCGCCCGTAGGTAACGGCCCGACTCGGTGCGTTCCAGCAGGTACGCGAGTACGACGGCGAGCACCAGCAGCAGCCAGGCGACATCGGGCACGCCGAACGTCGTGTCGGAACCAAAGGTGACCAGCGCCGGCGCGATGCTGCTGTTGATGGGGAGCCCGCCTGAGTACCACTGCACCAGACCTCCGATGGCGGTGCCAGACGCAAGCGTGGTGATGAACGGATTCAGCCCGAGCCGTCCCACCAAGATCCCGTTGCCAATGCCCACGACCAGCCCGACGGTCAGGGCGACTGTTACTGCGGCGAAGAGCGGCAGGTGGAATCGGGACATCGCGGATGCGGCTGCCACGCTGGTCATGCCGGTCGTGTTGCCGACGGAGAAGTCGAAGTTGCCGGCGACGAGTGGGACCGCGATGGCGAGCGCGAGCAGGATGGTGACGACCTGGTCGCCGAGGACGGCTTGCAGGTTCTCGCGCGTGGCGAAGGTTGCGCGGCTGGATGGCAGCGCGGTGAAGAATCCGATTGCGGCGATGAGGGCAAGTGGCAGTAGGAGCTGGTCCGGCGACGGTCGCCTGCGGATCGCGCGGGTCCATGCCAGGGGCGAAGGGCTGGCGTTGTTCGGCGACGGTGGCATTGCCGAGTTGTGGCTGGCGCTGTGTGGTTGTCGGAGCTCGGAGCCGTGATGAGGCATCGTCGTGATCCTCGTGTCAGTTCGTGAAGAGGGCGTGGGCGAGGTCGTCGGAGGTTGCGGCGTCGACGCGCCGGATGATCGCGCCGTCGCGCATGAGCAGGACGCGGTCGCAGTGGGCTGCAATCTCGTCGAGGTCGGTGCTGGTCAGGACGACGGACATCCCGTCGTCGACTGCCTGGTGGATGAGCCGCCAGATGTCGGCGCGGGCGGCGACGTCGACGCCTTGCGTCGGCTCGTCGAGCAGCAGCAGCTGTGCCTGCCGCTCCAGCCAGCGGGCGACGACCACCTTCTGCTGGTTCCCGCCGGAGAGCGCGGCCATGGCGGTGGCACCGCTCGGTGCTTTGATGCCGTAGGTGCTGATGACACGTTGCGCGTGGCGGTGCAGGTCGCGACGTGTCAGGCCGGTGGCCGTCCGATGGCGACGCAGGCTCGCGACCAGCAGGTTGTCAGCGACATTGTGGTCGAGGAATGCGGCACGGGTATGACGCTCGGGAGGGACGTAGCCGATGCCGTGTCGGACGGCGTCGATCACTCGTCGCGGTGCGAGGAGTTGGCCGTCGATACGGACTGCCCGGCCTCGGCCAGGGATGACTCCGAAGATCGTCGCCAGGAACTCCTGGGTGCCGGAGCCGGTCAGGCCGAGCAGACCGAGGATCTCGCCGCGGTCGACCTGCAGGTGAGCGACGTTTAGACGTGAGGTGCGGAGGTCGGACACCGACAGTCGGGGCGAGGTGTCGGGTGGTGCGGCGGGACGTGCGGGCTTCGGTGCGCGTGGTGCGGTGCCGGCCGGGGCGAGCAGTCGGTGCAAGACGGCATTCGTGATCTCGCCGCGGCGCAGGTCTGCGATGACCTGCCCGTCGCGCAGCACGGTCGCTGCCTCGGCGATCGCGGCGATCTCTCCGAGCCGGTGGGAGACGATGACGATGGTGTCTCCGGTGTCGCGGAGGCGACCGAGCAAGTCGAACAGCCGCTCCGACTCTGCGCGGGGCAGTGCTGCGGTCGGCTCGTCCAGGACGAGGATGCGGCCTCGCGCCCAGCCCGAGGACGCGAGGGCCGAGGCCGGGGCGGGGTCGTGCAGCGCACGCGCAACGGCGACCATGGTGCGTTCCGCGGGCCGGAGGTCGCCGACGACGCTGCTCGGCGATACGTCGAGGTGCACGCGGTGCAGGGCTGCGCGGGCGATCCGACGAACGGCGTGTCTGTCGATCGCTGTCCGGCGGCGTGGGTAGCCGCGTCCGGCGAACAGGTTCTCCGCGACGGTCAGGTCGGCGAACAGGCCGAGATCTTGGTGGACGAACCGGAGACCGTGGGCGGCGCTCCATGGCGGGCTGGTCGCCGATGCCGACACGGTGGCGGTTCCAACGCGGATACGTCCCTGGTCGGCGACCTCGGTGCCGGCGAGAATCTTGATCAACGTCGACTTCCCGGACCCGTTGCCGCCGAGCAGGGCGTGTACCCGGCCGGGGTTGACTGTAAGCGTCACGTCGCACAGGGCTTGGGTGGCTCCGAAGCGCCGCGAGACGCCCTCCACAACCAGCCGTGTTTCGCTGCCGGTCGCCGGAGCGGTGGGTGCGGTCACCGGCCCCAGACCTTCTCGTACGCGGCCTTGAAGTCGACCCTGCTGGCGAGTGCGCCGCTCGCAGGGAGATTGTGCGACGCGTCGACCAGCAAGAAGCCGTAGCCCTCAGCGACCGTCGCCTGGCCGGCGAAGATCCGGTTCAGTTCGTCGGCGGCTGCCCAGCCCTGCCATTCGGGGTCGGTGGCGACGGCTGCGTTCTGTCCGGCGTCGCTGCGGATGAGTTGCAGGTTGGCGGGGAATCCTTCGCCGCCGATGACCGCGATCGATGACTTGTGGCCGCTGCGGACCACGGCTTGGGCGACGCCGAGGGGAGGCACGGAGTCGAAGATCGTGTGGATGGCGTTGATGTCGGGGTGTTGCAGCAGCGCCTGGGAGATCTTCGGCGGCAGGGCGCCGGTCAGTAGTTCCGTGCCGGAGGTGTCGACCTTGATGACCTTGCACGCGGCGCACGTCGCCATCTCTCGGTCGAAGGCGCTGGCGATGTCGGCGCCGAAGAAGGCGTCGGTCTGGTGAATCGAGAGGGCGACAGCTTTGCCGTTGGTCTTGTCAATGACCCAGTCGGCTTTGGCTCGGCCCCAGGCGGCGGCATAGGCGGCGATCGTCTTGCGCGCGTCGTTCGGGTACGGCTCGCCGTCGAACTGCGCGTGGCCGCCGGTCCGGGGATCGTTGCAGTCGTAGGCGCCCGTGGCGATCACCTTGATACCCGCCGCCTTCGCCTGCGCGAGCGGCGCGGCGATGGCGGCACAGTCGATCGAGACGTCAACGATGGCGTCGGCCTTCGCTGCGATCGCCTCGCGAACCCCTGCGCTGTAAGCGCCCGATTGATTGAACTTGCCGTCGTACACCGTGGCCGACCAGCCGAGTTGCTGGGCGGCGGCTGCTGCTGCGGCGGTGACGATGGAACAGCCGGTGGCGATCTGACCGCACGACAAGATCCACACCTTCTTGCCGGTGACGGCTTTGGGGCCGCTCGTCGGAGGCGTCGTCGACGTGCCTCGATACAACGCGGCGACTGCCGCAGCCACGCGCGTGCTCTCGGCATCGGTGCTGGTCGCGGACGTGCGGCTGCTCGTAGAGGAGCCAGCATCGCCGGAGGGCGCGGAATTGCTGGAGCACCCGGTGCTGATGATGGCGACCACGCAGAGCGCGATCGCTCCACTTCGTCGTCCACGTGTCGATGTGAGCATCGGCTCGGCCACCTTGATTATCGGTCCGGTTATTGGACGGTCAACATAGAAGTGGCAAGCGCGTTCGTCAACGATGTCCTTGGCCGCTTCCCGGACGTCCGGCCGGGGATGCGCCAGACTGACGAGGTCCGGCGGGTGACCGGCTCGAGTGCGTGAGACCGAGAGGGCGGTGTGCAGACGTGGCTTCGTCGCGCAAGCAGGAGATCTCCGAGGAGACGCGCCGACGCCTGGTGGACGCGGCGTTCGAGCTGGCGTCCGAGGGCGGTTCGGCCGCGATGTCGGTGCAAGCGGTCGCGGAGCGGTCGCAGATCAGCCGCGGATCGGTCGCCTGGCACTTCGGCTCGAAGGACGGCCTGCTCGTTGCGGTCGTGGACGAGGCGTTCCGGTGGGGGATCGGCTTCATCACCGATCGTCTCGCCGAGGCGCCGAAGCCCACCGTCGACGTCCTGCTCGAGGCCAACTTCGCGCTCATGGGGCAACCGAAAGCGCGCATCTTCTCGACGATCTTGTTGGAGGCGCTCACGAGCGACTCGCCGATCCGTGCGACGTACGCCGCTCACTACGTCGAACTTCGGGCGGTCTACGCGCGCTATCTCGCAACGGTCGCGCCCAAGGTCGGCGACGTCGACGCGCTGGCCGTGGCGTTGCTGGGGAGCACGCTCGGTATCAACATCCAGTATCGCCTCGACCCTGAGCGGGTCGATCGTCGTTCGGCGGTCGAGGTGCTCGAGCACGTCTATGCCCGAGCGCTCGGCCGGCAACGACGAGGTCGCGCGACGCCGCAGTGAGGCTCGCGGTCAGGGGAAGACACTGCACTTGCCTTGACCGTCTGTCCAGTTCTATGTTGACCGTCCAAGTTCTCGATCCTGGACGGCTTCATGACGCTCGTAGATCTGACCCGCACCATCGACCCGACCGACCGCGACCGGCTCCCGCCGGCGGTCGCACCGCTCGCGCGGGTGCTGTTCCCCGAGGTGCAGTACCTGCACCCGGCCGGAGAGGGCCGAGCGGAGTTCGCCCGAGCCATGGCCTGCGACGTCGCGGATCTGCCCGACGGCGAGGGGTGGGGCGCAGAAATGCTCACGGGCTTCAGTTCCCACCTAGGCACCCACGTGGACGCACCGCTGCACTACGGGTCGACGTGCGAGGGCAGACCATCGCGCACCATCACCGACATCGCCATCGACGAGCTCTTCTGCGAAGCGATCGTGCTCGACCTTCGTGGCCGGTGCTCGCCAGGCGAACCAATCGCCGTGGACGCGCTGCGTGATGCCTATGCCGCCGCAGGGACGCCGGCCTCTGACGGATGCGCGGTCCTGCTCCGGACCGGGCAGGAGCGCTACGACGTCAGCGACCTCGAGTTCTACAACTACCCCGGCATGTCGCGTGCCGGCACGCTCTACCTCGCCGGTCTCGGCGCCAAGGTGCTCGGCACCGATGCCGCCGGATGGGACCTCCCGTTCCGCGTCATGGGTGAAGCGTTTCGCGCTACCGGCGACAACGCCGTCCTCTGGGACGGACACCGCGCTGGGCGCGAACGCGAGGTGTTCATCGTGCAACAGCTGACCAACCTCGCAGCGCTGCCGACGTCGGGGTTCCGCGTCGCATTCTTCCCGATCAAGCTCGCCCGGGCCAGCGCCGCGCCGGCCCGCGTCGTCGCCTTCACCTGAGCAGAGGACCGACCGTGAAACTGGCAACCCTGCGCACCCCATCGGGCTCGCACCACCCGGCAGTCGCCCTCGACGACGGGGAGTCCTACCTCCTGCTCGACGTCGCCTGGCGCACTTTCACCGGGACGGAGCCCACGCACCTGCGAACGATGCTGTCCGTTATCGACGGCGGCGACACCGCGCGGTCCCAGATCGAGGACGTGCTCCGTGCCGCGCCGAGCGAAGCACGCCTCGACGGCGCAGACGCGCGGCTGCTGCCGCCGCTGCCCGAGCCCCGCCAGATCCGCGACTACGGCTGCTTCCCCGACCACTTCCGCAACGCCCGAGCCCGCCGCGACGGTGTCCCGCCCGACGCCGTCACCCTCCCGCCGATCATGCTGGAACGACCGCTGTACTACCTGGTCAACCGCCTGACCCTGGCTGGGGACGGTGACGACATCGCCTGGCCGACCTACTCCCGCGTCCGCGACTACGAACTCGAGTTCGCCTGCATCCTCGCGCGCGGCGGGCGTGACATCCCCGCCTCGACAGCCGAGGACCACATCTTCGGCTTCACAATCTTCAACGACTTCTCTGCCCGGGACACCCAGGCCGAGGAGATCGCGAGCGGGCTCGGCATGAGCAAAGGCAAGGACTTCGACCGCAGCAACAGCTTCGGGCCCTGGATCGTGACCGCCGACGAGGTGGGCGACCCCTACCGGCTCGACATGGTCGCGCGGATCAACGGCGAGGAGGTCAGCCGCGGCAACACGGCGAGCATGCATCACCGCTTCGCCGACCTGATCGCGTTCACCTCGACCTCCACCACCGTCCACCCCGGCGAGATCCTCTGCTCCGGCACCGTCGCGACCGGCTGCGGACTGGAAACCGGCCGCTACCTCCAGCCCGGCGACACAATCGAACTCGACGTCACCGGCATCGGCACCCTGCGCAACACGGTGGTCTCATGACCGACGCCGTGCACATCGTCGGCGCGTCGTGCACCCGGTTCGGGCGCCATCTCGACCGCGACGCCGGCCAACTGGCTCGGCACGCCCTGGCCGAGACGCTCGCCGACGCAGGTGCCGACCTGCGTGACGTCGGCGCGGTGTTCTACGCCAACGTCTCCCAGAAGGCCATCGATCAGCAGCACATGATCCCGGGACAGGTCGCGCTGCGCCCCGCCGGCGTCGCCGGCATGCCGGTGGTCAACGTCGAGAACGCCTGCGCCGGAGGCGCCACCGCGTTCTGGCTGGCCGTGGCCCACGTCCGCTCCGGGCTCTCCCCGGCCGCAGTCGCGCTCGGCGTCGACAAGCTCGTCCAGCACGACGCCACAGCCGCGCTCACGGTGTTCGACGGGGCGCTCGACCGGGCCAACCGCGCAACCGCCCTCCAGCTGGTGCAGCAGATCGCGGGCAGTGGCGAGCACGGGAACGCGGACGGCTCGGCGGGGGAGAACCGCCGCCGCTCGGTGTTCATGGAGATCTACGCAGCGCTCGCACGCGCGCACATGCACCGATTCGGAACGACCACGCGCCAACTCGCTGCCGTCGCCGCGAAGAACCACCTCCATTCGGTCGACAACACCCGCGCGCAGTACCGGCGCCCGTTCACCGTCGAGGAGGTGCTCCGAGCCGGCGTCGTGGCAGATCCGCTGACCGTGCCGATGTGCGCACCGGTCAGCGACGGCGCCGCCGCAGTGCTGGTCTGCAGCACCGACTTCGCCGCCGCACTCCCGTCACCCGGCCGACACGTCGCCGTCCGCGCCAGCGTGCTGGTCAGCGGCTCCGACCGGCACCCCGGCGACGTCGACGCGCACCTCGGCCGCCGCGCCGCGCTCGCCGCCTACGACCAGGCCGGCGTGGAGCCCCGCGACGTCGATGTCGCCGAGGTCCACGACGCGACCGCCTTCGGGGAGATCCAGCAGACGGAGAACCTCGGCTTCTGCCCCATCGGTGACGGCGGCCCATGGGCCGAATCCGGCGCCAGCACGCTCGGTGGGCGGCTCCCGGTCAACCCGTCCGGTGGACTCGTCTCCCGCGGCCACCCGGTGTCGGCCACCGGTCTCGCGCAGCTGTTCGAGCTCGTCACCCAGCTCCGGGGCGAAGCCGGAATTCGGCAGGTCCACGGTGCCCGCCTCGCGGTGGCCGAGAACGGTGGTGGCCTCTACGGCATCGAGGAAGCCGTCGCCGCGGTTTCCGTCCTCGAGAAAGGGTTCCGCCGATGAGCGTGCCCGCGCACACCATGCACCCTCCAGTGCGGTACGCCGACCTCATCCTGGCTGCCCTCGAGCGTCGACCACAGCGCGTCGCCTTCCAGTACCGCGGCGATGGTGAGTTAAGGACCTGGACCTACGCGGAAGTCGCGGAGCACATCCGCCGCCTCTCGACCGTCCTGCGAAGCTTGGACGTCGCGCCCTCCGACGGCATCGCCCTGCTCAGCGGACCGCGTCCCGAAGCGTTCATCATCATGGCGGCCGCCTGTCACGCCGGCATCCGCTACTCGGCGCTGCACCCGCTCGCCACCGAGCACGACGACGCCTACGTCCTTCGCGACAGCGGCAGCGCGGTCCTCATCGTCGACGACACCCTGGACAACGCCCGATTCGGTCAACGCGCCAGCGCCGCGGCAGACACCGTCCGCATCCTGCCCTTGACCGAACTCGACCACCTCGCTCGCGACGCGGCCCCGACCACCACCGCGGCCGCTGATGCCACCTACCTCTTCTACACCGGAGGGACCACCGGCGAACCAAAAGGCGTCGTCCTGCGCGATCGATCCCTCGTCGCGAACGCATGGGCCAGCAGCACGTGGGCCTGGCCGCCCGATACCCAGTTCCTCATCACCACACCGATGTCCCACGCAGCGGGGCTACTTGTCGCCCCCGGCCTGCTGCGCGGCGCCGCCTTCCACATCCACGACTGCTTCGAACCCGCCGAGGTACTGCACGCAATCGAGCACGACGGCGTCAACACCACCTTCCTCGTGCCGACCATGCTCTATGCCCTGCTCGACCACCCGAACATCGCAACGGCGAATCTGACCAGCATGCAATGGATCCTGTACGGCGCCGCGCCCACGACGCCCGCCCGCATCATCGAAGCGAGAGTTCGGTTCGGGCCGATCCTGTCCCAGCACTATGGGCAAGCCGAAGCCCCGAATGCACTGACCGTGCTCGACGAGCAGGAGCACCGGACCGACGACCCGTCGATCCTGTCCAGTTGCGGGCGCCCGATGCCGGGCATCACGCTGACATTGCTCGACCGCAACGGCGACCCAACGCCACCGGAAGCAGCCGGAGAACTCTGCGTCCGCGGACCCCTGGTCATGGACGGCTACTGGAACAAGCCCGAACAGACCGCCGCTGCGCTCGCCGGTGGCTGGCTGCACACCGGCGACATCGCCACGCTTGACCCGAGCGGTCTGATCACCATCGTCGACCGCAGCAAGGACGTGGTCATCACCGGCGGCTTCAACGTCTACCCCCGCGAAGTGGAAGCCGTGCTGGCCGGCCACCCGAGCGTCGCAGAATGCGCCGTGTACGGCGAACCCCATGAACGCTGGGGCGAAGCGGTCATCGCAGCCGTCGTGCTTCACCCGACCCGAGCAGCGGACCAACAGGAATTGCTGACCCACGTCCGTCGGGTCAAAGGCAGCGTATGGACCCCGCAACGGATCGACTTCTACGACCGCCTTCCGCAGACACCACTCGGCAAGATAGACAAGAAGGCGCTCCGACAGCGAGGCTTACTTACCGAGACTGCGGACCAGAGCCACTTGGGTTAGCGCGCCGCATCCCGTGCCCGCGCGGGCCTCGTTCCACCGCATGCGCGCGCCTACACTGGCGCCTTGGCCGGTCGGCAGCTTTCTCGTGCCGCGTCACTCCCCGCATTCGTCTGACGTCTTCGCCGTTCGATGGCGTGTGTCGGATCGGATGACGCTCGACGCCAAACGGCCAGTGCTCTTCTGTGCCCGAAGAGCATCGTGCGTCCACGCCGGAAGGCCGGCGGCTAGAGAATCGACGCGTCTGAACTCGGCTGGTCATGGTGTTGACCCGACGGCTTGGCCTGGCTAACGTCACCTTCGCCTCAGACATCAGATGTCTGTTCGTTGCGGGCCGGTCGCGATGTGTTGCATCTTCGGTGCTGATCGGCCGGTTTGCAGAGGCTCGATTCGACACCTCGAAGGATGGTCTGGGATGGCTTTGTTCGATCTGCCGCTCGATGCGCTGCGTGAGTACCGGCCGGAGCGAACCGAACAACCGGACTTCGACCACTTCTGGTCCGAGACGCTGCGCGGTGCGCGCGTGCACGACTTGGATCCAACGTTCGAGCTCGTCGACTCGGGCCTGAGCAGCGTGCGGACCTATGACGTGACGTTCTCCGGTTGGAACGGCGAGCGGATCAAAGCGTGGCTGCTGATACCGGTGCACGTACCGGGGCCGATGCCGTGCGTGGTCGAGTATCAGGGATACGGCGGCGGCCGTGGTCTGCCCTATCAACATCTGTTGTACTGCGCCGCCGGGTACGCCACCTTCGTGACCGACTCACGTGGGCAGCCGTACTCCGACACCGGCGACCCCCGCCCATCAGCTTCCGGCCCTCGTGCTTCGGGATTTCTCACTGACGGCGCGGACAACCCGAGTCATCACTACTACCGACGGCTGATGACCGACTGCGTCCGTGCGGTCGAGACCGCCAGAGCCTACCCCGACGTCGACGCCTCCAGGGTCGTCGTCTGCGGGACGAGTCAAGGCGGCGGTCTGGCGCTGGCGACAGCGGCGCTGGTCGGCGACGTCGCCGGACTGATCTCCGACTTGCCGTTCCTGTGTCACTTTCGGCGAGCGGCCGAGCTGTGCGACACCGATCCGTATCACGAGATCACGGCGCTGCTGTCGGTGAAGCCGTACATGACCGACGATCTGTTCCGCGCCTTGTCCTACTTCGACGGGATGAACTTCGCGGCCCGCGCGACGGCGCCTGCGCTGTTCTCCGTCGCGATGATGGACACCGTCTGTCCGCCTTCCACCGTCTACGCGGCATACAACCACTACGGCGGCGAGAAGGACTTGGTCGTCTGGGGCTTCAACGTCCATCAAGTGGTGCCGAATCAGGCAGGCAACCACCTCACCTTCCTCCGCCGAGTCGTCGGCTCGCCGTGAGCCCGAGCCAAGCGCAACCCAACGTGCTGTTCGTCATGACCGACCAGCAGCGATTCGACACCATCGGCGCCTTGGGCAACGCCCACATCCGCACGCCCGCCATGGATCGGCTGGTCGCCCGCGGGATCAGTTACACCAACGCCTATTCGTGCTGCCCGGTGTGCGCCCCGGCTCGGTACACGATCCGGACGGGTTGCGAGTCGCCCAGTACTGGGCTCTACGACAACGGGTTTTATCCGGACATGCACGAGGTCATGCGACGAGTGTGCGGGCCGTATCTCGGAAGCGTGATGACCGCCGCCGGGTACCGCACCTTCGGCATCGGCAAGTTCCACACCACGCCATGGGACGCCGATGTCGGGTTCGAGACTCAACTGCACAGCGAGGAACTGTACGAGAGCGCCGAACAGCGCTTCCGCGACGCCTACGCCGGATGGATCGAGCGCGAGCATGCGGCATTCGCGCACGTGGAAGCCCTCATGGGGGAGCGCACGGAGATGTACTACGTGCCGCAGGTCAGCCCGCTGCCGGCCGAGCTGACTGTCGAATCGTGGGCCGCCGACCGAGCCGTCGAACAGATTGGCAGTGATGACCCCCGGCCGTGGTTCGGCTTCGTCTCCTTCGTCGCGCCGCACCCGCCGTTCGCCCCACCGGTTCCCTGGAACCGTCTCTACGATCCCGACGACCTGCCTGCCCCGGTCGTGGGGGACCTTGCCGTCGACCACGCCGACGAGCAGATTCCCTGGATGAACTACGCCGTCTGGGCCGACGACATTTCTGTTGGGCTGGCGCGCGTTCTCAAGGCTCGGTACTACGGCGAGATCTCGTATGTCGACGATTGTCTGGGTCGCATCCTGGACGTCGTGGAACGACGCGGCGATGCCGAGAACACCGTGATCTGTTTCTTCGCCGACCACGGCGATCACCTCGGCGACCACCGGGCCTGGCAGAAGGAGAGCTTCTTCGAAGCCGCCACTCGGGTGCCGTTCCTGGTCAGCTGGCCAGCCCGTCTCCCCGGCGGCGTCCGCTCGGAGGAATTGGTCTCGCTGGCCGACCTGTTCGGCATCGCGACCTCGGCCGCCGGCGTCGCCGACTTCCGTGAAGGCGTCGATCTGCTGGGTACACACGCCGGCACCGTGCCGCCTCGTGCCGAGTTGATCGGCGTCTACGGCGCGCCGGGGACGGCCGATTTCAAAGCGATGGTCCGGCACGACCGGTGGAAGTACATCTTCATCGCCAATGGAGGACGCGAGCAGCTGTTCGATGTCCGCGCAGATCCGGCCGAACTCCGTCAGCTCGCGAGCGCCCATCCCGACGTCACGAACGATCTCCGCGCTCGCGCCGAGGCCCACGTGGACCGCGTCGGCCTGACGCAAGCACTGACCGGCGACCGGAAGCTCCGCCGCTTCGAGTTCCGTGCCAAGCCCCGCGTCCGCGTCCGCCAGTTCGACAGCTCACGCGGGGTCTCCGACTTCACCGGTCGGACACCAACCGCCGCCGTCGGGTGAGCACGCCATGACCACGCGCGCGAGGCGCCAGGTCCTTCGGATGCGACGACCAGCGTCCATGTTCGGTGCTCGCTGGCGCGACGCATTGCTGACCGGCAATGGGGAACTGGGCGCCGCCGTGTTCGGCGGCGTCCTGCACGAGTCGATCGTCCTCACGAACGCCCGTCTGTGGACAGGCGCGCGAACCGCAGCGCTGCCCGATGTGAGCGCAAACCTCGAGCGGCAGCGGCGCCTGCTCCTCGCAGGCGAATTCGCCGCGGCGGAGCGGGTGCTGACCGACGCCTTGCGCAGCGCCGGATACGACGCCCGCACGGCGATCCCCGAGCAGCTCGGCGAACTGCGGATCGGGATGCCGAGCGAGCGGGCATTCCGAGACTACGAGCGGGAGCTCGATCTGGCGTCCGGCGTCGCGACGGTGGGGTGGCGTGACGGGGAAACACGACTGCGGCGCGAAGTCTTCGTCTCGCGCGCACGCGATCTGGTCGTCGCCCGGATCAGCGCGGACGGGCCGATGGGGATCAGCGCCACCATCGGCTTCGGGCCACTCGGCTTCGACGCGCGCCCATCGCACGGCGACCGCCGCCACGTCGTCGCGACGCCCGAGGCACGAACCAACGGCGGCTATCTCACCTACACCGCCCGGACCAGCGACGGCACCGACTTCGGCGCCGTCATCCGGGTCGTCGGGCACACGACGTCCTCCCCCGAGAGCGCCTCCGTGCTGACCGCCGACGCGCCGGACCACCTGCTCGTGTTGGTCGGCGTCTTCATCAACGAACCGCCTGCCACTGCCAGCGCGCGGCTGCACAGCGAACTCGCCGCGATCGACCTGGACTACGACGCGATGCTCGACGAACACGTCGCCGAGCATCGGCGGCTGTTCGGGCCGGTCCAGCTCGAGCTTGATGACGGTCGCGACGATCGCTCGACCGACGAGCTGCTCGACGAGGCCTACCGGGGCGCCGCACCCGCTGTACTGGTGGAAAAGCTCTGGGCGTTCGGCCGCTACCTGTTCGTCTCCAGCACGCGTCCCGGCGGCCCTCCCTGCGGGCTGATGGGCATCTGGTGCGGGGAGGGCGACGGGTTCTGGGCCTTCCATATGGCCAACATCAACATGCAGATGATCCATTGGCATGCGCTCGCCGGTGATCTGGCCGAACTCATGCAGCCGTTCTTTGACTACCACGACGCCAAACTCGACGACTACCGCGAGAATGCACGGCAGCTGTTCGGCTGTCGCGGGATCTACGTGCCGGCCGACACGACGGGGGAGTCCGGGCTGCTGAAGGACATCCAGCCGCACATCGTGCACTTCACGGCGGCGGCCGGTTGGCTGGCCCAGCACTACGCGGACTACTACCGCTACACCGGCGATGTCGAGTTCCTGCGCACTCGGGCACTGCCGTTCCTCCGCGAGGTCGGCCTGTTCTATGAGGACTTCGTCGTGCATGACGAGGCGGGGACCGCTGCCTTCCTGCCGTCGAACTCGCCGGAGAACGCGCCCCTTGGCGATGACGGCCGGCCCCGCCAGGAGCAGATCACGGTGAGCGCGACCATCGACGTCGCGGTGGCGCGTGAGGTGCTGACCAACCTGATCGACCTCGCGACGCAACAGGGGATGTACGCCGACGAGGTGCACCGGTGGTCCGCGCTTCGCGCCACGCTGCCGGCCTACCGCCTGACCGACGAGGGCGCTGTCGCCGAGTGGATACCGGTCGGCACGGCGGACAACGAGGTCCACCGCCACCACTCCCACCTGTACGGGCTCTTCCCAGGACGCGAGGTCCAGCCCGAATCGCAGCTCGCCGCGGCGTTCGAGATCGCGGCGCGGCACCGCCTGGAGCGCGGCCTTGCCGCGCAGACGAGCTGGTCGCTCGTCAGCCTCGCCCACGTCTTCGCGCGGCTAGGCGACGGCGAACGAGCTCTCGAGTGCCTCGACATCGTCACCCGGCTCGCGATGCTCCCCAACCTCTTGACCATGCACAACGACTGGCGCGGGATGGTGGGGCTCGGCGAGCCCGACTGGGCGCCGTTCCAGATCGACGCGAACATCGGCTGGACCTCGGCCGTGCAGGAAATGCTGCTCGGCTGGGACGGCGAATCGGTGCGGCTTCTGCCGGCACTCCCGGCGCGATGGACGCGCGGCCGGGTGACGGGCTTGCGGTGCCCTGGTGGGCTCTCGGTGTCGCTGACCTGGGACCAGCCCAGTCGCCGGGTCAGCGTCGCCCTGACGGCGTCCGCGCCGGGCACAGTCCGCCTGCGATGCCCTCGGCCCGTCGAGGTGCTGACGTCGAGTGGTCGTGCCGCGAGAGTTCTGCCAGTGAGTGTCCAAGCAGCGGGTGTTCCGGCGACGAGAGGGCGTGACATCCTCGTCGAGGTCGATGCGTCCGAGCACGTCACCCTCGACCTGCTGCTCGCCGCCCCCGGGTCTTGAAAGGAGGCTGTCGATGTCGTTGACGGACGAGGCGATCGTCAAGATCAAGGCGATGATCCTCGATGGCCGGCTCCGCCCTGGCGACCGGCTCCCGAGGGAGGCGGATCTCGCCGACCAGCTTGGGATCTCGCGCGGTTCACTGCGGGAGGCCGTGAGTGCCCTCTCACTCGTGCGCATTCTGGATGTCCGTCGCGGCGATGGCACCTTCGTCACCAGCCTGCACCCGAGCGTCCTGATGGAAGCGATGGCCTTCCTCGTGGACTTCCACCAGGACGCCAGCGTGCTGGAACTGTTCGAGGTCCGGCGCGCCTTGGAGCCGGCCGCGGCCGAGATGGCGGCGACAGCGATGGACGCCGCGGAGGCGCAACGCCTTGTGGAACTTGCTGGCGACGACAGCGTCCCGGACACCATCGACGCGTTGGTGGCCGCGGATGTCGAGTTCCATCACCGCATTGCCGCGGCGAGCGGGAATCAGGTTCTCGCCGCGATGATCGACGGTATCGCGGGACGTACGGTGCGTGCGCGGGTCTGGCGTGGTGTCACCGAGGAGAACGCACGGGAGCGCACGATCCGTGAGCATCAGGCCATCGCCGCCGCCATCCGCGACCGTCAGCCGACGCTGGCGCGCGCGAGGATGACGGTGCACATCGCCGGTGTTGAGGACTGGCTCCGCAATGCTGTGCTCGACTGACGCCGACTGAGTCCTCGACTGCGCGGCTGTCCTCGTCGGGGGAGTCCAGTCGAAATCACCGGCGGACAGCGGCCCATTCCGGACCGTCCGGGAAGCGGAATCGGTCGAGTGTCTCGCGCCGTAACTCGGTTGAGGCACCGGGCGTCGTCGGTGCGGCGTACCGACCGCGGGTGATCTCGACGGGGTCGGTGAAGTGCTCGTGGAGATGGTCGACGTACTCGATGACCCGATCCGTCATGGTGCCGCTCACCGCGACGTAGTCGAACATCGACAGGTGTCGCACGACCTCGCACAGCCCGACGCCGCCGGCGTGCGGGCACACCGGCACGCCGAATTTGGCGGCGAGCAAGAGGATGGCGATGTTCTCGTTGACGCCGGCGACGCGGGTGGCGTCGATCTGGACGAAGTCGATCGCCGCGGCCTGCAGGAATTGCTTGAACATGACGCGGTTGTGCACGTGCTCACCGCTGGCAACCGGCGTGCCAGCCGCCAGCCTGATCGCGCGGTGCCCGAGAATGTCGTCGGGGCTGGTTGGTTCCTCGATCCAATATGGATCGTACGGAGCGAGCGCGCTAAGCCACTCGATGGCTGCGTCGACGTCCCATCGCTGGTTGGCGTCGATCGCGATCCGGACATCAGGCCCGACCGCGGCTCGCGCGACACCGAGCCGCCGCACGTCCTCGGCCAGGTCGCCACCGACCTTCAGCTTGATCTGCGAGTACCCGTCTGCGACAGCTTGGCGAGCCAGGCGCACCATCTTGTCGTCCGAGTAGCCGAGCCACCCCGGTGTCGTGGTGTAGGCCGGATACCCCCCTGCAAGGAGTTCAGCCGCCCGGTGTGGCCGCCCTGGTTGGGCAGCCTCAAGGATGTCCAACGCCTGTTGTGGCGTCAGGGCGTCGGTCAGGTAGCGGAAATCGACGAGATCGACGATCTCAGCAGGGCTCAAGCCGGCGAGCAGTTGCCACAGGGGCAGCCCGGCTCGTCGTGCGCGGAGGTCCCACAAAGCGTTGACGACTGCACCAATCGCCATGTGCATGACGCCCTTTTCCGGGCCGAGCCACCGCAGCTGGGAGTCATGGACGAGGCGACGCCACGTCGCGCCGAGGTCGGCCAGCGTCTCGTCCACTGGCCGTCCGACCAAGTGGTGCTCAAGCGCCCCGATCGCGGCCAGCTGGACGTCGTTGCCACGACCGATCGTGAAGACGAACCCGTGCCCGTCGGGACCGTCGGCATCGGTGCGGAGGACCGCGTACGCGGCCGAGTAATCAGGGTCGGCGTTCATCGCGTCCGAGCCGTCCGCGGTCGACGACGTCGGGAACCGGACGTCAACGCACTCGATCCTTGTGAACCGCTCGCTCATCAACCCTCTTCCGCCAGTGCTCTAGAGGTCAGATGTCTAGCACGCGCTGATGCTGCAGTCCAAGAGGCGGATGGGTGATCGCATCGGCACTTCGTGAATTGACCGTCCCGCGCTGACCTGAGAGGCTGTCTCTAAACATCCGATGTTCGGGGTTGGGAGAGATTCGTTGAAGTTGGCGCGATGCGGCCCGGTCGGTAGGGAGCGTCCAGTCATCGCGGGCGCGGACGGGTCGTGGCGTGAGCTCAGTCCGGTCCTGCCTGACCTCACTGCCGAATCGGTCGGCGGCTTGCAGGAGCTCGACGTCACGGACCTGCGAGCAGTGAAGGACTTGGCGCGGTTCGGTCCGCCCGTCGCTCACGTCGGCAAGATCGTCTGTGTGGGCTTGAACTACCGCGACCACGCCGCCGAGACGGGCGCTGCGCCACCCGACGAGCCGATCTTGTTCCTGAAGGCCGGCGACACGGTCGTGGGCCCGAACGACGAGGTCATGATCCCGCGCAACTCGACGAAGACCGACTGGGAGGTCGAGTTGGCGGTGGTCATCGGTGCGACCACCCGCTACCTCACGTCTCCGGACGACGCGGCGGCGCACGTCGCCGGATATGCGATCAGCCATGACGTGTCTGAGCGGGAGTTCCAACTCGAGCGCGGAGGCCAGTGGGACAAGGGCAAGAACTGCGCGACGTTCAATCCGCTCGGCCCGTGGCTGGTCACCCCCGACGAGCTGGGATCGGTGCAGGACCTGGAGCTGCGCCTCTGGGTGAATGATGCACTGCAGCAGCGCGGTCACACGGCGGACATGATTTTCGACGTCAACCACCTGATCTGGTACATCTCGCAATTCATGACGCTCTATCCAGGAGACGTGATCAACACCGGGACACCGGCGGGAGTGGCGCTCGGTCGGCCGGAGCAGCCCTTCCTCCGCGCCGGCGACACGGTCCGGGTCGAGATCGACGGCCTGGGTCAGCAGTCCCAACGCATGGTGCAGGCCTGAGGTGCACGGCCTCGAAGGGCTCCGCGCCCTGGTGACAGGCGGCGCCTCAGGGATCGGCCGCGCCACGGTGCAGACGTTCCTCGACCACGGCGTCCGAGTTGCTGCCCTCGACCTGATCGACACGGACGTTCCTGACGCCTACATGGTCCGAGCGGACCTGGCGGACGACCGAACCGTCCGGCAGGCGGTCCTGGACGCAGTCCAGGCGCTCGGCGGCCTCGCCGTCCTGGTCAACAACGCCGGAATCGGTGCTCAGGGCGGGCTCGAGGAAAACGACGACTCGCAGTGG
>NZ_JBQCEE010000111.1:0-8223 GCF_051960575.1 Jatrophihabitans sp.
GACGCCCCGATGGCCCGCGCGGCGATGACCGGCATCGCCGAGGGGGCCGACGCGGCGCGCCTGCTGCTCGACGTGCCGGCGGGCGAACGGCCGACCGCGATCGTCGCGCAGTCGGACCTGCTGGCGATGGGGGTCGTCCGCGCCGCCGCCGACCTCGGACTCCGCGTGCCGGACGACCTCAGCGTCACCGGCTTCGACGGCATCGAGCTGCCGTGGTTCGACGGCACGCTGACCACCGTCGTCCAGCCGGGCGAGGAGAAGGGCCGCCGCCTCGGTGCGATGGCCGCGGCCGCGATCGCCGGCGAGCCGGTCGCCGACCAACAGATGCCGCTCGAACTGCGGCTCGGCACCACCACGGCCCCGCCCCCCTGACCGCCTTGTCCCCCGGCCCAGTCATGTCCAGGACGCTGGCACGACTGGGACTGGGGACGAGCGGGGGATCAGAGCAGGACGAGGTCGTCGCGGTGCACGAGCTCGCGCCGGTACTCGGCCGGCAGGTCGCTGGTGCGCTGGCCGAGCAGGGGTGGCAGGTCGGCGGCGTCGTAGCCGACGAGTCCGCGGGCCACGGCGACGCCGTCGGGTCCGACGAGGTCGACCGGCTCGCCCGACCAGAACTCGCCGCTCACCGCCGTGACGCCCGCAGGCAGCAACGACATGCGCCGCTGGACGATCGCCGCCACCGCGCCGGCGTCGAGCACCAACCGGCCCCGCGGCGTCGTGGCATGCCGCAGCCAGAACAGCCGCGACGCGGTGCGGTCGCCGGACGGGTGGAAGTAGGTGCCGCCGACACCGGCGAGCGCGTCGCCGATGCGCGTCGCCGCGGCGAGCAGCACCGGGATGCCCTCGCTCGTGGCGATCGCCGCCGCGTCGACCTTGCTGGTCATGCCGCCCGACCCGACATGGCTGCCGGCGCGCGAGACGTCGACGCCGACCAACGACTCGAGCGACGCGACCTCGGGGATGAACTCCGACCCCGGTCGTCCGGGCTGGCCCGTGTAGAGGCCGTCGACGTCGGTCAGCAGCACGAGCGCGCTCGCCTCGACCAGGTGCGCCACGAGCGCGGCCAGCCGGTCGTTGTCGCCGAACCGGATCTCGTGCGTCGCGACCGTGTCGTTCTCGTTCACGATCGGGATGACGCCGAGGCTCAACAGTCGTTGCAGCGTCCGGTTCGCGTTCGTGTAGTGGCCACGGCGGTGCAGGTCGTCGGCCGTCAGCAGCACCTGCCCGACCCGCAGGCCGTAGCGGGCGAACGACGCCGCGTACCGCTCGGCGAGCAGCAGCTGCCCGACGCTCGCCGCCGCCTGCTGCGTCGCCAGATCACGCGGACGCGTGCGCAACCCCAACGGCCCGAGGCCGGCCGCGATCGCGCCCGACGACACGAGCACCACCTGACGACCCAGGGCCGCCCGCGCAGCAATCGCATCGACGACCGCGTCGAGCCGCTGCGGGTCGAGATGGCCCTTCGACGTCAGCGACGACGAGCCGACCTTGACCACCGCGCGTGCCGCCTCGGCGATGGCCGACCGACCGGTCGGTCGGGTCACTCGTCGCCCTCGGCGACATCCGCATCGATGTCGGCGGACGCCTCCCACGGCACGCGGCGCGCCTTCTTCGCCGCCAACCGCTCCGAGGCCCTGGTGCGGGACGAACTCTCGAGCCGCTCGTCGAACCCGCGGCGGGTGGCGTGGAAGGCCTCCTCGTCCACTCCCCCGGTCGGCTCGAAGTCGAAGGTGACCTCGCCGATCCGCACGGCGGCGCCGCGCTCGGCGCCCTGCTTGGCCAGCTCGTCCTCGACACCGAGACGACGCAGCCGGTCGGCGAGATAGCCGACGGCCTCGTCGTTCTGGAAGTCGGTCTGCACCACCCAGCGCTCGGGCTTGCTGCCGCGCACCAGCCACCCGCCGGGCTCGAGCGGGTCGGGGCCGACGGTGAAGCCGGCGTCGTCGACCGGCGTCGGGTGCAGCACGATGCGAGCCTCGGGGACCGGGCGGGCCGCCCGGTCGGCCGTCACGACCTCGGCGAGTGCGAAGGTCAGCTCGCGCAGGCCGACGTGCGAGACGGCCGAGATCTCGAACACCCGCAGCCCGCGGGCCTCGAGCTCGGGACGCACGAATTCGGCGAGTTCGCGCGCCTCGGGCACGTCGACCTTGTTCAGCGCGACGAGCCGCGGCTTGGCCAGCAGCTCACCGAACGTGCCCTCGTACTGCGCGAGCTCGTGCTCGAGCGCGTCGAGGTCGCTGAGCGGGTCGCGTCCGGGCTCGAGGGTGGCGCAGTCGAGCACGTGCAGCAGCACGGCGCAGCGCTCGACGTGGCGCAGGAAGTCCAGCCCGAGCCCCTTGCCGGCGGCGGCGCCCGGGATGAGCCCGGGCACGTCCGCGATCGTGAGTGTCGTGGTGCCGGACGTGACCACGCCGAGGTTCGGCACGAGCGTCGTGAACGGGTAGTCGGCGATCTTCGGCCGCGCCGCCGACAGCGCCGCGATGAGCGACGACTTACCCGCGGACGGGAACCCGACCAGCCCGACGTCGGCCATGCTCTTGAGTTCGAGCACGACGTCGTGCGCCTCGCCCGGCTCGCCGAGCAGGGCGAACCCCGGAGCCTTGCGCCGCGGCGAGGCCAGGGCGGCGTTGCCGAGGCCGCCGCGGCCGCCGCGGGCGACGACGAACCGGGTGCCCGCGCCGGTCAGGTCGGCGAGCACCTCGCCGGCGTCGTCCAGCACGACCGTGCCCTCGGGCACGCGCAACTCGAGGTCGCCGCCGTCGGCGCCGTTGCGGTGCCCGCCCGCGCCCTGCTTGCCGTTCGCCGCCCGCTGGTGCGGGTGGTAGTGGAAGTCGAGCAGCGTGTGCACGTTCGGGTCGACGACGAGCACGACGTCGCCGCCGCTGCCCCCGTTGCCGCCGTCCGGGCCGCCCAGCGGCTTGAACTTCTCACGGTGGATCGACGCGACGCCGTGTCCCCCGTTGCCGCCCGCGAGATGCAGCACCACGCGGTCGATGAACCCGGCCACTTCCTACTCCCTCAATGACGAAGGGCGGCTCCCGGTCGCCCGGGGCCGCCCTCCGATGGTGCCGACCCTCAGGCCTGCACCGGAACGATGTTGACGGTCTTGCGACCGCGCGAGCTGCCGAACTGCACGGCGCCGGGCGCCAGCGCGAACAGCGTGTCGTCGCCGCCCCGGCCGACGTTCGCGCCGGGGTGGAACTTGGTACCGCGCTGCCGGACGATGATCTCGCCGGCCTTGACGACCTGGCCGCCGAAGCGCTTCACACCCAGGAACTGCGGGTTCGAGTCGCGGCCGTTGCGGGAGCTGGACGCACCCTTCTTGTGTGCCATGGTTCAGGCTCCCTTACTTCGAGATGCCGGTGACGCGCACCTGGGTCAGCTTCTGACGGTGACCCTGGCGCTTGTGGTAGCCGGTCTTGTTCTTGAACTTGTGGATGCGGATCTTCGGGCCCTTGGTCTGGGCCACGACCTCCGCGGTGACGGTGGCGGCGGCCAGGGCGGCGGCGTCGGTCGTGACGTCGCTGCCGTCGACCAGCAGGATCGCCGGCAGGGCGACCTGGGCGCCCGGGGCGGCCTCGAGCTTCTCGATGGTCAGCACGTCGCCCTCGGCGACCTTGTACTGCTTGCCGCCGGTCTTGACGATCGCGTACATGCGTGGTCCGTCCCTCAACTGCTGGTCTGATCGTGCGCAGCGAACAGGCGCGCACCAGTGGACCCGAAATGGGCCGTCGACCAGCTTACTGGACGCGGCGACGCCGGAGCAAAGCGGCTCAGCGCCGGCGCTACCGTCAGCCCCATGATCCTCGTCCGTGCCGTCGCCTGGGACGACCCCGACGCCGAACGCCTGCGCGCGGCGCAGCGTCTCGAGATCAACGGCCGCTACGGCCGCGACGCGGAGCAGGGCCCCAAGCCGAGCGCGGCGGACACCGTGGTCGTCGTGGTCGCGTCCGTCGACGGGGTCGCGGCGGGCACCGGCGCGCTGCGCCCCCTCGGCCCGGCCAGCGGCGAGATCAAGCGGATGTTCGTCGACCCGGCGCACCGCGGGACGGGGGTCGCCGACGCCGTGCTGGCCGCGCTCGAGGACGAGGCGCGCGCCCGCGGCTGGACCCACCTGCGGCTCGAGACCGGCGACCTGCTGCACGAGGCCAACCGCTTCTACAGCCGCAGCGGCTACCGGGCGATCCCCGCGTTCGGCCACTACGTCGGCGACCCGACCTCGGTCTGCTACGAGAAGACGCTGCTGCCGCAGGGGGCGGACGCGTGATGCTGACGCCCGTCGAGACACGCGCGCTCGAGGCCCTGGACGAGCAGGAGCTGGTCGCGTCCCTCATCGAGCTCATCCGCGTGCCCAGCGTGACCGGCACCGACGCCGAGTCGGACCTGCAGCACCGGCACGCCGAGTGGCTGCGCACCGCCGGCCTGGACGTGGACGTGTGGTCGCTCGACCTGCCGTCGTTGCTGGCCGACCCGGCGTTCCCCGGACTCGAGGCCGAGCGCAGCGAGGGCTACGGGCTGGTCGGGGCGACCGGTGACGGCGTGCCCGCGCTGGTGCTCTGCGGGCACGTCGACGTCGTCCCGATCGGCGACCGCGCCAAGTGGGACCACGACCCGTTCTCGGGCTGGATCGACGGCACCGCCCTGCACGGGCGCGGCGCCTGCGACATGAAGTCCGGCGTGGCGGTGAACCTGGCGGTCGTCCGCGCGCTGCAGCGCTCCGGGCTGCGGCTCGAGCGGCCGCTCGCCGTGCACAGCGTCGTCTCGGAGGAGGACGGCGGCCTCGGCGCCTTCGCCACCCTGCGCCGCGGGCACACCGGTGACGTCGCGGTCATCCCCGAGCCGACGTCCGACCGGCTCGTCGTCGCGACGGCCGGGGCGTTGACCTTCCGGCTGGTCGTGCCGGGCAAGGCGGCGCACGGCAGCACGCGGCACGACGGCGTCTCGGCGCTGGACGCGTACGTCGTGCTGCACCGGGCGATGGAGGAGCTCGAGCGGCGGCGCAATGCCGACGTCGACCCGCTGTTCGCGGGCAACCCGGTGCCGTACGCGATCTCGGTCGGCACGCTGCACGCCGGCGACTGGGCGTCGTCGGTGCCCGACCTGCTCGTGGCCGAGGGACGCTACGGGGTGCGGCTCGGCGAGGACCCCGCCGATGCCCGGGCCGCGTTCGAGGCGACGATCGCGGCCGCGGCGGCGTCCGACGGCTGGATGCGCGACAACCCGCCCGCGGTGACCTGGCCGGGCGGGCAGTTCGGGCCGGGCGCCCTCGCTCCCGACCACGGGCTGATCGACGAGATGCGGGCGGCCGTCCGCGACGTCGGCCTGCCCGAACCGCCGTCGGTGGCCGCGCCCTACGGCAGCGACCTGCGGCTCTACGCCGGCCTCGGCGGCATCCCGACCCTGCACTACGGGCCCGGGGACGTGCGGTTCGCCCACGCCCCGCGCGAGCAGGTCGAGCTGGCCGAGGTCTTCGCCGCCGCCCGCGCCCTCACCCTGCTCGCCGTCCGCCGCTGCGGCGCCCACCTGTAGCTGCCGGAGGTCACCCCTGCAGCAGAAACCCCCTCGTGTGGCTCGTATTCGAGGACAAAAATGGGCCACACGAGAGGGTTTCGCGTCAGGCGGTACGCCTCAGCTGGTCGTCGGGACGGGCGGTCCGGCCGGGCGGCTGGCCGCGCGGCGGCGGCGCGGTCGTCCGGACGCACGCGGCGCGTCCTGATCCGCCTCGACGGCAGCCTCGACCGGCACAGCCGGCTCGGCCGCGGCCTCGCGCTCGGGCACCGACGCGAACGACGGCGCTTCAGCGGGTGTGTCGGCCAGGTCGGCCGGCTCGGCGACGACGGGGATGTCGGCGGCCTCGGCGACCGCCTCGGCCGTCTGCTCCGACTGCGCGCCGACGGCGGCGATGACGTCGGCCGCCAGTTCGGCCGCGACGAGTCCATCACTGCCGACCGTGCCGGTCTCGACGGCGAGGGCCTCGCCGACCGCATCCACGCCCGCCGCAGCGGCTGCGTCCGCGTCGGGCTCGGCCGCAGCCTCCGGCGCGCCGGCGCCGTCGACCGGGCCCGGCAGCACACCGTCGTCGGGCAGCGGATTGCCATGCTCGTCGACCTGGTGCGCGGCCCGGTGGATCGCCTCCATCGCGGCGAGCGCGGCCCGGCGCTGTTCGACCGTGGCCGGCGGCTCGACCGGCGTCTCTGCGGCACGCGCCTTGCCGGACGACGACCCGCGGCGGCGGCGTCCCTTGGTGCCGCCGGAGCCGCGCTCGTCGTCGGTCTCGGCGGCCGCGCCGTTGTCGGACGACTTGTCGACCGGCTCGGCGTGGATGAGCACGCCCCGCCCGTTGCAGTGCGGGCAGGTCTCGCTGAACGCCTCGAGCAGGCCCTCGCCGACCCGCTTGCGGGTCATCTGGACGAGCCCGAGCGAGGTGACCTCGGCGACCTGGTGCTTCGTGCGGTCGCGTCCGAGGCACTCGGTGAGGCGGCGCAGCACCAGCTCGCGGTTCGACTCGAGCACCATGTCGATGAAGTCGATCACCACGATGCCGCCGACGTCGCGCAGCCGCAGCTGCCGCACGATCTCCTCGGCCGCCTCGAGGTTGTTGCGGGTGACGGTCTGCTCGAGGTTGCCGCCCGAGCCGACGAACTTGCCGGTGTTGACGTCGATGACGGTCATCGCCTCGGTGCGGTCGATGACCAGCGAGCCGCCGGACGGCAACCACACCTTGCGGTCGAGGGCCATCATGAGCTGCTCGTCCACGCGCAGCTCCGCGAACAGGTCCTTCTCGGACGCGTGCCGGCTGACCCGCTCGGCGAGGTCGGGCGCCATCGAGGTCACGTAGTCGGCGATGGTGCGGTGGGCGTCCTCACCCTGGATGACGACCTGCTTGAAGTCCTCGTTGAAGACGTCGCGCACGACGCGGATCGCGAGGTCCGGCTCGCCGTGCACCAGCACGGGCGCCTTGCCCTCCGACCGGTGCGCGGCGATGGTCTCCCACTGCGCCTGCAGCCGCTCGACGTCGCGGGTGAGGTCCTCCTCCGACGCGCCCTCGGCGGCCGTGCGCACGATGACGCCGGCGTCCTCGGGGACGATCTTCTTGAGGATCGACTTGAGCCGGTGCCGCTCGGTGTCGGGCAGGCGCCGGCTGATGCCGGTCATGCCGCCGCCGGGCACGTAGACGAGGTAGCGGCCGGGCAGCGTCACCTGGCTGGTGAGGCGGGCGCCCTTGTGGCCGATCGGGTCCTTGGTGACCTGCACGAGCACGTTGTCGCCGGGCTTGAGCGCGTTCTCGATCGCGCGGGCCTTGCCCTCGAGACCGGCGGCGTCCCAGTTGACCTCGCCGGCGTAGAGCACGCCGTTGCGTCCCTTGCCGATGTCGATGAAGGCGGCCTCCATCGAGGGCAGCACGTTCTGCACACGGCCGAGATAGACGTTGCCGACGTAGCTCTGGCTGGACGCGCGGGTGACGTAGTGCTCGACGAGCACGCCGTCCTCGAGCACGGCGATCTGGGTGCGGTCCCCGCTCTGGCGCACGGCCATGACGCGGTCGACGGCCTCGCGGCGGGCCAGGAACTCGGCCTCGCTGAGGATGGGCGCACGACGCCGGCCGGTCTCGCGGCCGTCGCGCCGCCGCTGCCGCTTGGCCTCGAGCCGGGTCGACCCCTTGACGCCGCGCACGCCGTCGTCGCCGTCGTCCTTCTTCGGCTCGCGCACGTGCACGACGGTGTTCGGCGGGTTGTCGTCGTCGCCGTCGCCCGCGCTGCCGGCCCGCTGCCGCCGCCGGCGTCGCCGCGTGCTGGTGGACGCGGCACCCTCGGCGCCCTCACCGGCCTCGCCCTCGGCGCCGGACTCCGCCGCCTCGGCCTCGTCCTCGCCCTCGGTCTCGTCGCCGGTCTCGTCCTCGGCGGCGGCCGCGGCCGCACCGCCGCGTCCCCGGCGGCCACGCCGACGGCGGCGGCGCGCGCCGATCGCCTGCTCGATGGCCGCTTCCTTGACGTCGTCGGGCTCGGCGGTGTGGTCCTCGGCGTCCTCGGCCACCGTCAGGTCGACGTCGCCCGGCTCGGGCTCCTCGTCGTCGACCCCCCGCACCGGCACGGCGGCGGCCGGGTCGGGAGCCTGGAACAGCACGGCGGGTGCCGCGAGCGCAGGCGTGGCCGGCTCCGCGGTGTCCTCGGCGGTCGTCTCGACGGCATCGGTCGGCGGACCGGCCGGGGCCGTCGCCTTCCG
>NZ_JBQCEE010000112.1:0-5516 GCF_051960575.1 Jatrophihabitans sp.
CGCGGCCTGGGGCCGGCGGGCGCGCCCCCGTGACCGACCGTGTGTCCCCCGGCCCCGTCGTTTCCCGGCCCTGGAAACGACTGGGGCGGGGGACAAGGCGCCTCTTCGTGGTGTCTGCGCTGCTGCTGGTCACGTTGGGCGCGCCCTGGGCGGGTGCTGCGACCGGGCCGGCCGCACCTGCCGCGGTCGCCGCCTGCCCGGCCGTGCGGGCGGCGCCCAACAGGTCGCGTCCGCAGGTGTCGCTCGACCTCACCCTGGGCGCGCACCACGGCCAGGTGAGCGGCACCGAACAGGTCGTGTTCCGTCCCGACCGGCCGATCGACCGGCTCGTCCTCCGGCTCACCGCGAACAGCACCTATCTCGTGCGGATGGGCACGCGGGTGCACGTGTCCGCGGCGTCGGCGTCGCCCGCGGGCGGGCGCTTCGGCTTCGCCCGTGCCGGCGCGTCCGCCGCGACGCAGGGCGGCCTGCTCGTCATCCCGCTGACCCGCACGGTCGCGGCCGGCACGGTGGTGCGGGCGAGCGTCCGGTTCGAGGTGACGCTCGGCGCCCGCACCGGCGACCGCATCGGACGCAGCAACGGGTTCGCGTGGTTCGGCTCGGCGCAACCGCTGCTCGCCTGGCAGCGCGGGTACGGCTGGCACACCGAGCCGATGATCTCGTTCCCGGCCGAGACGGCCACGAGCGAGGCGGCGGACACGACCATCCGGCTGTCCGCCCCGGCCGCTGACACGGTGATCGGCACCGGCCGGCCGGCGGTCACCTCGAGTGGCGGGGGACGACGCGTCTGGACGGCGCACCCCGGCCTCGCCCGCGACATCAGCCTCGCCGCGGGGCCGTTCCGGGTGGTCGACCGCACCGTCGGCCGGGCCGCCCTGCGGGTCGGCGCACCGACCGTGGCCGCCGCCCGCGCGATCGCCGACCGCACGGCGCGCGCGATGACGGTGCTCGCGAACCGGTTCGGCGCCTTCCCGTTCGGCAGCCTGTCGATGGCGCGGCTGCCCGGCTCGGGCTTCGGTGGCATCGAGTACCCCGGCGCGGTGCAGCTGTTCGACGCGGACGAACCGACCGTCACCCACGAGACGGCGCACCAGTGGTTCTACGGGATGGTCGGCGACTCGCAGTCGCGTGACCCGTGGCTCGACGAGGCGTTCGCCGAGTACGCGCAACGTCTCGTCGACGGCACGCCCGAGCCACGTGGCGACCTGACCGCCGCGGGCGCCGTCGGCCGGTCGGTGCAGTCGTACGGCACCGACGTGAACGGCTACTACTTCGTCACCTACGCGAAAGGCGCCGCGGCGCTGGAGGCCGCGCGGCGAGCAGCAGGGGCGACCGCGTTCGACGCGGCGCTGCGCTGCTACGTGCGGGCGAACGCCTGGCGCATCGCGACCCCGGCCGACCTCGCGCGCTCGCTGGCCCGCGTGCCGGCGGCGATCACCGCGCTGCGCCGCGCCGGCGCCCTGCCCTGAGCGGGGTGTGAGCCCTCAGCTGTCGGCGACGAGCTTGGCGATCCGGCCGATGCCCTCGGCGAGGTCGTCGTCGCCGAGCGCGTAGCTCAGGCGCACGTAGCCGGGCGTGCCGAAGGCCTCGCCGGGCACGACGGCCACCTCGACCTCGTCCAGGATCAGGTTGGCGAGCTCGGCCGAGTCGGCGGCGGTCCTGCCACGCAGCGGACGGCCGAGCAGGCCCTTCACCGACGGGTAGACGTAGAAGGCGCCCTGCGGCTCGGGGCAGATCACGCCGGGGATCTCACGCAGCAGCTGCACGGCGAGCTGCCGGCGCCGGTCGAAGGCCGAGCGCATCTCGGCGACCGCCGAGAGATCGCCGCTGACCGCCGTCAGCGCCGCGACCTGGGCGACGTTCGAGACGTTCGACGTCGCGTGCGACTGCAGGTTCGACGCCGCCTTGATGACGTCGGTGGGGCCGATCATCCACCCCACCCGCCAGCCGGTCATGGCGTAGGTCTTGGCGACACCGTTGAGCACGACGACCTGCTCGCCGGCCGTGTGCGCGATCGAGGTCATCGTCGCGCCGCCGTAGACCAGGTGCTCGTAGATCTCGTCGGTGACCGTCCACAGGCCGTGCTCGTTCGCCCACGCGCCGATGGCCGCGACGTCCTCCGGGGCGTAGACGGCACCGGTCGGGTTCGACGGGCTGACGAACAGCAGCACCTTGGTGCGGTCGGTGCGGGCCGCCTCGAGCTGCTCGACGGTCGCGAGGTATCCGGACGTCTCGTCGGTGACCACCTCGACCGGCACACCGCCGGCGAGCTTGATCGCCTCCGGGTAGGTCGTCCAGTACGGCGCCACCAGCAGCACCTCGTCGCCCGGGTCGAGCAGGGTGGCGAAGGCGTTGTAGACGGCCTGCTTGCCGCCGTTGGTGACGAGCACCTGCGCCGCGCCGACCGAGTAGCCGGTGTCGCGCAGGGTCTTCGCGGCGATCGCCTCGCGCAGCTCGGGCAGGCCGGCCACCGGCGTGTAGCGGTGGTACTTCGGCTGCCTGGCGGCCGCGACGGCCGCCTCGACGATGTAGTCGGGGGTGGGGAAGTCGGGCTCGCCGGCGCCGAAGCCGATCACCGGGCGGCCGGCGGCCTTGAGCGCCTTGGCCTTCGCGTCCACGGCCAGGGTGGCGGACTCGGCGATGGCCCCGATGCGGTCGGATACGCGTGCTCCCATGCGTCCCATCGTTCCAGACCGGTCCACCGCGATCGGGGCGAGGTTTGGAGACCGCGCGGCGTCCTGCGTAGACTGCTCCATCGGGTCCCCGAGACTCTGCGCAAGCATGCGCGCGATTCGGGGGCTCACGCTCTAGGGGCGTGGCTCAATTGGTAGAGCACCGGTCTCCAAAACCGGCGGTTGCAGGTTCGAGTCCTGTCGCCCCTGCGCTGTTGTGAAGCAGTGTTCCCGCTGACGAGGAGTAGGTCATGACTGCCACCCGCTCGGACGCGACCCCGTCGCGCCAGGCCCCCGGCCGGGGCGGCAAGCCGGTGCGTCTCGTGCGCGAGAGCGTCGGCGAGATGCGCAAGGTGCTGTGGCCGTCACGCAGCGAGCTCGTCACCTACGCCATCGTCGTGATCGTGTTCGTCGCGATCATGGTCGCGATCGTCGCGGGTCTGGACATCGGCTTCGCCAAGCTGGTCCTGACGCTGTTCGGCTGAGGCGCTCCGCCCCGGCCCACCATCCCGAGCAAGATCGCCCAAGAGAAGAGAGATCGTGTCCGAGTACGACGACGCCGCCGCGCGCGGGCTGGACGACCCGTTCAGCTCACCGGCCGGCGGCTCCTCGAACAACGCCGAGCGCCTGGACTACAGCGAGGCCGCGCACCTGCTCGGCGCGGACGACGACGACGCACCCTCGCCGGAGGAGGCGGCCGCCTCCGTCGACGACGAGCCCGGCATCGCCGACCCGGTGGCGGACAGCGCCGAGAACGAGGCCGACGAGATCACCGAGGCCGACGACGAGGCGGGCGACACCAGCGCGGACGAGCCGGCCGCCGAGGCCGAGCAGGCCGACGAGCCCGTCGACACGGTCGACGAGGACGAGGACCCGGTCGAGGCGCTACGCAAGCAGCTGGTCACCCAGTTCGGCGACTGGTACGTCGTGCACTCGTACGCGGGCTACGAGAACAAGGTGAAGACCAACCTCGAGAGCCGCATCCAGAGCCTGGACATGGAGGACTACATCTTCCAGGTCGAGGTGCCGACCGAAGAGGTCGTCGAGATCAAGAACGGCAAGCGCCAGCAGGTGCAGCGCAAGGTCTTCCCGGGCTACATCCTGGTGCGCATGGACCTCAACGACGAGTCGTGGGGCGCCGTCCGGAACACCCCGGGCGTCACCGGCTTCGTCGGCGCCACGTCGCGTCCGTCGCCGCTCTCCATCGACGAGGTCGTGAAGATCCTCGCCCCGGCCAGCAAGCGCGCCGCGGCGGTGGCCGGCGGCGGCAAGGCCGCGGCGGCCGGTGTCGACAAGCCCAAGATCGAGGTCGTCGACTACAACGTCGGCGAGTCGGTCACGGTCATGGACGGCCCGTTCGCCACCCTGCCGGCGACGATCAGCGAAATAGACCCGGTGCACCAGAAGTTGCACGTCCTGGTGTCCATCTTCGGCCGCGAGACGCCCGTCGAGCTGGCCTTCAGCCAGGTCGCGAAGCTCTAAGCCCGCGCCCGTCGAAACACCCCGTCGAGAAGAAGAGAAGTCATGCCTCCCAAGAAGAAGCTCGCCGCGATCATCAAGCTGCAGATCAAGGCGGGCGCCGCGAACCCGGCGCCGCCGGTCGGCCCCGCGCTCGGCCAGCACGGCGTCAACATCATGGAGTTCTGCAAGCAGTACAACGCCGCGACCGAGTCGCAGCGCGGGCAGATCGTCCCCGTCGAGATCTCGGTCTACGAGGACCGCTCGTTCACCTTCGTCACCAAGACCCCGCCGGCCGCCCGCCTGCTGCTGGCCGCCGCCGGTGTCGACAAGGGCAGCGGCGAGCCGCACAAGACCAAGGTCGCCAAGGTGACCATGGACCAGGTGCGCGAGATCGCCCAGACCAAGATGGAAGATCTCAACGCCAACGACGTCGAGCAGGCCGCCAAGATCATCGCCGGCACCGCCCGCTCGATGGGCATCACCGTCGAGGGCTGACGCCCTCACCCACCGTGGGAGGACGCGGCACCGGGTCGCGTCCGCTGACCACTGACCAGAGAGAAGCACCGCAGTGAAGCGCAGCAAGTCCTACACGAAGGCCGCCGAGCTCATCGAGGCCGGCAAGATCTACAGCCCGCTCGAGGCCGCCAACCTGGCCAAGGAGACGTCCCCGACCAAGTTCGACGGCACGGTCGAGGTCGCCCTCCGGCTCGGCGTCGACCCGCGCAAGGCCGACCAGATGGTGCGCGGCACCGTCAGCCTGCCGCACGGCACCGGCAAGACCGCCCGCGTCATCGTCTTCGCGACCGGTGACAAGGCCGCCGAGGCCGAGGCCGCCGGCGCCGACCGCGTCGGTAGCGACGACCTGATCGCCGACATCCAGAACGGCTTCCTCGACTTCGACGCCGCCATCGCGACCCCCGACCAGATGGCGAAGGTCGGCCGCATCGCCCGCGTGCTCGGCCCGCGCGGTCTCATGCCGAACCCGAAGACCGGCACGGTCACCCCGGACGTCGCCAAGGCCGTCCAGGACATCAAGGGCGGCAAGATCGCGTTCCGCGTCGACAAGCAGGCCAACCTCCACCTCATCATCGGCAAGACGTCGTTCTCGCCGCAGCAGCTGGTCGAGAACTACGCGGCCGCGCTGGACGAGGTGCTGCGTAGCAAGCCGTCGGCCGCGAAGGGCAAGTACCTCAAGAAGGTCACCTTCTCGACGACCATGGGTCCCGGCATCCCGGTCGACTCGAACCGCACCCGCAACCTGCTAGAGGACACCGCCGCGGAGGCTTGATCAATTCCCAGACGACGGCCGTCACCTTCCAGATAGGGTGACGGCCGTCTCTTTTGTTCTGCTTGCTGTGAATGCCAGAAACAACCTGTCCGGAG
>NZ_JBQCEE010000113.1:0-6603 GCF_051960575.1 Jatrophihabitans sp.
CGCTCCGCGACGACAGCGGCATGGTCGCGCTCCGCGACGACAGCGGCATGGTCGCGCTCCGCGACGACAGCGGCATGGTCGCGCACTACTCCGAGCGGTCTCGCCGACGGGCCCTCCAACGTCGCAACTCAGATCGAGTGGGCCAAGGTGGTCGACCGCCCGCCCACGGGTCGCCGGTCTGCGCCTTTGAGGACAGTGCCATGACGAGGAAGCACACGACGATCGCGCCGATCACCAGCAACGTGTGCACGTGCACAAGATTCCCAGATTCAGCCGACCGAACCCACCGCGTCGTCGTGCTCAACGCCTCCTACGCTTGACCACCTCGAAAGTCGCAGTGATCAAACACGCGAACAAGATCGCAAAGACCGCACTGCGCCCCCAAGACTCATGTCCCAAGAAGTGTCTGTACAAGATCCACGCTACGAGGGCGGTGAGGAAGGCCAGAGCTGGCGTTCTACGGAACGAGTCCCACCGCTGGTTCATGATCCGAACTTAGCGGCCCCTGGTGCTGTGCGGTTCCAGCCGTCAAGCGTGAGGAGCGACCTATCGACCACCGGCATGACAGCGCCTGGACCGAGATCGTCCAATCCGCTCGGAACTCGGCATGGTCGTGCACTGCCGTCGGCATGGTCGAGCACTGCGGTGGACGTGGTCGAGCACGCGGTCCGCGTCACGGCCCGTTGCAGATCGCTGATTTCGGAGCAGTCCGCGCCGGCCAATACGCCGGTTCACTGCGTTCGATACGCATCCGAACGAGGGAAGACGCCGACAACGGTGACCATCTGCCTGGTGTCCTCGACGCGGTAGATCACACGGTAGGTGCCGCGCCGCGCGCTGTACCGGTCGTCGAGCGGGGGACGCAGACGCTTGCCGACGCGATGCGGATTGTCGAGCAGCGGACCAATTATGAACTCGTATGCAGCGAAGGCAACCGGCTCGGGCAGCTCCTCCGCGAGCTGTCGACGAGCAGTCGGAGCAACGACGAGTTGGTAGCGCCCTCCGCTCACGCACTCGCTCGCCGGGCACGCATCGCGGCGGCGAGCGTGTCGGCGTCTTCGCCCTCGCCTCGAGCGAGTTCGGCGTCAGCCTCTCTCAGCGCGCGGAGCGCGGCGCCGTCCGAAAGCACGGCGATCGTCTCTTCGAGTGCCTCGAGATCGTCGACGGCGAGGAGGACCGCGCTGGGCCGGCCGTGCACGGTGACGGTCACCCGCTCGTGCTGCGCACTGACGCGGGCGACCAGCTCAGAGAGATGAGCCTTCGCTTCCGCCAACGACGCGAACTCCGACATGGTCATAAGTATGACCATGTCGGGGCGGCGCGTCCAGTGAGCCAATCGCTTGACCCACGGGGACGCGGCCATGTCCGCTGACCAAGGTCAGATTCGAGTCCACGCTCTGTTCGATTGCAGAATTATCGGTGAGTTAATCGAACATGATCTACCCGAGTCCGCAGCGGATCCGCAAGAATTTCCTGCGAGGCCGGATCGAGTCAACATTTACCGATCTCGTCCAAGTGCTTCTAGGCCAGCGAAAATGGGACTTGCAAGCACTTGGCGGCACAACGCGACATTGCCCGAAACTTGCCCGGAGCGGCCTTCCAAACTGATGGTGCGGGTTCGATTCCCGTCGCCCGCTCTCACCCGCCACCGCGCACCGGCACGCCGGGAGGCAGGTCGCCCGGTCAGTCCGCGTAGCTGATCGCGGTGCCGTACATCGTGTACAGGAACTTGCTCGCCGTCTGGCCCTGGACATCGGCGAAGGTGCCCAGGTTGTGCGTCCGGGTGGTGCCATGGACGTTGGCGGTGATCTCGCACCGGACGCCGACGACGCCGTCGAAGCCGTTGTCGACGACCCACTTCACGAGCGCCGCGTGCGCTGCGGCCATCGAGTCGTGCCCGGCCGCCCAGATGAGCATCGAGCGGCTCACGGTGCGGTGCGCGTAGGCGGGGATGACGTCGGTGGTCGACGTGGCGACGTTGGCAGTGCTCACGCGCAGACCCTGGCACGTCCCCCGAGTGCCGACAAGGCAACCGGTACGCCCGGTGCGGGTGCTTCGGGCGGCTCGACCTGCTCGCGATCGACGGCCGGAACGCCGGCGGGACCATCGCGCGCACCGGTCACGAGGGTGCTGCCTGCACCGTGCCCTGGGCGATCCCGATCAGTTCGGCGGCCAGGGGCGGCGGGCGCCGCCCCCGCCACACGGCGGACAGGGGTCGATCGAGCTCGAGGCCGTCGACTGCCAGCTCGGACAGCTCGCCGCTACGGACGGCGGACGCCGCGGCCCGGGCGCTGATGACACCGATCCCGCCGCCGGCCCGGGCCGTGGCGAGGATGGTCGCGGTCGAGCCGAGCTCGGTGGCGTCCGGCAGTTCCGGCGGCTCGCCGAGCGCGTCGGACAGCGCACGCAGGAAGGTCTCCCGCGTGCCGGAGCCCGGCTCGCGGACGAGCAGGGGGAGCCGGGTGAGCTCCCGGACCGTGAGGCCTGTGGGCGGCACGTCGCCCGAGCGGGTGACGAGCGCGAGACGGTCGACACCGACCGTCAGGCAGTGCAGGTCGGGCGGCAGGTCGGGGCTCTCGATGAAGCCGAGGTCGACCCGGCCGGCGCGGACGGCGTCGCACACGTCGTGACTGTTGGCGACCCCGGCGCTGATGGTGGCGTCGGCGTGCCGTCGACGCAGGTCCAGGAGCCAGCCCGGCAGCAGGTACTCGGCGACCGTGAGGCTCGCGACGACGGCGAGACGCGGGACGCCGCCCGTCCGCAGCGAACCGACGCCGTCGGCCATGGCGTGGGCGGCACTCACCACCTCGCGTGCCCAGGTCGCGACCGCCTCACCGGCCGGCGTGAGCCGGCTGCCCTGCGTGGTGCGGATCAGCAGTTCGACACCGAGTTGCCGCTCGAGCCGGTTGAGCCGTTCGCTGGCGCTCGGCTGGCTGATGTGATGCTCGGCCGCAGCGCGTCCGACGCTACCCAGCTCGGCCACCGACAGCAGGAGATCGAGGCTGCGCAGGTCGGTGATCCAGGGCGGGAGCGGCACGTGGCGGACTGTCTCACAGGGGCGAGGCCTGCAGGCCCAGGCTGGTGAGCGAGACGACGATCCAGAGCACCAGCCCGAGCACGAGTGGTCGCGCGCCGGCCCGGCGGAGGGCCCGCACGTCGACCGACAACCCGATCGCTGCCAGCGCGGCGGTGACCAGCACCGGCGACAGGTCACCGAGGACCCGCGCGACGGCCGTCGGGATGCCGCCCGCGCTGTTCAGCGCCACGACGCCGACGAAGGCCACCAGGAACGTCGGGATCAGGCCGGTCGTCGCCCGCACCCGTTCGCGGACGCGTCCCCCAGGTCGGGGCGCACCGGCGGGTGCCCGGGAGCCCAGCCAGAGGCAGATCGGCACGATCATCAGGGTCCGCACGAGCTTCACGACGACCGCATGCGACTCGGCGTCGCCGCCGAAGCTCTGTGCCGCGGCGATGACCGAGGAGGTGTCGTTGACCGCCGTCCCGGCGAAGACCCCGAAGCGCTGCCCCGACATCCCGAGCAGATGCCCCACGGGCGGGAACGTCAGCACGGCGACGATGTTGAAGACGAAGATCGTGCTGATCGCGTAGGCGACGTCGTCGTGGCGTGCGCGGATGGTCGAACTCACCGCCGCGATCGCGGACGCTCCGCAGATGCCGGTGCCGGCGCCGATGAGGACGCGAAGGTCGCGCGGCACCCGCAGTCGTCCGCCGACGACGCGCGCGACGATGAGGCACACGGCCAACGTCCCGAGCATCACCGGCAGCGAACCCACGCCGATATGGCCGAGTTCGCGAAGGGAGAGGTGGACGCCGAGCAGCACCACGGCGAGCTGCAACCCGCGTTCCTGCGTCACTCGCAGCACGCGTGGCGTCCGGGTCGTCCACCGCCGCACCGGGCGGCCGGCGACGACCCCGAGCACGACCGCCACGACCGGCGCGCCGACGACCGGCCATCGCGCGCCGGCTGCCGTCGCCGCCACCGTGGTCAGGACGAGAGCTGCAAGGGCGGGCAGCGACTGCCCGAGCGCGCGGGCCCGCGACGGCGTCGCCCGGGCCGGGCGCGCAGGGACTTGATCGTGCGTCGTCGTCACATCCCCAGCGTCCCGGCGGGACGTGGGGGCCGGTAGCCAGCAAGTCGCGACCAGGTCATAGGCGACCGCTATGGCAGGGTGCGCGCCGTTGCGAGTGGTCTGCCCCTCTTGACCTGCTCGGGACCGACGGCGGAACGCCGGCGGGACCATCGCCCGGCGACCGACCGGTGCAGATGAAGTTAGTGTTAGCTTGTGACCGAGAGCGTCGCTGCGGTTCGTCGTGCTGCCGTGTGGCATGCCGTGCTGCGGGCACTCGCCGTCGCGGCGGTCTACTTCCTCGCGTCCCGCCTCGGTCTCCTCTTCGCCACCCAGTTCGCGGTGAGCCCGTTCTGGCCGCCGACCGGCGTGGCCGTCGCGGCGCTGCTGGTGCTGGGGCTGCGCGCGTGGCCTGGCGTCGCGCTCGGGGCCGCCGCCGTCGAGCTCACCGTGAGCGATCCGCGGGCGGCCGCCCTGATCGTGCTGGGCGATGTGCTCGCGCCGGTGGTCGCGGTCGCCGTGCTGCGGGGCGTCCGCTTCCACCGCGACTTCCGGCGGCTGCGCGACGCGGCGAGCTTCGTGCTGGTGGGCGTGGCCGCCACGGTGGTCAGCGCGAGCCTCGGCACCGTCGGGCTGCATCTCGTCGACGCGTCCGCGCACTGGCGCACCTGGTTCGTCTGGTGGGCCGGCGACGCCACGGGCGTGCTCGTCGTGACGCCCGTGCTGGTGCTGCTCCCGGCGGTGCCGCGGTTGGTGCGCACCGCCGGCCGCGCGCGGCTGGCCGAGTGGGGCGCGGCGCTCGTGCTCACCGGCGTCGTCGGCTGGCTCGGCCTGCTCTCGCACGGCGGGCTGCAGTTCGTCGTGCTGCCGGCGATCGTGTGGTCGGCGCTGCGCTTCGGCGTGGCCGGTGCTGCGCCGTCCGGGCTGCTCGTCGCGCTGCTGGCGGACATCGCCGCGGCGACCAGGGTCGGCGAGTTCGGCGACGGCGGCGTCATCACCCGCATGCTGCACCTGCAGGCCTTCACCGGGGTCTGCGCGCTGACCGGCCTGCTCGTCGCCGGCCTGACGACCGAGCGCGGGCGCGAGCGCCGCGAGGCCGAGCGCACGCTCGAGGCCGCAGTGGCCCGCCGCACGGCCGAGCTGTCGGCGAGCGTGCAGCAGCTGCAGGCGAGCGAGGCCCTGCTCGCCGAGGCCCAGCGGGTCGGCCGCGTCGGCAGCTTCGAGTACGACATCGACGGCGGGCAGGTGCACTGGAGCGCCGAGATGAGCCGGCTCTGGGGCATGCCGGCCGAGCGCCGGGTCGTCACCTACGACGAGTACATCGCCGGACTGCATCCGGACGACCGCGAGCACGTGCTCGCGGTCGTGCGTGACTCGCTGCGCGAGCGGCGGCCGTACGAGTTCGAGCACCGGGTGCGCTGGCCCGACGGCAGCATCCGCTGGCTGCACGCGCGCGGCCGCTTCCGCACCGACGACGACGGGCGCCCGTTCCTGTTCGGCACCTCGCAGGACATCACCGAGGCCCGCGCCGCGGCCGAGGAGCTGCGCCGCGCCAACGCGGAGGAGATGGCGACCCGCCTCGAGTCGGAACGCGCCCTGCTCGACGCGCTCGAGCAGCAGCGCGCGGCCGCCGCCCGCCTGCGCGAGATCGACCGCATGCGCAAGGACGTCGTCGCCACGGTGTCGCACGAACTGCGCACGCCGCTCACCGCGATCACCGGGCTGCTCGACCTGCTGCTCGAGGACGAGGAGGACCCCGAGCGCCGCCCGCTGCTCGGTGCCGCCCACCGCAGCGCCACGCGGCTGACCGAGCTGGTCGAGGACCTGCTGACGATGGCCCGCCTGGACGCGTCCGGCCCGGTGCGGCGCGAGGCGGAGGAGATCGTCGACCTCGGCGCGGTCGTGCGCGAGGCAGCCGCGTCGCTGGAGCAGATCTTCGCCCGGCGCGGGCAGGCCTTCGGCATCGAGCTGCCCGACGGCGGCCTGTGGCCGGTGCTCGGCGACGCCCGACAGCTCGAGCGGGCGGTGGTGAACCTGCTGTCGAACGCGTCGAAGTACACGCCGGACGACGGCCGGGTGCGCGTGCGCCTGACCTCGACCTCGACCTCGGACGTCGTGCACGTGGCGGTCACCGACACCGGGGTCGGCATCCCGGCCGCCGAGCAGGCGAAGCTGTTCGACCGCTTCTTCCGTGCGTCCACCGCCGGCGACCGCCCGGGCACCGGCCTCGGGCTGTCGATCGTGAAGACGATCGTCGATCGCCACGGGGGGCGTCTCGAGGTGTCGTCCGAGCCCGGGGCCGGCTCGACGTTGACCCTCCGCCAGCCGCGCCCGCGGGGGCCTGGCGCGGGGCGGTGACCCCCGCGGCGCCCCCCGCGGCCGCCACCCGCGCTAGCGTATGGTTTCCGGTGAACGTCGAGCCGGCCCCGGGCTCGGACGACACCTCGCGACGCCCCCCGTGGCGATCGACGATCGTCTTCACGATCGACAGCCCGAGGCCGGTGCCCGGGCGGTC